>JAHCLN010000038.1 GCA_026125215.1 Opitutaceae bacterium
TGTGGCTGAGGGTCTTCAGGTCCGGGGTCTTGATCCAGAGGTTCACGGACTGGGCCTGGTCGATCCACTTCTGGCGGCGCGCGGCGGCGTCGATGATCCACTTGTGGTCGATGTCGAAGGCGGTGAGATACTTGGCCTTGAGGTCGTCGGGGACGGTGGGGATGTCCTTCAGCTCGCCGTCGTAATACTTGAGGTTGTCGATCATCTCCTGGTTCCACAGGCCGCGGGCCTTGAGGTCCTTCACGAGGAAGGGGTTGAGCACGATGAACTCGCCGGAGAGGTTGCTCTTCACGAAGAGGTTCTTGTAGGTGGGCTCGATGCAGGGCGAGGTGGCCGTGATGTTGGAGATGGTGGCCGTGGGCGCGATGGCGAGGACGTTGCTGTTGCGCATGCCCTGCTTGGCGATCTTGGCGCGGACGGGGGCCCAGTCCATGCGGCCGCCGCGGGGCACCTCGACTTCGACGCCGCGCTCCTTTTCGAGGAGGTCCACGGTGTCCTGCGGGAGGAGGCCGCGGTCCCACTTCGAACCCTGGTAGGTGGAATAGGTGCCGCGCTCGGCCGCGAGGTCGGAGGAGGCCTCGTAGGCATAGTAGGCGATGGCTTCCATGGCCTCGTCGTTGAACTCGACGGCCTCGGGCGAGGCAAAGGCGTGACCGCGCAGGTAGAGCGCGTGGGCGAGGCCCATCACGCCCATGCCGATGGGGCGGTGCCGGCGGTTGGAGGTCTCGGCGGCCTTCGTGGGGTAGAAGTTGATGTCGATGACGTTGTCGAGCGCGCGGACGGCGGTGCGGATGGTCTCGCGGAGCTTGTCGTGGTCGAGCGAGCCGTCGGGCTTGAGGTGCGTCTCGAGGATGACGGAGCCGAGGTTGCAGACGGCGGTCTCGTCGTTCGAGGTGTTGAGCGTGATCTCCGTGCAGAGGTTGGACGAGTGGATGACGCCGACGTGGTCCTGCGGGGAGCGGACGTTGCAGGCGTCCTTGAAGGTGATCCACGGGTGGCCGGTCTCGAAGAGCATCGAGAGCATCTTCTTCCAGAGCTCGAGGGCCTCGATCTTCTGGCCGTAGATTTTGCCCTCCTCGGCGAGTTTCTCGTAGCGGAGGTAGGCCTCCTCGAACTTTTTGCCGTAGAGCTCGTGGAGATCCTTGGTCTCGTTGGCGCGGAAGAGCGTCCAGGACTGGCGGGCCTCCATGCGCTTCATGAACAGGTCGGGAATCCAGTTCGCCGTGTTCATGTCGTGGGTGCGGCGGCGGTCGTCGCCGGTGTTCTTGCGGAGCTCGAGGAACTCGAGGATGTCGTTGTGCCACGTCTCGAGGTAGGCGCAGCCGGAGCCCTTGCGCTTGCCGCCCTGGTTGACGGCGACGAGCTGGTCGTTGTGGAGCTTGAGGAAGGGGATGACACCCTGCGACTCGCCGTTGGTGCCGCCGATGTAGGCGCCGGTGCCGCGGACCGCGGTCCACGAGCCGCCGAGGCCGCCGGCCCACTTGGAGAGGAAGGCGTTCTCGGCGATGCCGCGGAGCATGATGCCCTCGATGGAATCGTCCACGTAGTAGAGGTAGCAGGAGGAAAGCTGCGAGTGGAGGGTGCCGGCGTTGAAGAGCGTGGGCGTGCTGCTGCAGAAGCGGCGGGTCTTGTAGAGATCGTAGAGCGCGGCGGCCTTGCCCTCGCGGGCGGCGGGCTCGTCGAGCATCAGGCCCATGGCGACGCGCATCCAGAAGAACTGCGGCGTCTCGATGCGGCGGGAGGGCTTCCGCGTCTTGTCGATGATGAGGTAGCGGTCGTAGAGGGTCTGGATGCCGAGGAAGTCGAACTCGAGGTCGGAGGACGGGTCGAGGGCGGCTGCGAGCTTCTCCAGATCGTAGTCGAGCAGCCGGGGGTTGAGGCGCTTGATGGCGACGCCGTGCTCGAGGTATTTGCGGAAGGCGCGCTGGTGGGCGGCCTTGAGGGCGCCGATGCCGTCGCGGGTGATGTCCCAGCCGAGGACCTCCTCGTAGATGTAGGTGAGCTGGATGCGGCCGGCGAACTTGGCGAAATCGGCGTCCTTCTCGATGAGGGTCTTGGAATTGAGGACGATGGTGGCGTCGAGGTCCTTCTGCGTGATCTGGTCGTAGATGGCGCGGCGCAGCTCCTGCTCGATCTCCTCGGCGGTGAGGCAGAGGTCGAGCCCGATGGAGGCAAACTCGATGCGCTTGCGGAGGTCGGCGCCATCCCAGAACACGTTGGTGCCGTCGGGCTTCTTGACCATGATCAGCGTTTCCTGGCCGGCGGCGGGGGCCGCGGGCGCGGCGGGAGCCTCGGCGGTCTCCTCGCCCCCGGCGGCGCGCACGGCGGCGGCGCGCTCCCGGAACTGGATGTAGGCCTTGGCGACCTTGAAGAAGCCGGCCTTCATCAGCTCTTCCTCGACCATGTCCTGGATTTCCTCGATGTGGACGAAGGCCTGCTTGGAGGCGTGGACGCGGGCGGAAACGGCCTGGGTGATGGCGACGGCGGGGGCGGAGTCGCGCTCGAGGGAGAGGAAGGTCTTGCGGACGGCGATCTCGACCTTCTGGTCGCTCCACGGGACGACCTGGTTGTTGCGGCGGATGACGCGGAGAGTGGACGCGGCGGCGGCCTCGCGGTCCACGGCGATCTTGCGGGCGCGGTTGAGCAGGAGGCTCTTGGCGACGAAGTAGGCGTTGTTGTCCACGAGCGTCTTCTCGATGAGCTCGTAGAGGGCGTTGAGGGAGAGGCGCAGGGGATTCTGGCTGCGGGCGAGCGTGGTGAGATTGGCGGCGACCTCGCGGCAGATGCGGGCGACCCACGCGCGGTTGGTGTCGTTGAAGATGTCCTTCTCACCCTTGGCGAGGGCGACATTGGTCAGGGCCTTGCCGAGGGTGTCGGCGACCTCGGTGAGGGTGAACTTCTCCTCGCCGTGCGGGCAGAGGAGGACGACGGGCGGCACCGCGATGTTCTCGGTGGCGACGACATCGCGCCAGGCGTAGTGGGGCTTCTGTTCGACGGGGGTGTGGACGGTGCGCTTCAGGGCGAGGTCGTGCGCGAGGGAAGGATTGCTCATGGAAGGCGGCGGGACGGCGGTGGTGGACGGTGGAAGGGAGGGAAAAGCGGACGGGAAACGGCTGAAACGCCGCGGCGGCGGCCAATCAGGCGAACGGGGTGAAAGACGGAAACGGGCGGGACGGAGGGAAACGCAGCGACGGGCCCCGGGGGCTCAGAGCTCGTCGTCGGCAGCAACGTTGAGGGAGGAGGCCTTCTGGTATTCGGTGACGCGACCCTCGAAGAAGTTCTGCTCCTTCTTGATGTCCATCATCTCGGCCAGCCAAGGCAGCGGATTCTTGATGCCCGCGGAGAGCGGGGCCAGGCCGACGCCCTCGAGGCGCCGGTCCGCGATGTAGTCGATGTATTGGGTGAAATCGTCGGCGCTCAGGCCCACCGAATTGACGGGCAGGCAGTCGCGGATGAACTCCTTCTCCAGGGTCACGGCCTCGGCCATCAGGCCGCGCAGCTCTTCCTTGAACTCGCCGGTCCAGATCTCGCGGTTCTCCTCGATGAGGTCCATGAACAGGTTGCGGAAGACCTCGATGTGGTTGGACTCGTCGCGCAGCGTGTAGCGGAACATCTGGCCGATGCCGGGGAACTTGTTCTGCCGGTAAAGCGAGAGGATCATGCCGAAGAGCCCGTAGAACTGCGTGCCCTCCATGCACTGGCCGAAGACGAAGATGTTCTTGGCGAGGAGCTGCTTGCTGGCGGCCTGCGTGAGGTCGAGCTCGCGGCGCAGCTCGCGGGAGACCTTGGTGACGAACTCGTTCTTGCGGACGATGGTCGGCACGTCCTCGAACATCGCCTCGCACTCGTGCGGGTTGATGGCGAGGGAGGAGATCATGTAGAGCAGCGAATCGGCGTGGATGTTCTCCTCGTGCGCATGGCGGCCGAGCACGAGCTTGAGCTCGGGGGCGGTGACGAGCTCGCGGACGACGTGCTGGATGTTGTCGCCCACGATGCCCTCGGCGGCGGAAAAGTAGCCGATGCCCATGCGGATGATCCAGCGCTCGGCGTCGGTCAGGGCCTTCTCGTCGCGCCACTGCTCGATGTCCTTGCCCATCGGGATGTCCTCGGGCTCCCAGTGGTTGGCCTTCATCTTCCGGTAAAGCTCATACGCCCACTGGTATTTCAGCGGCAGGAGGTTGAAGGTCATGGTCTCGCGGCCGTTGATGACCTTCTTGGCCGCAAAAGCGGCCTCGGCCTTGGCCTGATCGAGCACGAACGTCTTGGAACCTACCTGGAATGTCTTCTGCATGATGCCGGTGGAGGGGAAAGTTGGTTTTTTGGGCTGGGAAACCGCTGATTTGGACGCGTTTAGGGTCTTGGCGAACCTAAGTTGCCAAAACTTGTTAACGCGTTGTTGACCACAACAGGCTGTGGTCAGCACCAGCGGCGACCACAACTAATTGGTTCCGGCGGTTTGGCCCGTCAACAGGTTTGTGCGCCCGGACGAGGAATTTTACGCAAAATTTTGGCTTGCGGCGCCGGACCAAACTTTTCCCCGAGGGAAAAATCCCGCCCGCGCCGGCTTTTTTCAAAAAGCGCCCCCAAAAATGCCCGCGGCCGGTCCACCACCCCGCCCCGATCCCCGCCCGTCCGCCCGCTCCCTTCACCCCCGCCCGCAGGCGTAACCAAACTCCGGCGACACCCAACCCGCGCGCCCGAAAACCACAGTGAAAAATCAACCGCTATCTGTAATCAAAATCCAGATACAGGAATGACCGGCGGAGATGATGCCAACGTCCCGGGGCGCGGTTTAAGTAAAGATCCCCGGAGCAAACTCCGGGGCATTTGATCGAGCCCGCTATCGTCCGAGCGTGGCCGCCATTTCTTTGGAGCCGGCCCGCCCTCGGGCCGGTCCGTCGGGGCGAGGGCGCCCCGGCTCCATTTCAAACCAAGCCGGAGCAAGCTCCGGAGTATTGGACCCACCGGGAATAACAATAGGGTCAGTTCACCCTGTGGCGTGGCCGCGCCGGCAGGGTCCGCTCTTCCGCCGTCGCCAAGGCTGTGACGGACAGACCGAGCGGACCGTGTTCGGCCGGCTTGACGGGCCAAAAAAAGAGCGGCCACCGGGGTGGCCGCCCTTTGCAGGCGAATCGCTGGTTCAGCGAATCGCTTAGAACTCGTAGCGGGCGCTCAGCATCGCCGACCAGCGGGAGGCGGCGGGCTCGCCACGGCCGAGGGACGGGGCGAAGGGCACGTTGTTCGCCAGGTTGGCGTTCACGTTGCTGATCACATACTGGTTGTTCACGCCGTCGAAGGCCACGTTGGACACGGTCTCGAACTTGCGGAAGAACTGGTTGGAGCCGCGGATGAGGCCCCACTTGTCGTTCAGCAGGTTGCCGACGTTGAGGATGTCGAGCCCGAGCACGAGGCGGTGGCGCCAGCCGGGGAGCTTGACGGCCTGCTTGATGCCGAAGTCGAACTGGTTGACCCAGGGATAGGTCTCCGAGCTCGCCGAGACGGCCTGGCCGCGGGTGAGGCCGAAGCGCTCGACGATCTTGTTGAAGTTGTCCTGGTCGGCCGGGGTGGCGTAGCGGACCATCGGGTCGTTCGCGGTCGGGACGTAGATCAGGTCGTTGTTCGTGAGGCCGTCGCCGTTGGCGTCGGAGTTGAACACGAGGCTGTAGGGATAGCCGCTGCGGCCCTCGTAGAAGAGCGAGAAGGTGGTCTTGTTGCCCTTGATGAACTCGATGTCCTTGGTGAGGGTGAACATGACCTTGTCCTTGATCTCGAGCTCGCTGCGCTTCTTCTCGGGCGCGTTGGTGTTGAACACCGAGCGGTTGTTCCAGTTGGAGGCGGCGACCGAGGAGGTGCCGAAGAGCACCTCGGTGGCGCTCGTGTTCACGTAGGCGGCGCGCCAATACCAGCCGTCCTTGGTGCGCGGGCGCTCCAGCGAGAAGGTGAACGACTCCGTGCCACCCTCGTCGGTGTTGCCGAGGCGGATGATGCGGTTGGTGAAGCCGGTGTTGACCAGGCGGGTGCCGGAGGAGGTGGCGCCGTAGGCGTTGAAATACATGGCGCGGCCGTCCGGACCGGTGCGGGTCTGCTGGATGTTGATGTTGTCGTAGAAGATGTCCTTCTTCACCCAGGTCTGCTCATACTCGGCGGTGGCCTTGAGGTCCCAGAAGCCGAGCGCGCGCTCGACCGCGATGTTGGCCTTCCAGCGCGAGGGCAGCTGGAAGTCGGGGTCGATGAAGGCCACCTGCTGGGCCGGCGGCACGCTGGCCGTGACGGGCTGGCTGTCCGGGTTGGCCGAAACGGCCGGGGCCTGCAGGCCGCCGCCGGCGGTGCCGGCCGAGTAGGAGCGGAAGTTGGCACCGGTGTTGGAGTAGCTGTTGGAAACCCAGACGCGGGGGGCACGGCCGTAGAAGAGACCGAAGCCGCCGCGGACCACGGTCCGCTTCTCGGTGGAGGGCTGCCAGTTGAAGCCGAAGCGGGGCTGGAAGACCTGCTCGCCGTCATAGGTGTGGTCGTTGCGGATGCCGAACGTGGTCTGGAACGACTGGTTGAACGGAATCGCATCCGGCAGGCCGGGGACGTCCACACGGGCGCCGATGTTCAGCGTCAGGTTGGGGTTCACGCGCCAGACATCGTTGATGAAGAAGCCGGTGTTGGTCTCGCCAAACTCGGCCGCCGGGTTCACGCCGGGGATGATCTGGTTGTAGGAGAACAGGCGGTATTGCACCGTGCCGTTGTTGTTGGCGGCGACGGCCTGCAGCTGGGCCAGGTTGTCAAACTCGTAGCTGCCGTAGGCGCGCTGCACAAACAGGTTGTAGATGTCGGCGGTGTCATACTGGAAGCCGACCTGCAGCGTGTGATTGTCGCTGAGCTCGTAGGAGGCGAACAGCTCGGCGGTGTCGGTGACGACCTCGAGGATGTTGGCGTGACGGCTCAGCTCGGTGCCAGCCATGATGAAGGAAGTGGTGGAACCGGGCACCGGCACATTGCGCACCTGCACGGAAGGCTGGCGGGTGTTGTTGATCGGCATCGAGTCGTAGGTGCTGCGGGAGAGCGAGATCTCGGTGTTCAACCGGTCGGACCAGCGGCTGATGAACTGGCCGATGTAGGATTCGTTCTTGATGCTCTGGTCATACCAGTGCGAATCGAAGGAGAAGTTGTTCTGGGCGCCGCCGGTGCCGAAGCCGGGGTAGGTCGGGCGCGAGGACTCCACGTTGTTGTAGCGGACGGTCGCGCGGTGGTTGGAATTGATCTCCCAGTCGAGCTTCACGAGGATGTTGTCGTCCTTGAGCTTGTTGCCCGCGGGCGGGGTCGCGCTGCCGGGCGAGAAGCCGAGCGAGGTGAGGGCCTGCGTGATCTGGTTCAGCGTGGTGGTATCGACCGCAAACGCCGGCGAGGGCGGGATGCGGACTTCGTCCACCTTCTCGTAGGAGACGTAGAAGAAGAGCTTGTTGGGGATGATCGGGCCGCCGAGGGTGGCGCCGAGCGTCTCTTCGGAGAACTCCGAGATGGCGCGCAGCGTGCCGTCGAGCTGCTCGCCCACCATGCGGTAGCCGCCGAGGGCGGAATTGCCGCGGTAGGTGTAGTAGAGGGAGCCCTTGAAGTCGTTGGTGCCGCTCTTGGTGATGGCGTTGATGCGGGCGCCGACGAAGCCGGCGTTGCGGGAATTGTAGGGCGAGGTGTCCACCGAAAGGGCCTCGAGCGAGTCCACCGGGATCACGTTGCGCTCGGCGGCGGTGTTGTTGGCGTTGAGGCCAAAGGGGTCGGAGGCGCTGACGCCGTCCACCTGGATGCTGTTGAAACGGTTGCTGAGGCCGCTCACCGAGATGCCGCGGTCAAACGGGTCGCGGTTGTAGCTGATGCGCGGGTCCATGCGGGCCAGGGCGTTGATCGAGCGGTCGCCGGCGGGCAGGTTGCTGATGTCCTCGCTGGTGAGGTAGCTGCCGGAGCCGGTCTTGTTCACGTCGAAGAGGGTGTCCTCGGCGCTGGCGGTGATTTCGAAACGATCGAGGGTGACGACGTCCTCGGCTTCCATCCGCACCACGACGTCGGCGCCGCGGTCGATGTCGAGGTAGACCTCGCGCAGCTCGGTCGGCACCTGGCCGACGGCCGTGGAGGAAACGGTGTAGGGGCCGCCCGGACGCAGGCCGCGCAGCACGAAGGTGCCGTCGGCGCGGCTGGTGGCCGTGTAGGACGAGCCGGTGGGCACGTGCAGGATCGTCAGCGCCGCGCCGGAGATCGGCTGGCCGGTGTTGTTGGTCACCGTGCCGGTGAGCGACGACGTCGTGATCGCCTGGCCGAAGACGGCGTTGGCGGCTGCCAAAGCGAGCGCCACGGCGCCGGTCAGCAGGAATTTCAGGAACGGATTCTTTGTTTGCATTGCTAGGTAGGTTGGAGGAAGCGGCGACCGCCCCGCGAGGGCCGGTCCGTTGTGGTAGGCAGCCATCGGAACGCCACGGCTCAGGACCAGTCAAGCCCTGAACCCCGGAAGTCCGGTATGTTTGCGTGTTCGTAACAGCTGGTTTCCTGCCAAGCCGGAAATTGTTAATAACCTGCGGATAAAAGCCTCCGCTTTGGGCCTCCCCGCGGGTTTGACACCCCTCCGGGCCGGCCTTGGGCTGCCCGCCCATGTCCGCCTTCCTCCCGCCGCCCGGCTATCCCCGCATCAAGGTGGTGGGCGGCTTCGCGGAGCTGCTCGCCACGCCTTGGGCGGACGGGATCAACGCCCTTTGCTGGCCGCGCGCTCTGCCGGAGGGTTTCGGGGAGATTGTAGACCGGCTGGAAAGCTCGGACGACCTGACCGACCTCGACGAGGCCCGGCTGCACGCCCTGCCCCTTGGCGCCGCCGGCCGCGCCGCACGCGATTTCATGCTCGCCGACCTGCAGCGGCTCCGCGCCGAGGGCCTGGCACCCGTCCTCAACCGCATCCGCCGTTACCCGCGCGACGACGCGACCGCGGTTGTGCCGACCGACGTCTATTCTTTCCACGCCGACAGCGCTCCGGTGGCCGCCGACACCTGGCTGTGCACCTACCACGGCGCGCCGTCCGAGGGCCTGCGCAACGACGAGGCCCGCCGGCGCAGCGACGACCCCGCCGTCCGGGCGGCCCTGCTCCGCGAATACGGCGGCGCGGACGACGCTGACTTCAAGGCCTGGCTGCGGGAAAACTCGTTCGACCTGCATTACGCCCCGTTGCCGGGCGCGCAGCCGTTTTCCTTCGGCCTCGGCCACCTCTGGCGCATCGCCCTCGCCCACCCGGGCAGCCCCGTGCCGCCCTGCCTGCACCGCGCCCCCGCCGACGACCCCGACCGGCCGCGCCTGCTGCTGATCAGCTGAGCGCCGGCCCGCTCAGCGGATCAGGTAAAACGGATTCGGCAGCTTGAAGGTCTTCTCCGCGTAGCCGCCGCGCAGGTCGCTGTTCTGGTCGCCGATGTTGGCGATGATCACATAGCCTTCCTCGACGAGCCGCTTGCGCACCCCGATCTTGTAGTCCCGCGAGGTTCCCCGGTGCTCCTCCGGCTTGTAGTGGATCTGCTCCCAGGTCTCGTAGCCCACGTCGCGCAGGTTGCGCTCGGTGCCGGGCGCATCGGAAGGTTTGCGGCCGGTGATGAAAATGACGGCGAGGTTGAGCCGCACGGCGGTGTCGTAAACCGTCTGCACGGGGATGATGGCCTTGCCCTGGGCGGTGGCGACCCACTCGTCCCACAGCTTCGGCACGTAGCCGAAGTCCATGGCCTGCATGTGCGGCATGTTGGTGAGCGTGGTTTCGTCGATGTCGAAGACGACGGCGAGTTTCTGGCCCTCCTTGGCGCCGCGGGCGGCCCGGCGGATGATGTGTTTGTTGGCCTGCATCGCCACCTTCACGATCTCGCGGCCATAGGCGCCGGACTCCACATAGAGGAGGACTTCCCGCTTGGCGGTCGAGAGATTGGTCGGCTCGGGCGCCGACCAGACGGGGGTCGCGACCAGCAAAGCCAGACCCAGCAGCAGCACCCGGGGCAAAGCGCGGTGTTTCATGCCCGCGAACAAAGCACCACTCCGGAAAAACTCAATCCGGGATGAGCCGGCGGAGGATCACCCGCCGGATTGGAAGCGCCGGGCGTATTCGGCCTTCAATTTTTGCTGCACCGACCACAGGGGCGGCTGCGGCGCACCGCTGAGCAGCGCGATGAGGTGGTCGGTGTGGATGTGCCAGCCCGAGGCAAAATTCGAAAGATCCGGCAGGTCCTCGCCCTTGGCCCGGTGCGTCAGCACGAGCCGCACATGGTCGCCTTCCGGCGTGAGCTCGATCGTCACCTCCGAGTCCGGCCCGCCGAAGGTGTGCACCAGGAGACGCGGCGGTTCGCAGCGCAGCACGACGCCCTCGAACGTCACGCCGGGATCGTGCACGTGCTTGAACTCCTCCGGCGGCGTCTCGTGCGGCGCGAGGTTCTTGTGGTGCATCTTGAACTCGATGCGCCCGCCCGCGCGCTGCTCCACGAGGCCGCCGGCAATCCAGCGGGCGCGCTTGGCGGGATCGGTGAGATAATCCCACACCCGCTCAATGGGGCCGGGCAGGAGCCGCACGAGGCGGACCTCCCCGGGCGCGATCAGTTTGCCGTGTTCCTGGTTGTTGGGTTTCATGATTTGGATTTTTTGGCGCGCGCGTCCTCGGCCCGCAGTTCGCGCTCCAGCGCGTCGAGCCGGCGCGACCAGAAGGCGCTGGTTTTCTCCAGCCAGGCCCCGATCGCATCGAGGCCGGCGGGGTTGAGCGATTGGATGCGCGTCTGGCCCTCGGCCCGCGTCACCACGAGCCCGGCCTCGCGGAGCACCTTCAGGTGCTGCGAGATCGCCGGCGCGCTGACATCGAACTCCTCCACCAGCTCGCCCGCGGTGCGGTCGCGCTGCGCCAGCAGCTCCACGATGCGGCGGCGGGTGGGATCGGCGATGGCTTCGAGACTCAGCATGCGGCCTATATTTAAGTATTAACTTAATTAAACAAGCACTAAATTTAAAAACCTGCCGATTGTGGGAACCGGCGGCGGTCCGGCCCGGTCCGACATTATGCCCCGTTCCCCACCCCGCCACATCACCTCCAACCCAAGGAGCCGCCATGCCCCGCCCCGCTCATCCAGGGAATCTCTCCCGGCGGGGCTTTTTCGCGCCCGCAGCGGGGCCCGATTTTTGCGTGACCGGCGGACCGCCGCAGGCGGCCCCGGGCTCTGTTCGTGCCGTTACCCTGCCGGCAACGCCGGTCCACCTCCAACCCCGACCCCTCCCGTCGCCATGAAAACACGTTTCGTCACCGGCCTCGTCATCTCGGCCCTCGTCCACGCGGGCTTGTTCGGCACCTCCCTGCTCGGTCGCAAGGCCACCGGCCCCGACCCGGAGCCGCCACCCGAACGGCCCCGGCCGGACCATATCTTCCTGGATCCCGTTGAGCCGGACCCCGTCATCACCCCGGATGCGCCCGCGCCGGACGTGCCCCCGCCTCGGCCGGCCCCGCAGGCCCCGGAGCGGCCCGAGACCCCGGATCCACGCCGTCTTACACAGGATGTCCAACGGCCCCTGCCCCCCGGCGACCTCACGCTCCGCAACGTCACGCACATCCCGCCCGGGCCAATCGGCACGCCTGCCGCCGGGCCGGGCATCATCGACGTTTCCCTGCTGAAACAAAAACCCGCGCCGCGCGCCCAGGTTGCCCCGGCCTACCCCTTCGACCTGCGTCACGCCGGCATCGAGGGCGAGGTCGTCGTCGAGTTCATCGTGGACACCGCGGGCCGCGTGCAAAACGCCTTCGTCGTGCGCTCCACGCACCGCGGCTTCGAGGCCGCGGCGCTGCAGGCCATCGGCCAATGGCGCTTCAGCCCCGGCCGGCAGGACGGCCGCGCCGTGAACACCGGCCGCGTCCAACAGCTGTTCACCTTCACCCTTAACCAATAACCCCCGGTCCGCGCGCCGCCCCGCCGCTACCGCCCCGAATGCGCCGGGGTCGGCGCGGCGGCCGACCGGGGGGAATCGTCCGCAGAATTTGATTCAAGCGCGGGCCGGAGCCGCCTACCGTCGCCGGCATGGAAACCCCCGCCTGGCCCGATCTCCCCGACGAGCTGCTGCTGGACCGGAAGATTTCCAGCCTCGGCCTGCAACTGCCGGGCACGCCGCTGGAGCCGCTCGTGCAGCAGCTCCACGCCGAACTTTCCGCCAAGGGCCTCGGCTTCCACCCGCCCTGCCACGTCGGGGACGAGTGGTTCGTGCCGGTCGGCATCCCGGCGATCTTCATCCCCTTTTTCCTCGTGCACGAGCGCCTGCGCCGGCTGGAGCGGACGATGATGCTCGAAGTCGAGGGCGAGAGCCCGGAGTGGTTCATGCGCCTCATCCGGCACGAGGCCGCGCACGCCTACGCCTACGCCTACCAGCTCCCGCGCAAACAGAAATGGCAGCGGCTCTTCGGCAAGACCTCCGCCGACGACACCCCGCAGTTCTACCGCCCGCGGCCCTACAGCCACTCCTACGTGGTGCACCTCGACGACTGGTATGCGCAGAGCCACCCCGACGAGGATTTCGCCGAGACCTTCGCCGTCTGGCTCACGCCCGGCCTCGACTGGCGCACGCGCTACGCCGGCTGGAAGGCCCTGCAAAAACTCGAATACGTGGACGAGCTCATGCGCGCCCTCGCCGGCCAACCGCCGCCCTACCAGCCCGGCTACCGCGAGAAGGATTTCAACTGCCTCAACCAAAAGCTGAAGACCTACTACGCGAAAAAGCGGAAACAGCACGAAGACACCTACCCGGATTTCTACGACCGCGACCTCCGCCAGCTCTTCGCCGGCCCGCCCGAGGCCGGCCCCGCGCTCAAGGCCTCGACCTGGCTGCGCTCCCGCCGGCGCGCGCTCATGGACGCCGTCTGCGAGTCCACCAACGAGAAAAAATACCGCGTCCACAAGCTGCTCGCCCGCCTCATCGAGCGCTGCGACCGGCTCGATCTCCACTTCGTGCCCGGCCAGCCGCCGCCCGACATGCCCGTCGCCGCCTACCTCACCACGCTCGTGATGAACTACCTGTTCACCGGCAAATTCAAACGCACCAAGTAGCCCATGCCGAAAAAACCGAAGGTCCTCGCCCTCTTCGACGCCGTGCGTCCCGTGACGCTCGACCAGGACCTCTCGCCCGAACTCAAGACCGCCGACTGGAAGACCGAGGCCGCCGTGCTCGCCGCCCTCGACGAGCTCGGCTACCCGCACGAGCAGCTCGCGCTCTTCGACGACCTCGACCTGCTGCGCCAGAAGCTGCAGACCTTCACGCCCGACGTCATCTTCAACCTCGCGGACCAGTTCCGCAACAACCGCGCCTTCGACCAGCACATCGTCGCGTTCCTCGCGCTGCACGACATCCCCTTCACCGGCTGCGGCTCCACCGGGCTCACCCTCTGCAAGCACAAGGGCATCTCCAAGAAAATCCTCAGCTACCACCGCATCCATACCCCGCGCTTTGTGATCATTCCCCGCGGCCGCCGCATCGTCCGCCCGAAACACCTGCACTTTCCCCTCCTCGTGAAACCGCTCAAGGAGGAGGCGTCCTACGGCATCTCGCAGGCTTCCTTCGTCGAGACCGACGAGCAGTTCCGCGAACGCGTCGCCTTCCTCCACGAGAGCAACGGCGGCAACGACGTCATCGCCGAGGAATACATCGAGGGCCGCGAACTCTACGTGAGCCTCATCGGCAACCACCGCCTGCAGGTGTTTCCCGTCCGCGAACTCGTCTTCCGCGAGGTGCCGCCCGACGAGCCAAAGATCGCCACCTACAAGGCCAAGTGGGACGAAGCCTACCGCCAGCGCTGGGGCCTGGAGAACCGTTTCGCCGAAGGCCTCGAACCCGCGCTCGTGCGGCACATCGAGTCCGTGTGCAAACGCATCTACCACCTGCTCACGATCGACGGCTACGCCCGCATCGACCTGCGCCTGAACGCCAAAAACGAGCTCTACTTCATCGAGGCCAACCCGAATCCCGCCCTCGCCCCCGACGAGGACTTCGCCCAGTCCGCGCTCCAGGCCGGCATCGCCTACCCGCAGCTCATCGACCGCATCGCCCGCCTCGGGATGAAGACGGTGCGGGATTAGAAACGGTAAGTTTACCCGCCTTCGGCGGGCTACAAGCTTTAGGCGATATGCCCTCTGACTTCTGCCCTCTGACTTCTGACCTCTGCCCTCTGCCCTCTGACTTCTGACCTCTGCCCTCTGCCCCGCCCCCTACGCGTCCTCCGCCGATCTTGATGTAAAACCATTTTGGGAAAATCCCGCTACGAATCACACACACGGGATCGCCCCAAAATCGCTGCTCACCGGTAGATTTCGCGCCGATGCCCCAAGGCGAGGAGATGAATTTCGTTCCTCGCGACATCGAACGTATAAATGATTCGCCAATCGCCTACACGCAGACGAAAGCGATTGCCTCCGGTCATGCGCTAGTGAGGAAAAGTGCCAAGCCGACCTCCCATCTCATCCAGCTGCGCCTCGATCCGTTGTCGCAGATCATCCGGCAGTTTGAGAAAAACCTCATCGAACGCTGAATAGTAGATCTGCAGCGCCCGGCTCATGGGCCTTCGTTCAGGGGCGGGTGCGTGGACGCAACCCGGCGCCCATCTCGGTCTCGGAGCGCACGATGCGGGCCTCAAAGGCGGCGGTCATTTCCAGCCGATCCTCAAGCTGCTGTTCGAGCCAATCGCGCACCTGCCGCATTTCTTCGGGCGAGAGACGGCTGAGCGCTGACTCGATTTCCTGCACGGTGCTCATGCGGGCAAGCTACCCAATCACCGCACCGATTCAACCCGGAACTAACCTCCGCCCTCTGACCTCTAGCCTCTGACCTCTGATCTCTGACCTCTGACATCTGACCTCTAGCCTCTGTCTTCTGGCCTCTGCCCTCCCCTCCCCGCGCTTGCCTGCCGCAAAGCCCTCCGCTCAGCATCCCGCCGTGAAACTGGAGCCCACCCTGGCGGGATTGGAGGCGCGCCTGACGCCGCACGGCGCGGGGCGTTGGGGCGGAGTTGCCTTCCTCAGCGTGTGGCTGTGCTTCTGGACCGTGGGCGAGGTGCTTGTCGGCTGGCTTCTCCTCGTCGGCGGCTGGTCGCTCCTCACCGGCGCGCCGCCCGGTCCCGGCCGCGAACCGCTGGCGCTCGGTCCCTCTCTGTTTGCCGGCGTCTTCATGCTCGCTTGGCTGCTCTTCTGGACCTTCGGCGGACTCATGGCGTGGCACGAATGGTTCCGGCTTGTGTGGAGCGGCGACCGCCTGCTTGCGCGGAGCGACGGCCTCGAGGTCGTCAACCGCATCGGTCCGTTCACCCGCCGGCGCTGGCTCCCGCGCGACACCCTGCGCGGCTTTTTCCGCATCGAGGCGCACCACCTCGTCCAGGCCGAGACCGCCGGCGGCGTGATCGAGCTCACGCGCAACGGCACGCCGGCGGAGCAGACCCGGCTCATCGCCGCGCTCACCGCCGAGCTGCGCCTGCCCGATCCCGCGCTCCTGCCGCCGCTGCTGCCCGACGACTGGCGCGAAGTGCGTTCGCCCGAGGGCGACGCCGTGCTCGTTAAAAACCCCGCGCCCCGCCGCACCGCCGCCCGCGTCATGTGGCTCATCGCGCTCCCGCTCACGTGGGCCGCCCTCACGCTGCTCCGCGAAGCGTGGCTCAATCCCAACCTCGGCGCGGCCGCTGCCATCCTCGCGGCCGTCGCGGGCTTCGCCCTCTGGGGCGCCGTCCGGCTCACGTGGGCCCGCGACGAATGGCGGTTGGAGCAAAACCGCCTCATCCGCCAAAAACGTTTCGGCCAACGCCGGCGCGAGACCTTCGCCGGCGCCGCCCTGCGGCTCACCGAGACGACCGACAGCGACGGCGATCCGTGGTTCAAGCTCGAGCTGCGCGACTCCGGCGACCGCGTGCAATCCCTGCATGAGATCGCGCACGACCCCACCATCCCGCGCCAACTCGGCCGCTGGCTCGCCGCCCGCACCGGCCTGCCCTTCGAGGACCGCTGCACGGCCGGGGAGCGCGCCCGGGCCAAGGCCGAACAGGATGCCCTGCTCGCCGAGCAGCGCCGGCTCTTCCGCGAATGGATCGGCGACTGGGTGCGCTCGCTCCCCGGCCTCGGCGGGAAACGGGAACGATGAGCGGCAGCGGGCTTTAAGCGCCAAGCCCTGGGCTTGACGCGGCTCGCGAGGTGCCGGTCGGCGCGCGCGGCGAAAAATCCCGAAGCCGGGGCCAAGAGGGATGATTCTCCGGCCCGGTTTGAGGACATGTCCCGGGCCCGGGTTGAAGCCGGGCTGTAACTTGACAGGTAATAGCATTGCTAGCACCGTGCTGGCATGCCGCAACTGCTTGTCCGTGACATCGAACCCGCCGTGGTAAACCGGCTGCGCCGCCGCGCCGCCGCGCAGGGCATTTCCATGGAGGAAGCCCACCGCCGGTTGCTGCGCACCGCCCTGACCGGCAACCAGCCCGGTCCGCAGGAGGATTTCATCGCCTACCTGCGCAGCATCCCGCCGGGCGCCGGCCCCGGCTTTCCGCGCGCCAAGGACCGGCCGCGACGGGTGGACCTCTGATGGCCTGGCTGATCGACACCTGCGTGCTCTCCGAGCTGCGCAAACCCAAGCCTCATCCCGGGGTTGTCGCGTGGATGGCCGGCCTCCAGCCGGACGAGGCGTTTTTGAGCGTGCTCACGCTGGGCGAGATCCGCCGGGGCATCGAACTGCGTCGAGGCAAAGACCCGGCGGCGGCGCGGTCCTTGGAACGTTGGTTGCTGGGACTGGAGACCCATTATGCCGACCGCATCCTGCCGGTGACCGCAGCCATCGCCGACCGCTGGGGCCGGCTGTCACCAAACCAACCCTTGCCCGTATCGGACGGGCTGATCGCGGCCACGGCGCTGGAACACAAACTGACTGTCGTGACGCGCAACTCGGAAGATTTCGTGCGCTCAGGCGCAAACCTGCTGGATCCGTTTGCAGAATAGTCGCTCATCGGGAAAACGGGGACAATAAACCGCGGGCGGCAAGTTTGCCCGGCTCTGCGGGTGGCAGCCCTGAGATTTAAGCCCTCTGACATCTGCACCCGCTCCTTCGCTTAGAGCTTACCGCCCGCCGCAGGCGGATAAACTTATCGCTCTCAGCCTATCATCCGCCGCCCGGCTTCTGACTTCTGGCTTCTGACATCTGCCCTCTGGTCTCTGTCTCCTACCAGCGCCGCCGCCGCGGTGTAGGCTTGGTGCAGCTGAAAAGTCTGGTGCGCGCCGAGTTTTTGTCCGAGTTGCGCGAAGAGGTAGAGCAGCAGCGCCGCCACCGCCATCGTCCCGCACACCCACAGGCCCCACGCCGTCTGGCCCAGCCGCCACTGCACGAAACCGAAAATGCCGGAAAACGTGCCGAGCATCCCCGCGCCGATGTAGCCGTAGAGAAAGACCGACCAGATCTCGATCTCCGGACCGTAGATGCCCGCCACCCGCGTGCCGCCGCGCGGCGCGGGCTCCAGCCCGAGCATCAGCCGCGGCGACCAGCGCCGGCGCTCCGCGTCGGGGAAATGGATCCCGATGAACCCCTCCCCCGCATGGATCTCCAGCCCCGGCGCCTGCGCCGCCAGCCCGCGCCGCAGCGCGGCGTGCACGACAGACGGCGGCGCGGCAAAATGCTCCTCAAAACGCGGCCGGACGCGGAAACTGCTGAGCGGAGCGGGTTGGGACATAAGCAAGACGTCAGAAGCCAGAAGTCGGAGGTCAGAGGGAAAACCTCAGACCGGGGCAAAGGCACTCAGGCGAAATTCCCGCCCCCACGCAAGCGGACTGCCGCAAGGATGCGGGTGGAAGGGGAAAGTTCAGCTTTAAGGGAAATTCCGCAGCAGGAGCTCGTATTCGCAATGGCCCAAAGTGCGGCAAACGAACCTTGCGGGACGGCGGAAGCTGGTTAGAGTGACCGCATGCTCGACTGGAAAGATTGCCCGGCGGTGGAGCGCTCGCCCGACAAAGTGAGCGGTGCCTGGGTTTTCCGCGGCACGCGGGTGCCGGTCAGCGCGCTCTTCGAAAATCTCGAAGCCGGGGCCAAGGTGGATGATTTTCTGGCCTGGTTTGAGGGTGTGACCCGGGCGCAGGTGGAAGCCGTGCTGGAGCACGCCTCCGCCAGTCTGAGCACAACCAAGTAGGCGGAGGTGCGGTGAAAATTCTCTTCGACCAAGGCGTGCCTGTCCCCCTGCGGCAGGAACTGACCGGCTTGGAGATCACCACGGCCTACCGGATGGGTTGGAGCAATCTGAGCAACGGCGCACTTTTACAGGCCGCCGAAACAGCCGGGCTCACGGTGTTTGTGACCACGGATCAAAATCTTCGCTACCAGCAAAACCTGAAGACACGACAGATCGCTATCCTTGTGCTGCCAACGACGCGCTGGCCGCTGATCAAACCGCATGCCAGCCGGATCAGGGACGCACTCAGCCGGATTCAGCCCGGAGATTATTTGGAACTGGAGTGGTAAGGCAACTTAGCACCCGCAACCGAGAGCGACCGTTGCAGCAGCAAGCGGTAAGCCCCACGCTTTAAGCTCACCTGGCTTCTGACATCTGATTTCAGGCCTCTGATTTCTGACATCTGACGTCTGACCTCTGGCTTCTGACATCTGGCTTCTGACATCTGGCTTCTGACATCTGTCCTCCGCTCTTTCCGCAGCTTACCGCTTATCGCTTACTGCTTTCCGCTTTCACCAACCGGCGCAGGAGCTTCGGCTCGTCCTTCCGTTTCAACTCATGCTGCCACACGCGGAGCACCGTCCAGCCGCGCTTCCGCAGCTCGCGGTTGACGCGGCGGTCCCGCGCCCGGTTGCCCTCGATCTTGGCCTTCCAAAAGGCGGCGCGGGTCTTGGGCCACGTGGCGTGTTTCGGACAACCGTGCCAAAAGCAGCCGTCCACGAAGACCGCGGTCTTCAGTCTCGAAAACAGGAAATCGGGTTTCACCCTGAACGACTTCAACTTTCCACTTCCAACTTTCCACTGGAGCGAAGCTCCCCTTCGCCATCCCGTGATGCCATTCGCCCGGAAAATCTGGATCAGCCGCAGTTCGGTGGCTTTGTTACCAGAACTACGGATTCTAGACATGACGTCACTGCGCTTAACACGGCTGAAATTATCCGCCATTTATTCTAAGCTGCTAGGTTTTTAGTGACCTTGCGGACCTTCTGCAGAAATCCATCCACAGTTAGCAGCCTGATTCCGGTCGTTACATCGTAACCGGTGTGGAAATTTTTCGGGACAACAAGTGTCACGTTAGCTTTCTTCATCTCGTGAAGCTGGTCAGAGGAGATGGCTTCTTGGAGAGTGAAGAGATGTTTCTCAGGCACTCGATGCCCTTCGTTCAGAATCTGCCGCCACCTGTCCTTACAAGTGGTTTTCAGGCCCACAACAATAAGCCCTGAAACCGGAAATTTGGAATCTTCGTATGCGGCCTTGCCGGGGATTAGCAGATCCGGCCTGACCTTACCGTCGATGCGGGGCTGGCGATCAAATGGCAGGCCTTCATCTAGCAGAAGCTTTTCAACGTGATGCTCAAGACTGTGTCCTGCCCGCGATTTTCTGCGGTTCATCACGGTGGCGGCAACGTTGATGAAAGAGTCTACGTCTTTGTAGGGTTTTTGGATGATGGGTAGAGTCAGCTTCTGCTCTAACGCTCGGAAGAGCTGATATTCGGAGGTGATCCACTTTAGCAGTCTACTGTCCGCGGATTTTTTGGTGAGGTCGCCGACGCATTCTTCGGCGGCGCTACGTGCCTGTGCCGCCATCCACTGACCAGGTGGAAAATTCTCTAGCGAGGCGATGGCCTTCTTAAAAATACGATCGAGGCATTCGTCTTCGGTTTCGGGTTTGGCTTTTCCGCCCGAAAAGACACCCCAGCCGCCCAAAGTTTCAATACCTAGGGATGTCAGGAGAAATTCAATGTCTTCTTCGGTTTCAAGCACGTGCGCTTTGAAGTCACGGAGTGTGATGGGCACGAGGACCAGCAGGCTGCCGACATACGATTCGTGCAACCAAGGGAAGCTCTTTCCGAAACGAGTTAACCGGAATTCACTTCGTGTTCCCGTTCCATACCAAGTAATCGCAGACACAGTTCTGATTCCCTCGGGCCACTGAATTTGGACAAGAGTCTTGTGATTTGATCCGTCGACCGGCGGCTTTGTTGAAAACATACGCCAAACCGACTTAGGGAGGTAAAACCCTGCTTGGTGTCCCCCGGTTGCACCAACGTCATTGCGAGAAATCGTTTTGCAGAGCGCACGACCAGCTCTCAATGCATCACTTACGGCTGCTTCAATGGGCGTTTGCATTTTGAAAAGCTTAGAATTGCTACGAGGTCTTCCGTTTTCTCTTCTGCTTGTAGACTACACCTTTGCTGTGAATCGGGAGTGCCAAGCGAACGTTCCTTTCTGCAGATACAAGTGCGAGGTCCGGGATGAAGCCTGCTGGCCGACTTAGCGCAGCAACAACCTCCTCCGCAATTTTTTCGACCACGGGCACTACGACCGAGTTGCCGAACTGCCGGTAGGCCTGTGTATCCGAAACAGGAATTTTATGTGACTCAGGATAACCCATGAGCCGAGCGCACTCACGCGGAGTCAAGCGCCGTGGGTTTTTACCTCCACCTTGCGCGATCAGAATTTCAGAGCCATCTTTGTGATAGCGGGCGCTCAATGTTCGGGCCGTATCTTTGCCAGATACCAATCCAAATCCAAATCCGTTGCCGGCGGCTTGGTGCTTCCTAGCGTAGTTCTGGAGGTAAGTCCAAAGGTGGTCGGTGAGCGTGTATTTTGCCGGGACTTCCTTGTCCAAGATGGAAGCAAGCAACGGCCCTTTCTTGGGGAATTGAGGGAACTCAAAATAACGCGGCGTTTTAAATCCTACCAAAAAAATCCGTTCACGGTGCTGAGGCACGACAGTAATCGCATCTATGACTTTATAGTAGACCTGGTAGCCGAGCTTCTGGGTCAAAGTGTCATGGATGACCTTGAAGGTATTTCCTTTGTCGTGGCTCCTAAGATTTTTGACGTTCTCCAAGACAAACGCGGCCGGCTTATGATGCGCGAGGATGCGTTCGATCTCGAAAAAGAGATTGCCCTGCTTGGCGTCTTCAAAGCCATGTTTCCGTCCTAAGCTGTTTTTCTTGGAAACACCGGCGAGGCTGAAGGGTTGGCAAGGAAAGCCGCCGCAAAGGATATCGTGTGCTGGAATATCCTTCGAGGCCACCGCATGAATGTCGCCTGCCGGCTTGTGACCGAAATTGGCAGCATAGGTGATTTGCGAATATTTATCCCAGTCGCTGGAGAAAACGCACTTGGCTCCAACGTTTTCAAAAGCGTAGCGGAAACCGCCAATCCCGCAGAACAAGTCGATGAAGCGAAGCGGGTTATGCAGAGTCTCAGAATCTCCATACGGCGCTGGGTCCTCTTTGACCGCACGCCGCTTCGTTGTCTTTCGAGAGACCATCAGATGACACCCTCGCAAAGCTCCGATGCGGAGGATTTGAGCGCCTTCGCGATGCGAACAACGCTGTTCAAACTGAGATTCCGGACGCCACGCTCAACCCCGCTGATGTAGGTGCGGTCGAGGTCGGCTCGCTCGGCAAGTTGCTCTTGGGAGAGGTCCAGCGCCTCGCGGCGGGCACGGACATTGTCTCCAAATTTTCTGAGGGTCGGGTCTTTGGCAGGCACCCGCCGACCTTAGCCGAATGACGACTATGATACCACGGACGATGAGTCACATTTAACTCAAAACGCGACTGAAGAGTCGTGCTGCCATTCCGCGCTGTCGCGCGGTAACCCTACTTCAACCAGAGGATCTTGATTTCACCTTCGACGGACTTGAATTCCCGGTCGGCGGTGACGAGTTCGGCCTTGCGGCTCCTGGCGAGGGCGGCGGCGAAGGCGTCGGCCAGGCTCATTTTAAACCGGGCCTTGAAATCACCGGCCAGCTCGGAAAGCCGGCGGTCGGCCGGGTGAAATTCGATGGGCAGCGCGGGCAGTTCGCGGGCGATCTCTTGCCAGCGCTCCGCGCCGTCCTTTCGCACGACGATGTATTTTACCTCGGCATAATTCACCTCGGTCATTTGCAGCGGCAGGTCGCGGACGCTCGCTTTCTCCAGCAGGGCGGCGACTTGCGCCTCGCCTGCCTCACCCCGCAGGAATGTCAGCAGGGCGTAACTATCAAGCACCGGTGATGCGGCCATGTTTGCGCTCCTCCAGCGCCAGTTCCTCGCGTTTGTGATCCGCCCATTCCTGGGCGAACGGCTTGTCGCCGGGCTTGCGCCTGAGGATGCCTCGCAGCCGGTTGATGGAATGCCGCGTGACCGGCTTCAGCAGGATTCCCTCCTCCGTGATGGTCGCAATGGCGCGGGTGCCTTCCTCGATATGAAGCTCTTTGCGCATGCGGCGTGGGATAAGCACCTGCCCTTTGGGGCTGAACCACACAGTTTCGGAAACGGGCGTCGGATTCATGCCACAAGGTGAATTTTAGGGTTAAGTTCGTCAATCGTTAAAAGTAGGAAATTATCTTAAATTATTACTTTTATGGTTAATCTGAAAATGGGTGCGGCGGAGAGGGGCAACCTGCCCGACGCGGGGCGACCCTATCTGACCACGGATCCCGCCGCCGCTGGGGGCTATGGCGAGACGGGCGATGGATCACAATCGGTGCCGTGCCCGGCTTACGGGAGGCGGGATTGGCGACTCGCTTCCGCCGCTGGCTCACTAAGCGTGGGCGTGATCTCGCCGGGCACGGTGAGTGTCGGCTTGTTCAGGTGACAGAAGTCAGAGGACAGAGGTCGGTCCCAGCGCCAAACCGCGGCCGGGTGCACCTTTCCTCCCAATCGGGGAATGGTGGCTGTCCCCATCCACGCCGGCCACCGGCACACGGGACGAGGCGCGGCAAACGAACCTTGCGGGGCGGCGGGGGTTGGGCCAAGGTGGCGGGCGTGAAATCCGCAGTCGCAGCGCCCATGTCCCTTGCCGACCTCAGATCGGTGGCGGGAGCCGTGTGCCAACGGCATCCCGTGGCGCGGCTGGAGCTTTTCGGATCGCTGACGGGTGGGCGGATGCGGCCCGACAGCGATGTGGACCTCTTGGTCGAGTTTTTGCCGGACTCAAAGCCGGGCCTGCTGGAAATGGGTGCGCTGCAGGACGAACTGGAGCATGAACTTGGGCGCAAGGTTGACCTGCTAAGCCGACGGGCGGTGGAGCAAAGCCGCAACTTGTATCGGCGCCGTTCGATCCTCGCCCGGCCGGTGACGCTTTATGCCCGATGACCGGCAGTCCGGACTGCTGCGGGACATGCTGGACTCGGCGATTCTGATCCGGGCCTACTTGGCATCTGTTGATCGTGCCGCCTTCATGGCCGCCTCCGAGAAGCAGGACGCCGTGCTGCGCCGATTCGAAATCATCGGCGAGGCCGCCAACCGGGTTTCGCCCGAGGCACAGGTCTTGTTTCCAGACATCCCCTTTCGCGCCATCCGGGGTATGCGCAACATCATCGCCCACGACTATGGCGAAGTGGACTTGGAGTTGGTGTGGCAAACGGCCACGGCCGACCTGCCGCGCCTGATCGAAACCTTGGAGCGGCACTTTGACTCGGAAGACCGTAATCCGGCATGAGCATCTACGCCACACTGTGGAAACTCCGTTTTCCCAAGGAGGGGGACGAACATGCGGGATGCGATTGGATTGAGGTCACGGCGCAAGCGGTGCCACCGCATATCGGGTCGCTGACGCCAGGATGCGGCTATGAAAACGGCGATCCTTACGCCGCATTTCTGCCTCCGCCGGTCAAAACGGATCACGAGGGTTTTGCACCAACCCATCGCGCGGTCGTGTTCGTCACCGAGTATTCGATCAAAGGCACGGCGCGCCACCCGCAGGAATACCCCGCTCCTCTGCTGATTTTGACCGGAAGGGAATACGCGCAAATCACATTTGAAGAATTGCACGTTCGGATCTGCGATGCTCTGCGCGGCAACCGTGCACCGGTAGTGGCGGAAGTGTTTCTGCCTGATGGCACGCACCGGGTGGTCAGGAGTCGCAAGCCGAGGTGAACTCAGCAGTTTGGGTCTGGCCTCTGACATCTACACAGACGTCTCTTCGCGGCCAACCAACCGGCGCGCCCTACCCTATCCGTCTGGAGGTGTCCCCCTGACTTCTGACCTCTGACGTCTGATCTCCCGCTTCTGGCTTCTGGCTTCCGCCCCACCCGGGCGAAGCCTACTTCAGTGCCAGATCGTTTGGTGTGACTTCCTTGATGGTCCACTTCGTGACCAACAGGCCTTTCGAGGTGCGGGTGGAAACGGAGACCGGCGTGAGGTCGAAGTCGATCTCGCGCACGCGGGCGCCACTGCGGCCGTCGAGGGAGACGTGGATGGACTTGGGCATGTCCTTCTCCTTGTCGGCGACGTGGAGCCAGACGAGCTTGGAGCCCTCGGTCTTGGCGAGGGGGTAGAGCTTGTCGCGGCTGAGGCCGCCGATCTGGAACTTCTTGGCGTAGCACTTTCCGTCGGGGCCGTCGCGATACACCATGGTGTAGAACTTCGTGTCGCCCTCCTTGGGCCAGATGGCGACGTGCCGGATGTCGCGGCCCATGAAAATCTTGTCGGCGACCTTGGAAACCTTGAGCGAGCAGTCGCCCATGATGGTGAGCACGCTG
This sequence comes from Opitutaceae bacterium, assembly GCA_026125215.1. Lineage (GTDB taxonomy): Bacteria > Verrucomicrobiota > Verrucomicrobiia > Opitutales > Opitutaceae > UBA2377. The sequence goes on from JAHCLN010000038.1 coordinate 24,683, forward strand.
TCGAGGATGGTGCACTCCTGCACAAACTCGTGCTGGCGCCAGTTGAGGCCGATGAAACCGTCCTCGCGGTTGACGTAGAGGCGCTGGTTGGCGGTGACCACGTCGGCGGCCTTGATCTCCTCCAGCTCGTCGTAGCTGGTCTTCCGCTTGATGCCCTTGCCGTATTTTTCCTGGAGCATCTCGAACCAGGAGACGGCGTATTCGGTGAGGCGCTTGAGGTGGCCCTTGGTCTCCTTGATGCCTTCCTCGATCTTCTTCATGGCCTCGTCGGCCTGGAAGCGGTTGTAGGCGGAGATGCGCTTGATGCGGATTTCGGTGAGGCGGACGATGTCGTCGTCGGTCACCTCGCGGCGGAGCTGCTTGAGGAAGGGCTTCAGGCCGGCGCGGATCTCGGCGAGGACGGATTCCCAGGTCTTGGATTTCTCGATGTTCCGGTAGATGCGCTCCTCGATGAAGATGCGCTCGAGCGAATCCCAGTGCCACTGCTGCTCGAGTTCGCCGAGCTTGATCTCGAGTTCGCGCTTGAGGAGCTCCCGGGTGGCGTCGGCGCTGGCCTTGAGGATGTCGCGCACGCCGGTGAACACGGGCTTGTCGTCGCCGGTATTGGGGTCGCGGACGATGACGCAGGCGGCGGGGTTGAGCTGCACCTGGCAGCTGGTAAACACGTAGAGCTGCTGGATGACCTTGTCGGCTTCGGCGCCCTGCGGGAGGTGGATGAGGATCTCGACCTTGTCGGCCGTGTTGTCGTCCACGTGCTTGATCTTGATCTTGCCCTTGGCGTTGGCGGCGAGGATGGACTCGATGAGCGACTCGGTGGTGACGCCGTAGGGGAGCTCGGTGACGGCGAGGAGATACTTGGAGCGCTCCTCGATCTTGGCGCGGACCTTCACCTTGCCGCCGCGTTCGCCGTCGTTGTATTCGGAGAAGTCGGCGGTGCCGCCGGTGGGGAAGTCGGGCAGGATGCGGAAGGTTTTTCCCTGGAGGTGGTTGATGGCCGCGCGGCAGAGGTCGTTGAAATTGTGCGGGAGGATCTTGGTGGAGAGGCCGACCGCGATGCCGTCGGCGCCTTCGAGGAGCGCGATGGGAAACTTCGCCGGAAGCGTGACG
>JAHCLN010000039.1 GCA_026125215.1 Opitutaceae bacterium
AGCGGGCAAAGGCGCAGACCCTCGATGGCGGCGGCCACCGCCTGCTCGCCGGAGCCCTCGGCGAGACCGAAGAGCGTCTTGCCGCCGCGCTGCTGGAACACCTGCCGGAGCGCGGAGAAGTCCAGATTGATAAGGCCGGTCTTGAAGAGCATGGCCCAGATGGATTTGACGCCGCGGCCGATCCACTCGTCGGCCCGGGCAAACGAATCGAGCACGGAGGCGTCGTCGGCGCCTTCCTGCAGGAGCATGTCGTTGGGCAGCGGGATGACGGCATCGCAGACCCGGCGCAACGCCTGCAGGCCTTCCTCGGCCTGCTTGAGCCGGCGGCCGCCCTCGAAGCTGAAGGGCATGGTGACGAAGGCGATGACGAGCGCGCCGGCCTCGGAGGCGATCTCGGCCACCTGGGGCATCGCCCCGCTGCCGGTGCCGCCGCCCATGCCGGCGATGAGAAACACCAGGTCGCAATCCTTCACCACCGCGGCGATTTTTTCCCGGTCGGCCTCGGCCGCCTCGCGGCCAAGGTCGGGATCGCCGCCCGCCCCGAGCCCGCGGGTGACACTCATGCCGATGAGGACCTTGTCCTGCACGGGCGAACTGGCGAGGGCCTGGTAGTCGGTGTTGATCACGGCCAGCTGCAGCCGCTCCAGGTTCTCCATCTTCAGCCGGTCCACGGCATTCGAGCCGGCTCCGCCGACGCCGACCAGCTTGATGGCGATGTTGCGGTCGGCGAGCATCTCGTGCTCCAGCGGCAGTTCGTTGAGATTCATGGCTCAGGAGGCGGCAAAGAGGCGTTTGAAACTGGTCAGGAAACCGCCCTTGCGGCGGACGGCCTGCTGCTCGGTCTGCGTCTGCATGCCGTAGTAAAGCACGCCGAGCGCGGTGCTGCAGCCGGGGTCGCGCAGGTCCTCGGCCACCCAGGCCGGGGCCTCGCCGAGGTGGGCGGGCACGCCGAAGACCCGGGCCGCGGCCTCCGCCATGCCGGGAAGTTTGGCCGAGCCGCCGGTGAGAACCACGCCGGACGGGCAAAGCTCGGGCGTGAAGGCGGCACCGAGTTTCTTGCGCACCACCTCGAGGATTTCCCAGGCGCGGGCCGAGGTGATCTGCTCGATGGTCAGCCGCGGGAACTGCCGGTCGCCGATGGCCATGGTGCCGTCGAGCCAGACCTTGTCGTTTTTGTCGCGCGCCTGCACGCCGGCGCGGCCGTAGCGCAGCTTGATTTTCTCGGCCTTGCCTTCAAGCAGGCGCAGGCCGACGCAAAGGTCGTTGGTCAGGTGCGTGCCGCCGACCGGCAGCACGCCGGTCGTGTGGGGCACGCCGTCCCGGTAGAGCGCGAAGTCCGTCGTGCCGGCGCCGATGTCCAGCACCAGCACCCCATGCTGCCGCTCTTCCGGCGTCGTCACCATGTAACCCGAGGCCAGGCTCGCCAGAACGAGCTCGCGCACCTCCAGATTAAAACCGCGGATGACATGGATCATGTCGGCCAGCTTGGTTTCCAGACCGTGGACGGTCCAGTAGCCGGCCTGCAGCTTCTGGCCGACAAGGTGCTCGGGATTGGGCACCAACCGGCCGTCCACCCGGAAGGGTCGGCGGATGTGGGTGACGACCATGCGGCCGGCGGGCAGCTCCTTGGCGCGGGCCAGTTCGCAGGCCGTGCGGATGTCGCCGTCGCTGATCGTGTTGTCGGCCGCCTTCACGCTGACGGTGGACTCGTTGTAAAAGCCCTCGAGGTGGCCGCCGGACTGGGCGAGGAAAACGAAATCAATCTTCTCGCCCGCATCGCGCTCGGCGAGCTCCAGCGCGCTGTGCGTGCATTCGCAGGCGGCCTTGTAGTCCGCCACCCCGCCCTTGATGATGCCGCGCGACTGGCATTCGCCGCGGCCGATGATGGCGAGCTCGCGGCCGTTGTATTCGCCGATGAGGACGGTGATCTTCGCGGTGCCGATCTCGACGGCCCCGATGATGGTGTTGCTAGAGCTCACGCGCGGACGGTTTTTTCTGCGGATTGAAGAAGGAATTGGCAGCGGAAGGGCGCGCCGTGGCGCGGGGCGGCGAGGCCGCGGCGGACGGCCCCGGGACGTCGAGCAGCACGGGCACCTGCACGCGGCCGTCGGTGGTGCGGCCGACGGCGAGGTTGATCTCGCGCAGGGGTTGGTCCGGCCGGGTCTGCGCCACGTCGAGGAGAACGTCGAGCTGCGCAAGCTGGCGGAAGAAATCCTGGTTGGTCCCGAAGCGGATGCGCTCGACGTCGGCCGCCCGCACCTCGATCTCGCCGTCCGCCTGCAACCGCGCGAGGGACACGACCCGCCACGTCGCATAGAGGTGCGGCGCCTCGTTGCGGGCCTTGTCGATCAGGTCGGCGACGATCTCCATGCCGGGGATCGGCTGGATGCGGCCGTCCTGCCGGGACAGGCGGAATCCGTCGAGCCAGACGAGCGATTCCCGCAGCGCCTCGTCGTAGCCGGCGCCGTTGTAAACCACCCCGTCGCGCGCCACGAGCAACGCGGCCGGCTCCTCGCCGGGCAGTTGCACCATGACCCGCGCCACGGGCGAACGCTCGGCCAGATGCACGGCCAGCGTTGCCGGAAACCGGCGGGTCAGCGAAACCGACCTCACCTGACCGTCGGCGAGCAGGCGCTCCTGCAGCTGCGGCAGGTCGAGATCCATCAGGGTGGCGCGGGGCGGCAGCGCCAAGGCGCGGCGGATCCAGGCGTCGTCGAGCACACCGTCGGTCGAGAGCGCGATCTGCTGGACCGGCGGCAGGCTGGCGGCTTTGGCGAGGCCCTGCGCTTCCGAGCGCCACGCCTCGTAGCCCAGCCAGCCGAGCGCCACAAGGGCGGCCACGGTCACCACGGCCACCGTGGTGCGGATCACGGAAAACACCGCCCGGCGGCGGCCGCCGCGGGACGTGGCCCGCGGTTTCACCTCCTGGGGAATGTCGCGCCAGTCGCGCGCGCGCCGGGATCTGGAGTTGGCTGGGTTCAAATTGGGATGGAAGCGGCCCGAGTGGCGAAACGCTGCACCGCAGGCATGACGAGTTCCCTGACCAAAGCCGTGAAGTCGAGCCCCGCGCAGCGCGCACTCATTGGCAGCAGACTGGTTTCTTTCATGCCGGGCAGTGTGTTGATTTCCAGCAAATAAAGCGTGTTATTCGCGGTGAGGATGAAATCCACGCGCGCGTAGTCGCGGCAGCCGCACGCGGCAAAGGCATCGGCCGCCGCCTGCTGCACTTTCGCCGTCAGGGCGTCATCGAGCGGCGCCGGGGCCAGATACTCGGTCAGGCCCTTGGTGTATTTGCTGGCGTAGTCGTAAACGCCGGACTTCGGCCGGATTTCCACGACGCCCAGGGCCCGGCCGCCGAGCACGCCGACCGAGAGTTCGCGGCCCCGCAGGCGTTCCTCGATCAGCCAGTCGCCGCGGGTGATGCCCGCGAGCGCGGCCACCAGCGCGGCGCGGTCCTCCACGATGCGCAGCCCGACGCTGCTGCCCTCGGCGTTGGGTTTCACGACCACGGCCGCGCCCAGCTGGGCGAGCACGTCATCGGGCGCCGGTTTTGCGCGGGCGTTGAAAAAAATCTGCCGCGCGCCGGTCACCCCGCGCGCCCGGGCGGCCTGCTTCGTGCGCGCTTTGTCCATTGTGAGGGCGCTGCTCGCGACATCGCAGCCCGCATAGGTCACGCCCGCGGCGTCCAGCAAACGCTGCATGCCGCCGTCCTCGCCAAAGGTGCCGTGCAGGGTGGAAAACACGACATGGCGGGCCGGATCCAGCCCGGCCGGCAGCGCGTCGGCGGAAAGCTCAAACAGCCGGGTCGGGAACGAACGCGCCAGCGCGAGGGCGCAGGCGCGGCCGGAGCCCAGGGAGACCTCGCGCTCCGCCGAGGTGCCGCCGGCAAAAACCGCGATGACAGGCGTGTTCACAGCACATCCCTCCAGGCCCGCCCATACAGCAGGACCTCGGGTTCGAGCTCCACCCCGGTCGTCTGCCGGACTCGGTCCCGCACGCGGCGGACCAACTCAAGCACATCGGCCGCGGTGGCCCGCCCGCGGTTGACGATGAAATTGGCATGCACCCGGGAGACCTCCGCATCCCCCACCCGCTCGCCTTTCAGGCCGCTCCGGTCGATCAGCCGGCCGGCGGACTCGCCCGGCGGATTTTTGAAAATGCACCCGGCGCTGGGCTCGCGCGGCTGGCTCTCGTGCCGTTTGCGGCGGTAAACATCGATCTGCCGGCTGATCGCGGCGGACTCCGACTGTGCAGCCGGTCTCAGCACGGCCCCGAGCGCAACCGCCTGCTGCAGCTCGGCACAGTGGCGGTAACCCACGTGCATGTCCGCCTTGGCGAGGGTCCGGATCTCGCCGTCAGGCGTCATCAGCCGGACCTGCTCGACAACATCAAACATCCAGCCACCCATCGCCCCGGCATTCATGCGCAGGGCGCCGCCGACATTCCCGGGAATGCCTTCAAGAAATTCAAAACCGACCAGGCCCGCCTTGGCCGCGAGGCCGCAGAGATTTTTCAGCCGCAGCCCCGCCCCCACGCGGATCCGCCCTTCCGGCAGCGGTTCGAAACCGGCCCAATGCGCATGGCTCAGCGCGATGACGATCCCCTCCACGCCCTCATCGGGCACAATCAGGTTGGATCCGCGCCCCAGTAGGTAAACCTCCGCACCGGCTTGGCGCGCGTGGCGCAGCAACACCTGCAGATCCGCCTCCGTCGCCGGTTCGGCATACAGCCGCGCGGCGCCCCCCACCCGCATCGTCGTGCGGGGTCCGAGCGGCTCCTCCCGGCGCAATCCGGCGGCGGCGCCCAGTTCCTGTTTCAGCGTTGCGGCCAGCGCGTCCCAACGCGCGGTTCCGGCCATGCGCAGGCTTTCCACCCACTTGTGGGCCTTCCGGTCGATGTCGCCCGCGCCGATGAACGCCACCACATCCCCCGGACGCACCTCCGCCGCCAACGCGCGAAAAAGTCCGGCATCATCGCCGGCATGATAAGTCACCGGCAAACCGTCCGCCGCGCCGCCAAACGCCGCGTGCAGGTCGGCGCCGGCGCCGCCGGGCACCGGCGCCTCGCCGGCCGGATAGACCTCCAGCAGATGAAGGCGATCGGCCGCGGCCAGCGCGGATGCAAACTCCGCTTTGAACTGGGCCGTGCGGCTGTAACGATGGGGTTGAAAAACCGCCACCAGCCGGCCGCCGGTCCCCACCCGCGGCCGCAGGCCGGCCAACAGGGCGCGGATCTCCGCCGGGTGGTGGGCGTAGTCTTCGATCACGGTCACTCCCCCGGCGGCGTGCAGCACCGCTTGTCGGCGCCGCACGCCCGGGTAGTCCGCCAGCACGGCCGGCGAAAGGGTCGCGCCCATCAACCGGGCCGCCGCCAGCGCAGCCGCGGCGTTGGCGGCGTTGAATTCTCCACCCGCCCGCACCACCGCGGCATCCAGACCGAAGGCACCGCCCAGCCGCAGGCGCAGGCTCCCGGTCTCCTCCCGGTCAATGCTCCAGGCAAACTCGCCGTCGCGGCCGACGGTGCGGGCGCCAGGCGCGAGCCGCACCGACAGCGGGCAGGCCGAGTTGATCAACACGGTGCCCGTGGTGCGGGCCACCAGCTCGGCAAACGTGCGCTCCAAATCCGCCAACCGGTGATAGTGATCGGGGTGATCCCAATCCAGGTTCACCACCAGCGTGATCTCCGGGGAAAACCGGTCGATGGTCCCGTCGCTTTCATCCACCTCGGCCACGAGCCAATCGTTGGTCCCGACCGCCGCGGGCGGCGGTCCGCCCGGGGCAAAGAGACCGCCCAGCACATGGCCGGCCGGAAATTCCGCCGCGCGCAGGGCCGTCACGAGCATGGCCGTCGTGGTGGTTTTTCCGTGCGAACCGCACACCGCGACCAGCTTCCGGCCGCGCGCGACTTCGGCGAGGAGTTCGCCGCGGCGCACCACCGGCAGGTTTCGCCCCTGCGCAGCGACACGCGCCGGGTGATCCGGGGCGATCGCCGAGGAGCACACCACCAAGTCGCAGGCCCCGGGCCGGGGACTGATCCCGACTCCCGCCGCCGTCAGCGCCGCCACGACCTCGGGCACGGGCGCATCATCCTCGCCCGTCACGTCGAAACCGGACCCGCGCAGGTAGATGGCCAGCGGCGCGAGCCCCATGCCGGTGACCCCGACACAGTGGATTCGGCGCACCTCGCGGCCAAACAAAAGCGGTGGCTTCATCGGCTTCATGCGCGGGCGGCGCCGGCAAGCGCCGGGGCGGGCGGAACCGGCGGCCGGATGAGCTCCTCCAGGTCGGCCAGCATCAGTTCGAGCGAGTTGGCCCGGTCCATGCGCTGCAGGTTGGCGCGGAATTTCCCCAGCAGCCATTCGTTGAAAATGATGTCGATCACCTCGGCGGACATCGCGCCGAGCCGTGACTGCTCCACGACAATCCCGCCGCCCTGGCGCTCAAAGAACGAGGCGTTCGCGCGCTGGTGGTCATCCGCCGCCTCCGGATAGGGCACGAGGATCGCGGGCGTTTCGCAGCGGATCAGCTCGGCAATGGTGCCGGCGCCGGCGCGCGAGACCACGAGGTCCGCGGCGGAAAGCATCTCCGCCACCCGGTCGCTGAACGGCACGAAAACCGCGCGCACAGCCGCGCCGGAACGTGCGACGAAGATCTGCGTCGCGGCCTCGCCCTTCCCCAGTCCGGTCACGCAGTAAACCTGGATGCCCTCGGCGGCCAGCCGCTCGAGATTGGTGCGCACGAAATCGTTGAGCGGGCCGGAACCCTGGCTGCCGCCGAAGACCGCCAGCACCTTCTGCCCGGGTTCAAGCCCCAGGGCGGACCGGGCCTCGGCCACCGGCAGCCGGCGGATCTCGCGGCGCACCGGCATGCCCACGTGGCGCGTGTGCCGGGCGCGCACGCCGGCGATCCGCACGCCGGGCGGTAGGTAAACCCGCTGGGCCATGCGCCCGAGCACCCGCACCGCCAGGCCCGGCACGCGGTTGGATTCGTGCAACGCGACCGGGATGCGCGCGAGCCGGCCCGCCAGCGCGATGCCGGCCGAGGTGAAACCGCCGAAGGCCACGATGCCGTCGGGCCGGGCGGTCCGCACCAGCCGCAGACAGAAAACGAGTCCGCGCAGGTGGGAGACCACGAAGCGCACCAGCGCGACGGGATGGAGGGAAAACGCCGTGCCGGGCACGCGCAGAAAACGAAACTGCGGATATTTTTCGATGAGGCGGGCATCCACCTTCTTCTCGCTGATCAGCAGCGTCACCTCGTGGCCGCGGGCCGTGAGCCCCTCCGCCAGCGAGATGCCCGGCGAAAGGTGCCCGCCCGTGCCGCCGCAGGAAATGACGAACCGGCTCATGCCAGCACCTCCCGGGCGGTCCGCGGACCGCCCGACAATGTCGCCCGTCCCCAGGTGCGCTGCGTGTTCAGCAGGATGCCGACGAGGATGCCCATGAGCAGCAGGTTGGAGAGACCCGCGCTGATGAAAGGCAACGACATGCCCTTCGTCGGAAACACCCCGGTCACAACCCCGATGTTGATGATGGCCTGCAGGGCGATCAGCAGCAGGCAGCCCGCCACGAGCAGGTATTGGAAAAGGTTGGGAGCCCGGCGCAGATGCACCAGTCCCGCGATGAAGATGATCGTGAACACGGCCACGACGCCCAAGGTGAACCACAGGCCCATCTCCTCGGCCACGACGGCCAGAATGAAATCGGTGTGCGCTTCCGGCAGGTAGCTCAACTGCTGCCGGCCCTGCCCGAGGCCCACGCCCTCGGTGCCGCCGGCCGCGAAGGCCGCGAGCGCCTGGTAGAGCTGGTAGGTGCCGCCCTGCTTGTTGCCCTCCACGTCGAGAAAGGCGAGGAAGCGCCGCAGCCGGTTGGGATTGTGGATGACGAGCACGGCAAAGGCCATGACCACCAGCGCCAGCACGGGCAGGATGTAGCTCCAGCGGGCCCCCGCGAGAAAAAGCAGGATCAGCCCGACCGCCATCACCAGCGCCGCGGTGCCGAAGTCCGGCTCCAGCACGATGAGCCCGGCGAACAGCGTCACGATCCCCACCGGGATGAGGAAGCCCCGCTTCCACTCGGCGATGCGCGTCTGGTTGATCGCCAGGTAGTGCGCGAGGCAGAAGACCATCGCGAGCTTGGCGAATTCGGACACCTGCAGCCGCACCGGCCCGACGCCCAGCCAGCGGCGGCTGCCCTTCACCTCGATGCCGATCTGGGGGATGAGCACCAGCACCAGCATCACGACGGTGATGCCGGCCAGGATGAGCACGTAACGGCGTGCGTAATCGAGATTGATGCGGCTCACCACCAGGCACACGAACGCCGCCAGCCCCACGCCGAAAAGCTGCTTGTTGAGGTAGAAATACGGGCCCTGCTTGAACGACGCGCTGGCGCTGAACAAAATCGTGAGCCCGAGCACCGTCAGCGCGAGGGCGCAGACGGCGATGATCGCGGCGGGATTGATGACCGATCGCGCGGGGTTGGAGGCGGCAGACGGGGCGCGGGCCATTGCCGTCGGGTCAGGAGGACTGGAAGGGCGAGGGCTCGTCGATCTTGATCACCGGCACGTCGCTCTTGGGCTTGAGCCCGGCGTCGAGGTCTTCGTCGGGGGCCGGCAGACGGATGGTCGGGGCCGCCGGGGCGGCTTGAACCGGCCGGGTGGTCGCCGGTGCCTCCGCCGCGGGCCGGGCGCCCGGCGCCTTCCAGCCCGGGATGACGAGTTCGCGACCCGGGCGGATTTTGCCCGGATCGGTGATGTTGTTGGCGGTGGCGATCTCGCCGACCGTGACCTGATACTTGCGGGCGATGGCCCCGAGGGTTTCCCCGGCCTTCACCACATGCACCACGGCCTCGGCGGCCGGCTTGGGCTCGACGACCTCGGCGGATGCCGGGGCGGGCGACGGCGCCGGAACGGCGGATTTGGCCGGGATCACCAGCTTCCTGGCCGAGTTGCAAAGAGGTGGCGTTGGCCGTGGCCGATTCGCCGCGGCGAGCTCGGCGACGGTCAGGCCGTTCTTCTTGGCCAGCGACCAAAGACTGTCGCCCCGCACGACCGTGTAGGTGCTGACCGGCAGCACATCGGCGACCGGCGGCGCCTGCAGCACGCCGGCGGCCGGCGTGCCCGGCCGCGTCGGGCTGAAACGGGTGCCTGCGCTGGTGGCGGGTGCGTCGGGATTGAAAAGGATCGGCGCCGCCGTGATCGGCGAAGCATCCGGCCCGTTGAGCGGGGCGGCCGTCACCGGCGAGCCGGTCGACGAACCGTAGTCGAGCGGCGGCAGGCTGACAGTCGCGCTGCTGGCCGGCGGCGCGGCGGCCTCGCGGGACTTGGCCGAGGAGGCGCTGCAGCCCGGATTGGCAAAAATGAGGATGAGGGCAAAGACGTGGATGCCTACCACGATGCCGAAAATCTTGAGTATTTTCATGGTCGGTGCGGTTGAGGGTGAAGTGATGCGGGATTGATGGGCATACGCTATCTCAAACTGGCGACGGTGCCCAGTCCGCCCACCAGTTTTTCAAATTGATCGCCCCGGTCCTCGTAGTTCCGGAACTGGTCGAAGCTGGCAAAGCCCGGGCTCAGCAGCACCGCGTCCCCGGCCACCGCCAGGCGGGCCGCGGTCTGCACGGCTTCCAACAAGCCAGCACAGAGCGTGTGCGCCACGCGGCAGGCCGCGCACGCGGCCGCCAGCGCGGCCTGCGTTTCGCCGATGAGGCAAAGGTGCCGGACCCGCGGCGCGATGCGCCGGACAAAACCGGCGATGTCGCCGCCCTTCGCCTTGCCGCCGGCAATGAGCAAAACCGGACGCGGGAAGCGGGCCAGCGCGGCCTCCACGGCATGGAAGTTGGTGGCCTTGGAATCGTTCCAATAGGTGACGCCGCCGATCTCCGCAACCCGGGCCAGCCGGTGCCGGCCGAGCCGGAAGGTCCGCGCCGCGGCCTGAAGCACGGCTTCGTCCCGTCCCTCGCGACGCCACCAGGCGGCCGCAAGCCGGTAGTTTTCCGTCTGCGGCGGCTCGGCGAAGACCGTTCCCGCCAATCCCTCAAACGGGGCGTCCGCGGAGGTCACCAGCGCGTCGGCCGGCCAGGGCCGGCCCAGCTCGCGCGCCTGTCGGAGCACCGTCGGCCCGGCAACCAGCGCGTGACTGCCGGCGCGCGCGACCAGATTCCATTTCGCCGCAAAATAGTCCGCCATCCCCGCGTGCCGTTCGAGGTGGTCTTCCGCAAAGTTTGTCCAGAGCACGGACTCCGGCCGCAGATGCTCAAGGGTTTCCGCCTGAAAGGAACTGACCTCGCACACCGCGATGTCGCGGGGCGCGCCGCCGGAGCGCTCCGCAACCAGCCCGGTGAACGGCCGGCCGATGTTGCCGGTGGCGAACGCCGGCTCCCCGGCGGCCTGCAGCGCGTGGGTGAGAAACTCCGTCAGGGTCGTCTTCCCGTTGGTGCCCGTCACCGCCACCACGCGGCCACGCCAGCACAGGGAGGCGAAGTCGAGCTCGCCGAGGCAAAGCAGTCCGTTTTCGCGGGCCAGCCGCAGCCAGGCATGACCGGGGGCAAAGCCCGGTGAATAGACCGCCAGATCGTGGCCCGACGCGGCCGCGGGGGTGAAAGCCGTTCCGCGCTCGTCATACGTCACCCCGCCGACCCCGAGCGCGCGCAGCAGCGCGAGCACGCCGCCGCCGCTGACGCCGGCGCCCAGCACGGCCACGGGCCGGCGCAGGCGGGGTTGGAGGAAAGCGGGGGCGGAGAGCATGTTCAGCGAATCTTGAGCGTGGCGAGGCCGGCCAGGGCGAAGCCCAGCGAAAGCACCCAGAAGCGGAGCACGACCTTGGTCTCCGGCCAGCCGAGTTTTTGGAAGTGATGATGGATCGGGGCCATCAGGAAGACGCGCCGCCCGACTCCGTAGCGGTGCCGGGTGTATTTGAAGGTGCCCACCTGGATGATCACCGAAAGCGCCTCCATGACGAACACGCCGCCGACGATCACCAGCGTGACCGGCTGGTGGATCATGAAGGCCATGACGCCGATGAGCCCGCCGAGCGCCAGCGAACCGGTGTCGCCCATGAACACCTCGGCCGGGTGCGAGTTATACCACAGGAAGGCCATGCAGGCGCCGATGAGCGCGCCGCAGATCACCGTGAGTTCCCCCACCCCCGGCACGTAGCTGATCAGCAGGTAGCCCGCGATGATGGTGTTGCCCGCCGCGTAGGCCATGATGCCGAAGACGAGCGCGACCGAGAGCGTGCAGCCGACCGCCAGGCCGTCGAGACCGTCGGTGAGGTTGATCGCGTTGCTGAAGCCGACGATCCAGAGGTAGATGAGCACGAGCAGCAGCCACCACGGCATGTGGGCGATCACCGCCGTCTTGAAAAACGGCACCCACAGCTCGCGGATCTTGTCGGCGCTGACCGGATGCCAGAGCAGCACGCCCAGCGCCACGACGGTCGCCAGCGTCTGCCAGCCGATCTTCTCCCAGGAGGAGATGCCGTCGCGGTTCTTGCGCACGACCTTCAGGTAGTCGTCACGCCAACCCGCCGCCGTGAGGACGGTGTAGACGAACAGCGCGACGAACACCCAGACATTGGGCGCGGCCCACAGGAATGTGCTCACGAAAACCGCGATGAAGATGATCAGCCCGCCCATCGTCGGCGTGTTTTTCTTGTCGAACTTCTGCGCCAGGTCGCCCGTGCGGTCGTCGTCGTAGTGCTGGCCGAACTTCAGCGCGCGGAACCGCGCGATGAGCCACGGCGCGATGATGAAACCGATCACCAGCGCGGTGCCCGCGCCCAGCACCGTGCGCACGGTGAGATACCGCAGCAGGCGCAGCGGGCCGAAGAGATGCTCGTAATCGGCGAGATAGCTAAGCATGGGCGGAGACGGCGGCGGGTTCGACGATGCTTTCCAATTGGTAACGGCGGCTGCCCTTGATGAAGACGGCGCCCCGCCAGCCGGCGTAGCAGTCGGCCACGGGATCGAGCGACGTCACGATCTGCATGACAGCTGTAGTCGCCCGTCTCCAGCACCCCGGCACAGACCTCGTGGGCGTGCGTGCCGGTGACAAACAGCCGGTCTTCCGGCCGGAGCGCCAGCGACCGGCCGAGCGCCCGGTGGCTGGCCGCCGCCTCCGCGCCGAGTTCCTCCATGCTGCCGATGACATACAAACGCGGGACCGCCGCGGGCGCCATGGCCTGGAAGACCCCCAGCGCGTCGGCCATCGCCGCGGGATTGGCGTTGTAGCAGTCGAGATAGACCAATCGCCCGGCCTCATGCCGGACCTCGCCGCGCAATTTCGCCGGCTGCCACTGCGCCAGCCGGCGCCCGATGTCGGCCGCCGTCACGCCCAGCCAGAGTGCCGCGCACACGGCGAGCACGGCGTTTTGCGCCATGCCGTCGCTCACCCGTCGCATCGTGAACACCAGCGGCGGCGGGCGGCCGTAGGCCAGCGCAATGGCCGTGGTGTCGGCCCGGTGCGTGACGGTGAAATACACCCGGTCCTTCGCGGGTTCCTCCGGACGGATGACATCGGCCCGCTCGACAATCAGGGTGCGCACACCGAGCGCGCGGAAGGCGCCGAACTCCGCGCTTTGCCGCGGAAAAATTGCCACACCGGCCGGCCGCACCGCCGCGGGCAGCTGCGCTTTTTCGCGGGCCACACCGTCCAGGCTGCCGAGGGCCTCGGTGTGCGCGGCCGCAACCAGCGTGTTCAGCGCCACATCGGGCTCGATCATCGCGGCCAGCGGCGCCATCTCGCCCGGGGCACTGATGCCGGCCTCGATCACCGCATACCGGTGCCGCGCGGGATCGAGCCGCGTCAGCGTGAGCGGCACGCCCAGGTGGTTGTTGAGATTGCCTTCGGTGGCGAGGACCCCGGCCTCCGGCCCGCCGAGCAGGAGGGCGAGCAGCTCCTTCGTCGAGGTCTTGCCCGCGCTGCCGGTGATGCCGATGACAGGCCCCCGGAACTCCCGGCGGTGCGCCCGCGCGATGGCCTGCAGGGCCGCGAGGGGATCGGCCACCACCAGCTGGGGCAGCGGCACGGCGGCATCCGCCCGCGCCACCAGCGCCGCCGCGGCGCCGGCCGCCTTCGCGGCGGCCAGAAAATCGTGACCGTCCCGTTTGCCCGTCTTCAGCGCCACGAAGACCTCGCCCGGCCGCAGCTGCCGCGTGTCGATGGCAAAGCCCGCAAGCGGCGGGACCGGGGTCGTTGTCCAACGACCGCCGGTCCAGGTGGCAAGGGCACTGGAGGTGAAGCGGCTCATCCCGATTTCAGCGCCTTGATGCCGATGAGCTCCCGCACGACCTGGCGGTCGTCGAAGGGACTCACGGTGTCGGCGAACTCCTGGTAGCTTTCGTGGCCCTTCCCGGCGACCAGCAGGCAGTCGCCGGGCCGGCAGGCATCCAGCGCGAGGCTGATGGCGCGGCGCCGGTCGTCGATCCAGGTGAACTTGTCCGGTGCGGTGACGCCCGTCTTCATGTCGGCGAAGATCTGCGCCAGCGGTTCGCCCCGGGGATTGTCGGCGGTGGCGAACGCAAAGTCCGCGCTTTCCTCCACCGCACGCACCATGAGGGGCCGCTTGGCCCGGTCGCGGTTGCCGCCGCAGCCGAAGACGACGAGCAGCCGGCCCGGCGTGATGGCGCGGAGCATGCCGAGCGCGTTGCGCAGCGCATCGTCGGTGTGGGCATAATCCACGAGCACGTTGAACGGCTGGCCTTCCTCGATGCGCTCCATGCGGCCGGGCACGCCCTTGAACGCGCGCAGTTTCGCGAGAAAAACCACCGGATCGCGGCCCTGGCTCCACGCCGCGGCGACCGCGGCCAGCAGGTTGCTCACGTTGTAACGGCCGATCAGCGGCGAGTCCACGGCCATCGCGCCGTCGGGCCACACCAGCCGGAAGGTGGAGTTTTTGAAGCCGAGCACGACCTGCTCCGCGCGGACCATCGCGCGGGGATGTTCGCCAAAGGTCACGAGCTTCACCCCGGCGGGAATCATGCCCGTGAGCCGTTCGCCGTAGGGATCGTCGAGATTGATGACCGCCGCCTTCGGCGCGGAGCCGGTGGCGCCGGTGAAGAGGCGGCTCTTCACCTCGAAGTAGCTTTCCAGCGTCTGGTGGTAGTCGAGGTGGTCGCGGGTGAGGTTGGTGAAAACCGCGGCGGCAAACTGGAGCCCGCGCACCCGCTGCTGGTCGATGCCGTGCGAGCTTACCTCCATCACCGCCTGCTTGCAGCCGGCATCGCGCATCTGCGCCATCATGCCGAGGATGTCCACCGACTCCGGCGTGGTGCGGAAGGAAGGCACCGTGCGCGCGCCGAGGTCGTAGCTGATGGTGCCGAGCAGGCCCACCTTCTGGTCGCCGTTGAGGAAGTGCTTGATGAGGTGGGTGACCGTCGTCTTGCCGTTGGTGCCCGTCACCCCGATGACACCCATCTCGCGGTCGGGAAAGCGGTAGTAGCGCTGGGCGGCGCGGGCGAGCGCGGCCCGGGGATCGGCGACCTGGATAAAGGTGACCTTGGTGGGCGCGGCGGTGGGCAGCTTGTGGGTGACAATGGCCACGGCGCCGCGGGCGATGGCCTCGTCCACGAAGCCCGCGCCGTCGGTCCGGCGGCCCGGCAGGGCGAAGAACATCGTGCCGGGCACGACGCGGCGGCTGTCCATGACCAGGCCGGAGATGGGCCGGTCGAGCGAGCCCTTCACGGCGATGATCTCATCCTCGGGGAAGCAGTCGGTGATCTTGGGGGCCATTTTGAAGACGCGGTTGCGAACAAGGGTTTCCTGGCGCGTGCGGCGCGCGGGGCGCGGCGTGAAGGCGTGGATGAGCGGGTAGTTCTGCGTGAGGTAACCGATCACCGGCGGCCTCCTTCCATCGCGACGAGGCGCGCGCCGGCGGTGTAGTCCACGGGCTTGATGTCGAGGTGCTGGATCAGCTGCTCCGCGAGGCGTTTGAAGGACGGGGCCGCGACGATGCTGCCGTAGGCCGGTTTGCCGGGCACCCGGCCGTCGTCCACGATCACGGTGATGACGAGCTCGGGCCGGCTGGCGGGGAAGAAACCGGAGAAGGAACCGATGTGGTTGGTCTTGGAGTAGGCGCCGTTGACGAGCTTCTGCGCGGTGCCGGTCTTGCCGGCGACCTCGTAGCCGGGGATGGCGGCATCGGGGGCCGTGCCCTCGCCGCGGCGGACCACGCCCTGCAGCATGCGGGCGACGCTGCGCGCCGTCTGCTCGGAGACGACCCGGCGCTTCACCTGGCGGTCGAAGCGGTAGACGGGTTCGTTCGAGGCGTCGCGGATTTCGCGGATGATCTGCGGGCGGAGCAGTTCGCCGCCGCTCGCGATCGTGCCCATGGCGTAGTGGATCTGCAGCGGGGTCGCGGAAACGCTGTAGCCGGCGGGGATGCGGGTGATGTCCGGCACGGTCCATTGCTCCGGGGCGTTGAGCATGCCGGGGATCTCGCCCCCGAAGGGAAAACCGGCGCGCTCACCGAAGCCGAAGGCGCGGGCGTATTGGTAGAGCCGCTGCTCGCCGAGCTTCATGCCCAGCTGCGCCGCGCCGATGTTGCTCGAGCGGCTGATGATCTCGGACACGGGCAGCAGGTGGTCGTAGCGGTGGTCGTCCGGGATGAACCGGCGCGTGCGCCCCTTGTATTCGATGGTGGCGAGCATGCAGTCGAAGCGGGTCGAGGGCGTGACAAGGCCGTCGTTCAGCGCGCCGGCCGCGGGGACGATCTTGAAGGTGGAGCCCGGGTCGAGCTGGTCGGTGATGGCGGTGTTGCGCTGCACGTCGAGCGGCGCGGTGTTGAATTCGTTGAGGTTGAACGAGGGGTAGTTGCCCAGCCCGAGGATGAAGCCCGAGCGGGCATCGCTCACGATGATGGTGGCCTTGGCCGGGCGGAACTGCCGGGCGATGTGCTGCAGCTCGGCTTCCACCAGGTGCTGCACCACGGTGTCGATGGTGAGGAAAACGTGGTAGCCGTCCACGGGCCGCACCTCGCGGGTGCGGAACTGCGCGAGCTCGCGGCGGCGGCCGTCGCGTTCGCCCTCGCGCCAGCCGTTCTGGCCGCGCAGGTAAAAATCGGCGTAGGCCTCGACGCCGCTGGCCGGCTCGCCGGCCTTGTTGACATAGCCGACGAGGTGGGCGGCCAGGGCGTTGTGCGGATAGGTGCGGCGGTAGGTGCGGTTGCCGTAAACCCCGCGGATGCCGAGCGCCTGGATCTGGTCGTAAACCGATTCCTCGACGCCTTCACTGAGCCGCGCCCAGCGGATCGGACGCTGGCCGGTGGTGTCCGGCGCGTCGTCGAGCGCGGTCTCATCGGTCGTCTCGCCGGGATTGCCGGGCATCACGTTGAAGGCCAGACCGGCGGCGGCCGGCGGGACCGCAGCCGCGGCGGGCGCGGGTCCGCGGGTCTTGGTGGTCATCACGCGGTGCAGTTCCGGCCAGGGCATGCCGATGAGCTCCGCCAGCCGCGGCCACTTGGCCTCGTCCTCGGGACGCAGGGATTGCGGGTCCACGCCGAGCACGATGAGGGTGCGGCTGGTCGCGAGCAGGTGGCCGTTGGCGTCGAGGATGTCGCCGCGGCGGGCGTTATCCACGATGATCTGGCGCCGCGTCTTCTCGACATGCGCCAGCAGGTCGGCCCGGTCGATGACATGCAGGAACACGAGCCGCACGCCGATGCCCGTGAGCCCGCCCAGGATCAGAAAGGCGATGAGGTAGAGCCGGAAATTGGAGGCGAAACCCTTGGACATGGTTCAGTTTCTGAACGCCACGTTCAGGGTGACGGCCGCCGGGCTGTCGGTGAACAACTCGCGGTTGCGCTTCGCGGCCAGGGTCTGGACGGGGTCGGTGTCAATGTGCACGACCTGCGCCGGGGTCGCCTGCTGCAGGCCGAGCCGCCATTCGCGGTTGAGCCGCTCGAGCTCCGCCGGGTTCTGGAGCCGCTCGATCTCGGCCCTGTATTCGGTGACGTGGCGCTCGATCTCGCGGATCCGGTTTTCGACGAGCCGGGCGGCGTTGGCGCTCTCGGAAATCTGGTGGCGCAGCCAGACGGTGCCCATGCCGACCGTGCCGCCGAAGCAGAGCATGCCCACCAGCGAGTAGATGAGAAACTGGTTCACGAAGGCGCGGTTGTCGGATTTATGCATGGGCGGCGGGTAGCTTGCGGAGCGCCCGCAGTTTGGCGGAGCGGCTGCGGGGATTGGCGGCGAGTTCGGCCTCGCCGGGGGTGACGGGCTTGCGGGTGAGCGGCTCGGCCAGCTTTGACCGCAGGTCCTGCGGGCGGTGGTCGGAGGCGCTCTCGGGCTGGCCGCAGAGGCGGCGGAAGAACTGTTTCACGGGCCGGTCCTCGAGGGAGTGGAAACTGATGACCGCCAGCACCCCGCCGGGCCGGAGCTTCGCAAACGCCGCCGGCAGCGCGCGCTCGATGGCACCGATCTCGTCATTGACCGCGATACGGATGCCCTGGAAGGCGCGGGTCGCGGGGTGGATCTTCATCGTGTGCCGGTCGCGCGCCGGGATCGCGTCGCTGATGACCGCGGCCAACGACGCCGTGCGCGCCAGCAAGCCCGTGCCCCGGGCCTCGCGGATCGCGCGGGTCACGCGCCGCCAGTGCGGCTCCTCGCCAAAATCACGGATGGCGCGCGCCAGCATTTCCTCGGTGGCGGTCTCCAGCCAGCGGGCGGCGGACACACCGTGGCGCGGGTCCATGCGCATGTCGGCCGGGGCGTCCTGCCGGAAGGAAAAACCGCGCCCGGCGTCATCGAGCTGGAAGGAGGACACGCCGAGGTCGAACAGCACGCCGTCGAAATCCGTCGCCGCGATTTCCGCCAGCCGGCCGAAGTCCCGGTCGATCAGCTCAAAACGCGGGCCAAACGCGGCCTGCAGGGGTGCCGCGCGCTCCTGCGCCGCGGGATCGCGGTCCAGGGCCACGACCGCAACCTCCGGCGCCGCTTCCAGCAGCGTGCGGGTGTGACCGCCGCCGCCAAAGGTGGCATCCAGGTAGCGGCCGCCGGCGCGCGGAGCGATGAACTCCAGCACCTCGCGCAGCAGGACGGGCTGGTGGCCGGGCGTCATGGTCGGCGGCGGAAACTCAGTGCTCGCAGCGGACATCGGGCAGGCTCCGGGGTTTGCGGCGGGGGACGACCCGCAGCACGAGGCTGTCGCGGACGCGCGGAAACACCGGCGCCAGCGGACAGCTCAGGCCGCCGTCCGTGGCGTCGATCCAGGCGGGAAACTGCCGGCGGGCCAGCAGGGAGGCCGCCACCTTGCGCAGGGGCAGTCGCGAAGGGGAAAGCGGGGCGGCGCAGTGCATGGCTTCAGATGCCGAGGCGGCGCATGAGATCGCCGAAGTTTTCCCCGGACGTGCGGGCCTCGACCTTTTCCCAGCGCGCCGGCGTGTAGATGTTGAACTTGGTGAGACCGCCCACGAGGACGGCGTCCTTCGTCACGCCCGCGTGCTGCAGCAGCTCGGGGCTGAGATTCATGCGGCCCGCCTTGTCGAACCACAGCGAGTGGGTCTGCGCGAAAAACCGCGCGACAAAATCCTGCCCCGCGCCGTCGCTCAGCGCCATCGCCGCGATCTTGGCGCGCAGCTTCTCCACTTCGGCGGGCGGCAGCACCGCGATGTAACCGTCCGGATGCGGCGTCGCCAAAAACGCGTCGTTCTCCCCGTGCGCAAACCGCCACGCCGACGGAATCGTGAGCCGATTCTTGTCGTCCAACGTGTGCCTGAAAAGGCCCGTGTAGAGCGGTGGAGTTGAGGTGGCCATGGGGATCGGGGGCTTAATTCCCCCAAAGTGCCCCATTTCAACCCATTTTAACCCACTTTGGTCAAGTTTATACCTCTGGGTTTCAGCACTTTTTATTCACAATGAATCCACAGCCCTCGCCGCACTGTTGTAAGAAATCCCAACCCACCACGACTGGGGCTAAGTCATGCCGACACGATTCTTGAGCGCGTCTCCACTAGCCCCTCAGTTTCTAGTCGTTACGCTGGTATCCGTATCCTCTCGAAACGACGAACTTACGGCGACAGGGCCCACAGAAATTACTGAGCCAAGGCATATTTGAAAAATCCCGCCCTAGTTTCGGCATTTATCCGCCAAAAGTCGTGCCGACAGCGCAAGATCCTCGCTTGTATGAAGCGCGCTCTGCCACTCATGCCTAGCGCACTCCAACGGGAACTGTGTGTGCCTGGTTAACCGGAAGCACCCAATCGAACATTAAAGCCGGCCAGCTTATGATCGGCTGCCGAGATCGCCACGTCGTGCTTTGTAGGGTCAAAAGCGCGCATCACTTATTGGCGATGCCCAATTTTGGGCGGTCTGTCGAATCGATTAGCACACAGCATTCGCGAAGCATCACTGTCTTGCTGAGATCACACGGTAACCAAACTGGTGAGCTAAGTCCGATCCACTTACCCAGAGCTCTCCGAAGAACGATGTGATCCGCTTGCAGGGCACCCCTGACAGCATCGATCGGTATGAGCCGAATAAACCGACCTCGCAGTAAGCCTCGCTCATCTCGACTTTCCTACCGATACTCTACTCAGGACAGGCCCGACCAGCTTCCCGATACCGATGCTGTTATCACCGACTCCGGAAATTCAAAAGACATATCCTGAGGTCCCTTTTTCTTTTCATCTGGTAATTCCGGGAACCTCCCAAAAGTAACAAAGCGTGCGGGAACAATTTCCGAATAAAGAACCTTCTGTGCGGCATATTCCTTAAAATCAGCTAGTGGCTTTTGCACCGGCTCACTCATAATAAGAGAATACAAAGCGACCGTTGCCAACACAACGTGCACCAAGCCCGCGCCACCAAACAGAAACTTCTTAATTCCGACCGCCATTCCTTTCCAGTAGCCGACCCACTCGATGAACGAGTCCTCCTTGTAAAGGCTATCCGCTTCAGGCTTTCGCTCAAGGAACGTGATGGCCGTCACAGTATCTGGCACTCGATCCGGAAATTGTTTCCTGATCTCTTCGATTGTGGGAAGGTTCATCGGTTATTTTGGTTTATTGCTAGATGCTGAATGACCGACCGCAGTCACGATTGCTTCTTTGGCCATGTGAATCGCCTTTAAACATGCGGTTGCCTCGTCCTCAGTGACGTCATGGCGGGTGCCATGAACGAGGTCATTTCGGACATCGGCCACTTGCTGGCGCCAAGCCAAGTATTCGACTGTGGCACAGAAATCGTATTCGGTCGCCTCCTTGAGGAGCACTCGTGCGAAATAGTTGGCCTTGTGATGCTGCCCATCTTTCGTGCGGAGCTTGGCTTCAATCTGGTCGGGAGGCAGTCCGCGCAGTGCAAATTGCCGTCGGACAATGGCCTTGAGCCAACTCTCAAACAAGATGGCTGCCTCGATGACGGCCCCACGGTAGTCTCGTTCGCCGTATAGTTGACGTGCCCTCAGCTCCAGTTCTCGGAACAAAGCTGGTGCGCCAGCATGTTGCAGCCGACCTCGTAGCTGAGACTCAAGGGCCTCTGATTCCTCTTTACTGCGGCCACGCAGGGGACCGTGCCCAGTGGCGTAAACCAAGTCGTGAAGTGAAGTGCCGTCCCCAATGTAACGAACCTTGAAATGCGCCAAATCGGCAGCCGATACGCGCCGAATTAGAGATTGGTTGGCCAAATCGCGGTAGTGCTCAATCAGGCGATTGACGGCTACTGTCGCCAGTTCCACGACCTCGCTGTGTTCCAGCCCTCCTACACGTGGGGAAGTCTCTAGGTTGAAGCGCACCTGAACGTCGCTGGTAGAATAGCGGCCAAAGGGATCTCCACCCTCAAGCTCCATTGGGCTCGCGATCGCGACTCCTGTGCGCATCCGGCGGATGAGGTGGATTCCCGCTGGCGGATCCCCCGCGATATATATTTCCGGGCGGACGGAAGCGAATTGGCCATCCACAATCGTGTCAGGGACGTGAATGGGGAACGGCAGTGAGAATAGAACTACGATGTCAGTCGTTCCTAATGGCGGCTCCACTTAACCCATAAACCAATGCATTACCAAATTGGCAAGCTTGGCTCGAATGGACGCCATTCGCCCACCGTGCCCATGATGCTAGCAGGCTAAGGCCCGGTCGCCGACCGCCGCCGTTCGCGAAGGAGCCGCTTCACTCCGTCTCCCATGCTCCCAATCCTCAAACCGCCTTGAAGAAGGCTTGACCTCGATTTCCCCATAGCAGGAGTCAGGCCCGACCCCTTTGACATGCTCCGGCCTGATACATTTCAAGTCCTGGACCGGCGACACAAAATCGGCGGCGGCTGAAGGATTGCGGGGTGAAAACACCAGCCCCGCGAGAAAAAGCGGAGAGAAGGAGCGCCGCTCAGACGGCGCCGCGGCGCTTTCGCCACGCCAAACCCAGGACGAGCGCGCCGAGGAGCGCGGCATAGGTGGACGGTTCCGGGATGGCGGCAGGCTCGATCACCATGGCGCCGACATAGCCGGGGGCAGGGCTGATGGAGTGGGTCAGATCGCCGGTGGTAATGTCGTAGCGGTTGATGCCATTTTGCATGCCGACATAGAGGTAGGTTCCGTAGGCGGCGAGGGATAGGAGATCGGACACCCCGGTAACGAAGGTGGCGTCGATTGCCTCGCCGGTGGTGAGGTTGTAGCGGCCGACGAAGCCGTTTTCGCCGCCAGTCCCGCTGTTGGCGACGAAAAGGTCGTTGCCGGAGATGGCGAGGGAAATGGGGTTGTCCAGTCCCGTGATAAAGTCGGTGCTGATGACCTGACCGGTGGTGAGGTTGTAGCGGCTGATGGTGCCGTCCAAGTCATTGGCGAGAAAGAGATCGTTGCCAGAGATGGCCATGGCGGCGGGAGCACCAACCCCGGTGATGAAGTCTTCCTTGATAGGAAGCCCGTCGGCGACATTGAAACGGCCGATCCAGCCGTTCGTCAGGCCGACAAAAAAGTCATTGCCGGAGAGGGCGAAACTACGGTGTTCACGCCCGTCGATGTAATTCGAGTCGATGACATATCCGGTTGTGAGGTTAAAGCGGGAGACACCATGATCGGGATTGCTTACGAAGAGATCGTTTCCGGAGATGGCGAAGGCCGTCGGGTTGCTCACCGGAACAGGCCATCCACCCCCAACATTGGTGAAGGCGTATAAGTCGATGATGGTCAGATCGAGGGTGAGGCGGCCGATGGATTCATCGCCCGCATTGGACACCAAGAGCGTCTGGGCGTTGGCGCCTAACGGGACGCAGGCCAACAGCAAGGAAAGGAGGAGCCGGCGCAAGGGACAGAACGACGGGGTTTTCATGCGGCGGGAAATTATCGCGATAATCAAAAAAGCAGGGCGCATAGGTCAAGCCATTCGGGCCCAAATAAGTCCGGGTGCCACCCGCGGCTGCGCCGGTTCGGACGGTCAGCCTCCGGACGCGGACAAGGGGCTCGACTCGCACGCCCGGTGCGCACCCGATTTCGGCCCATCGCCCCACCCCTTCGCATGCGCCCCACCCCGCCCGACCGTCTGCACCACGGCGTAGCCTGGTATCCCGAACTCTGGCCCGCCGAACTGATCGACCGCGATCTCGCCGAGATGCGCCGGCTTGGCCTTACCGTCGTGCGCATCGCCGAGTTCGCCTGGTCCACGCTGGAACCCGCCGAGGGCGCCATCGACTGCACCTTCTTCCGGCACGTGATGGACCACGCCCAGGCCGCGGGCCTGCGGGTCGTGCTCTGCACGCCCACCGCCACCCCGCCCGTCTGGCTGACCCACGGCCATCCGGAACGCCTGCATGTGAACGCCGAGGGCGCGGTCATGGGCCACGGCGCGCGCCAGCACGTGTGCTACGAGGAGGAGGCGGTGCGCCGGCATTGCTTTCGCATTGTCACGGCCATGGCCCGCGAACTCGGACGGCATCCGGCGCTCGAGGCGTGGCAGATTGACAACGAGTTCAAGTGCCACGTCGCCGAGGATTTCAATCCCGCCACCGTCGTGCGCTGGCACGCATGGCTGGAAGCCCGCTACGGGAGCATCGAACGGCTCAACGCCGCGTGGGGCACCGCGATCTGGAGCCAGCACTACCAGCGCTTCGACCAGGTGCCCGCGCCGGGGCGGACGCCCTTCGCGCACAATCCCTCGCTGCTCACCGCCTACCGGCTCTGCAACCGCGAGCTCGTCGCGGAATTCATGGACGCGCAGAGCGCGCTCATCCGCGCCCATTCCGCCGCGCCGATCACGCACAACTTCAACCTCAGCTTCGCGTTGAATTTCGAGCGCATGAGCCGCGACCTGGATTTCGTTTCGTGGGACGACTACCCGGCCGCCGCCGACTGGCACCGCATTGTCCTGCACGGCGACCTGTTTCGCGCGGCCAAGCCCGGCCGGCCGTTCTGGCTGATGGAAACCTCCTGCGCGCACAACGGCTGGCTCGACGAGCATGCGGTCACGCATCCGCCGGGCTTTCTGCGCGCCGAGGCCGTCGCGGCCTACGCGCTCGGTGCCGGCGCGTTCAACTACTGGCTCTGGCGCCAGCAGCGCACCGGCTGCGAACTGCCGCACAGCGGCCTGCTGCAATCCTGGGGCACGCCCGGCATCGGCCACGCGGAAGTCGCCGCGGTGGAAGCCGCCCGCCGCGAACTGGAGCCGCTCTTCACCACCAGCACGCCCGCGCCGGCCGAGGTCGCGGTGACCTGGTCCGACCGCGGCCGGGCCATGCTGCAGACCGAGCCGCTGCGCGGCGGCCGCGGGCGGGCGTTGGATTACACGGCGATCATCACCGAGTGGCACCGCCGGCTCGTGGAACTCGGCTACCACCGCGATCTCCGGTTCGAGGGCGCCGCGCCCGACGGCCTGAAACTGCTGATCACTCCCGCCATGCCGGCCGTGGATGCGGACTTTCTCGCCCGCGTGCGGCCGTGGATCGAGGCCGGCGGCACCTGGATCGTCGCGCCGCTCACCGGCACCCGCACGCCGGAGCACACCGCGCCGACCGACGCCGGGCTCGGCGCGCTCGATGCGCTCGCCGGGGTCGAAAGCGTTTTCGGTTTTCCATTCACCGACACCGGCGCCCTGGGCGGCGCCTTTGGCCTCACGACGGCGCTCACCGGCTGGGGACTGGCGCTCCGCCCCGCCGCCGGGACTAAATGCCTCGGCCACATCCATGGCGGACCGGCCGACGGCCTCGCCTTCCTGACCGAACGCGCGCTCGGCCGCGGCCACATCGTGCTGCTCACCGTCCAGCCCGAAGGCGAGGCCGCCTCCGCCCTGCTCGACCGCCTCATCCGCCATTGCGCCGACCGCGCCGGAATCGGTCCCGTGTTGCCCGCCCGGCCGGGCACCCTCGTGGTGCCACGTCGCACGCGCGAGGGGGAACCGCTGATCGTCGCACTCGACTTCACCGGCCGGGGCGGCGGTGTCACCCTCCCCGCGGGTCTGACCGACGCGCTGACCGCACAGCCCGCGCCCGCCGGCGAACTCACGCTCGCGCCCTACGCCCACCGCGTTTTCCGCGGCCGGGCCGGGCAGAGCTGAAACCATCCCCCGCCGTGCGCGCCGACCTGACCGCCATCTCGCCGCCGCCCACGGGCGGGTTCCGCATGGGCACGGCCCGGGCACCGGACGGCACGACCCTCACGCTCGACAGCCGCAGCCTGCGGCTCGCCGGCCGCCGCTGGATTCCCGTGATGGGCGAGTATCATTACGCCCGCAACCCGGCGACGGAGTGGCCGCGGGAACTGGCAAAGATGCGCGCCGGCGGCGTGGACGTGGTCGCCACCTATGTCTTTTGGATCCACCACGAGGAGACCGAAAACGGGTGGGACTGGTCGGGCGACCGGCACCTGCGCCGCTTCGTGCGGGCCGTCGCCGCGGCCGGGCTTAAAATCATCGTGCGGATCGGTCCGTGGTGCCACGGCGAGGTTCGCCACGGCGGCCTGCCCGACTGGATCGTGGCCCGCGGCGCCACGCGCAGCGACGATGCCGCCTACCTCGCCGCCGTGCGCCGGCTCTACGCGCAGATCGCGGCGCAGCTCACGGGCCTGCTGTGGAAGGACGGCGGTCCGGTCATCGGCGTGCAATTGGAGAACGAATACCCCGGCCCGGCGGAACATCTGCTCACGCTCAAACGCCTCGCGCGCCGGGCCGGGCTCGACGTGCCGCTCTACACCCGCACCGGCTGGCCGGCGCTGGAGACGCCGCTGCGCTTCGGCGAACTCGTCCCGCTCCACGGCGCGTATGCCGAGGGTTTCTGGGACCGCGAGCTCACGGCCATGCCCGGGTCATACTGGGCGGGGTTTCACTTTTCCCCGCTGCGCACCGATGCCAACATCGCCAACGA
>JAHCLN010000004.1 GCA_026125215.1 Opitutaceae bacterium
GCCACGGCCAGCAGGCGCACCAGCTCGATGCGCCGCCGCTCGGAGATCTCCTCCGCCTCGGCCAGCGCCTGAAACGCTCGCGTCAGCAGGGCGTCCCCGGCCAGGACCGCCATCGCCTCGCCGAACACCTTGTGGCAGGTCGGGACGCCGCGCCGAAAGTCATCGTTGTCGAGCGCGGGCAGGTCGTCGTGGATGAGCGAGTAGGTGTGCAGGCATTCGATGGCCACGGCGGCGGGCAGGGCGGTGTCGTCCCTGACGCCGAAGAGCTCCGCGGCCCCCGCGAGCAGCACGGGCCGGAGCCGCTTGCCGCCGGCCTGCAGGCTGTAACGCATGGCGGTGTGCAGCCGGGCGGGCCGGGTGTTGGCGGTGGGCAGGTGGCGGTCCAGAGCGGCCTCGACCCGGGCGAGCTGGCGTTGAAGCGTGGCGGCAAAGTCCATCGCCCCTTGCGTGCGCGAAAAGCCGCCCCGGCGCAATCCCCGGTCAGAAGAATCTCGCCTTCGGGCGCGGCATGCGTCTGATTGGCTGCAACCCATCGCAACCCCATGCCTTCGAAAATTGACCGCGCGCTTTATGGCCCGAGCTGGACCGAGGTGATTCTGGGAGCAGCTCTGAGCATCGTCCTCGGGGCCTTGCTCGCGGCCGTCTACCTGGTGACCAAACCCGTGCAAACCGTGCGCGAACTGCCCAAGGAGCCGGATCCCAAGGCCGTGTATTACATCGAGGGCAGCAAGGATTCCAACCGCGGCCGCTTCTGGAACGTCAAGCAGCAGCAGCTGGTCTCCGGCCGCGAGGTTTCGCTGACCGAGGAGGAACTGAACGCCGCGGCCGTGGGTTTGAAACCGCCGCCGGCGAAGAAGGACGAAGAGGCGGCCGCGCCGAAGCCCCCGATGTTGAGCGCGAGCGCACCGAACTTCCGCGTGCGGGACGGCCAGATGCAGGTCGGCGCGGTGCTGACCCTGAACACCTTTGACCTTGGCCTTTCGGCCGTCGTTCAGGCCCGCGGCAATTTTGAAAAGCGCGGCGACCGCCATGTCTTCGTGCCGGACACCCTGCTTGTCGGCTCGTGCCGGGTGGAAAAACTGCCGTTCGTTTCCTCCTATGTCCTCGGCCGGTTGCATTCGGCCTTCACCGTGCCGGAGGACCTGGCGGCCGCATGGGACAAGCTCAGCGCGGTTGCGCTGGAGGGCACGCAGCTCCGGCTGACGCCCTGAGTGACGCTTGCCAGCGGCCGGCCGCGCCGCGAACATCCCGCGCGTGTCCAGGAGCCTGAAAAACATCAGCATCGTGGCGACCGCCACGGTGGCCTCGCGGGTGCTCGGTCTGGTGCGGGAGATTTTTACGGCGGCGGTCTTCGGCACCGGTGCGCTGGCCTCGGCCTTTGTCACCGCCTTCACGCTGCCCAATCTGTTCCGGCGCCTGCTGGGTGAGGGTGCGCTCACGGCGGCTTTCGTGCCGACGCTGACCGAGGAATTGGAGCGGCGGCAACGCGCGGGCGCTTTTGCCCTGGTCAGCCAGGTGGCCACGTGGCTGCTGTTGGTCACGGTTGCCGTGGTGGGTCTGGCAATGCTGGTGCTGGCGCAGGCGGACCGGTTTATGGCCCTGGCCGGGATGGATGTGGCTGCGCCGACCGCGCAACGGCTGTTGCTCGCCGCCCAGCTGGCGATCGTCCTGTTCCCTTACATGATTTTGGTCTGCCTGGCGGCGGCTTTCAGTGCGGCCTGCCAGGTGCTGGGCCGTTTCACCGAGCCCGCGCTCTCCCCGGTGTGGCTCAATCTCTGCATCCTCGGGGCGCTCGCGCTCGGCGGCTGGTGGGCCTGGGACCAGCCGCAGCGCATGCATCTCCTCTGCCTGGGGGTGCTGGCCGGCGGATTCCTGCAGATGGCGGTGCCGGCGGCCGTGCTCTGGCGCGAGGGCTGGCGGCCGGCCTTCGATCCCGGCCGCAATGAGCGCGTGCGCACCATCGTGCGGCTGATGGGACCGATGGTGATCGGTTCGGCCATTTATCTCGTGAACATGGCCGTCTCGCGCTTGCTCGGCCTCTCGCTCAACGAGCAGGCGGCGGCGGTCATCAACCTGGCGACCCGCGTGATGGAGCTGCCCATCGGGGTGTTTACCGCGGCGGTGGCGACCGTGATTTTCCCGCTCATCGCCCGGCATGCGGCGCAAGGGCAGTGGGAGCGGCTCGGGGCGGATTACCACAAGGGCCTGCGCCTCGTGCTCGTGCTGAACATCCCCGCCGCCATCGGGCTGGCCGTGCTGAGCGAGCCGATCACGCGGCTGCTGTTCCAGCGCGGGGCCTTCGGGGCGGACGACACGGCCCACATGACACCGGTGCTGGCCATGTGCGCCCTCGGCCTCCCGCTGCTGTCGTTCGTCACGGTGGCGCTGCGGGGATTTTATGCGCTGCGCGACACGGCCACGCCCGTGCGGGCGGCGGCCTGGAGTTTTGCGGTCAACCTGGGGTTCAGCCTCCTCCTGATGCGCTGGTTCTCGACCGTGGGATTGGCCGCGGCGGGCACGATCGCGGTCGCGGTGCAGGCCTGGTATCTGCAGACGCACCTGCAACGGCGGCTGCCCGCATTGGGCTTCGGGCCGCTGTGCTCCAGTCTCGGCAAGATTGCCCTGGCCGGTGCCCTGATGGGCGGGGCCGTCTGGGCCGGCTGGCGGTTTCTGGGCGGGCTGCCCATGACGGAAAAGACCGCCGACCTGCTGGCCGTGGCCGGACTGGTGCCCTTGGGCGCGGCGCTTTACGCCGGCCTGCTCTGGGCGTTGAAAATCGAGGGCCGGGCGGAATTGGAACTGATCCTGCAAAAAATCCGCGGCCGCACAAACCGCCCCTGAGCATCCATGACCGCAAAGCGCAAACGCGATTGGTTCACCCCTGCCATGTTGCTGGCCGTGGCGCTGGCCTGGGTCTTTCCCCGGCTGGGCGCGGGCGACGGACCGCTGCCCGTGGCGCTGTTGGTCAAGCTCGGGGTGGCGCTGATATTCTTTCTCTACGGCTTGACGCTCTCCTTTGCCGCGCTGCGGGCGGGCGCGCTGCACTGGCGGCTGCACCTGCTGGTCCAGGGCATGACCTTCCTGGTGCTGCCGCTCCTGGGGCTGGCGATCGCGGCGGTGACCGCCGGCCGCATTCCGGCGGATTTGCGCCTGGGCATCGTGTTTCTCAGCGTGCTGCCCTCGACGGTTTCCTCCGCCGTGGCCCTGACGGCGGCGGCGGGCGGGAACGTGGCCGGGGCGGTCTTCAACGCCACGGCCTCCAGTCTCCTCGGCATCGTGCTGACCCCGCTGTGGCTGGGGTTTTATCTGGAGACCGGCGGGGACGCCGGCCCGATCCTGCCGGTGATCCTCAACCTGGTCTGCTGGCTGCTGCTGCCGATGGCGGCGGGTCAGTTGTGCCGGCTCCGGCTGGCGGATTGGGCGGCACGCCACAAGCCGCGCCTGCAGGTGGCGGACCGGCTGGTCATCCTGATGATCATCTACACTTCCTTCTGCGACTCCGTGCAGCAGGGCATCTGGCAGGGGCGGGGTGCCGGCGAATTGCTGCTCGTGCTGGGGCTGACCGCGCTGCTGCTGGTCCTGGCGCTCGGGTTGGTTGATCGCGGCGGCCGCTGGCTCGGCTTTGCCCCGGGCGACCGGGCGGCGGCGTTGTTCTGCGGCTCGCAAAAAAGCCTCGCGGTGGGCGCACCGATGGCGGGCCTGCTCTTCGCCGGGCAGCCGGTGCTGGGCAGTGTGCTGCTGCCGGTCATGATCTACCACATGCTGCAACTGCTGGTGGCCGGGTGTCTGGCGGCGCGGTGGAAATACGCAGGAAGCGAAGGTAATGAAAACAGCCGATGCTAACCCGCAAAATAGTATCCGGCTTTTGGCTCTTGGGGGTGTCATGCCTCAGCTGTGAGGTGGATTGTCGTGCCACCGGTGCTGCTGCGTTTGTTGATGCCGGTGAATCGGCGCTCAAAGAGCCGCCGATAAGGATGCCCGATGTCGAAGTTGTGGCATCGGCGCCGCTGATCAAAGTGGCCGAATGGCGGTTGCTTCAGCCCCGGTTTGCCCCGGCCGCCGTGGTGGAAGGCGATTATCTATACGTGATCGGAGGAGCAAACGGATCAGCCCCCTCGTTGGATACGGTGGAGAGAGTCGATATTCGGACGGGAAAGTCGGAGGTTTTCGCCCGCTTGAAGATCCCGCGGCTTTGGCATCAGGCCGTGGTTTGGGGAGGAGAACTCCATGTGCTTGGGGGTGACAGCAAGTTTGCCAATGTTCGCAGGGTGGAAAGGTCGGTGGAGGTTATCGACTTGAAGACAGGAAAGGTGCGTGCAGGTCCTCGAATGCCACTTAGCAGAAGGGAATTCGGCTGTGTCGTGCTGGACGGGAAGCTCTACGTAATAGGCGGTCAATATGAACGGAATGGGGCGCTTTATACAACCAACCGGGTTGCGGTCTTGGACCTTCAAAGCGAGAAATGGGTGGATGGTCCGCCCATGCCTACGCCGCGTTCTTCGAGCGCCGTGCTTGTGGCTGGAAATTTCATAATCGTGCCGGGCGGGTTTGGCAGAGGACAGAAACAGGCTGTGGTTGAGGTGCTAAATCCTGAAGTAGGGAAGTGGAGTCAATTACCGTCATTGTCCGAACCACGCAGCGCGCATACCAGTGTTTTCATCGGCAACCACATCGTCATGTTCGGCGATTACGACCATCCTGACCAGATCATGGCCTATGATTTGCGCAGCAAAGAGTCCGCGATCTATTGGCTAAGTTACAAGACAGCGAGACATGCGGCAGCCGTCGCCGCTGGTCATCGAGTGTATGCAGTGGGAGGGATTGAAGAAAAGGGTGGGGCCGCGTTGGATACTATCCAGGTGTTTGAGCGGCCTTCTGCGAGACGGTGACCGGAAGGCAGCGCAGCGTTGCGGGGCTTGTCACGCAGCAGGGTGCTGCCTGGTGACTTGCGAGAGCTGAGGCCGCGCGGCCACTAATGCCTCAGCCCTTGATCGCGCCGGCGGAGAGGCCGCGGACGAAGAGGCGCATCGTGAACAGGAAGATGATGATCAGCGGGATCGAGGCGAGGAAGTAGGAGGCCATGATCTGGCCCCATTGTTTCACGTATTCGCCGTCGAGGTAGATCAGGCCGACGCCGAGGGTGAAGAGTTCCTTGTCGCGCAGGATGATGAGCGGCAGGAGGAAGTCGTTCCACTTGTTCAGGAAGGCGAGGATGGCGAGCGTGCCGATGATCGGGCTGGCCATCGGGATCACGATGTTGATGACCTGCTGGAAGTGCGAGGCGCCGTCCATCTCGGCCGCCTCGAAGAGATCCTTGGGCAGGTCCTCGATGAAGTGGCGCAGCACGAAAATGTTGAAAACCTGTGCGCCGGCGACGCCGACGAGGATGAGGGCGAGCAGCGTGTTGAGCAGGCTCATGTTCTTCAGCAGCATGAACAGCGGCACGATGTTGGCCACGCCGGGCAGCAGCATCAGGACAAGAAAGGCCGACCAGAGAAAACCGCTGAAGGGCAGCTTGTGCCGGGCGAAGAAATACGCGGCGAGGATGGCGAGGAACAGCGAGGCCACCGTGCCGGTGACGGCGACGAAGACGGTGTTGGCCAGGTAGGGGCCGATGAGCTTGAAGGCGAAGACCCAGTTGTCCCACTGCCACTCGGTGGGCCAGAGCGGGAGCCACGGCTGGCGGATGAACGAGGCGTTGTCCTTGAACGACACCTGGAACATCATGTAGAGCGGGAACAGCTCGATCAGGATGAAGAACCAGATGATCGAGTGCTTCGGCCAGTCGCGCTTGCGGCGCAGCGGGGAGATGACGGCGCCGCTCATTTTTCGACCCGCACGTAGCGGTTGTTGATGACCGTGAGGGCCAGGATCACGACGAAGAGGATCATGCCGATGGCGCAGGCATAGCCGAATTCGCCGGCCACGAAGCCGCGGTTATACATCCAGAGGCCGGGCACCATGCCGCGGCCGCCGGGGCCGCCGTATTCGTTGAGCAGCAGCAGCTGCAGGCCGTAGCCGCCGAGCGTGCCGATGATCAGCAGCACGAGGCTCAGCCGCACCTGGGTGAGGATGAGCGGCAGCTCGATGTAGATGAATTTCTTGAAGGGCCCGATGCCGTCCAGCTCCGCCGCCTCGTAGATCTCGGTGCCGATGGATTGCAGGCCGGCGAGGTAGATCAGCACGCCGACGGTGCCGATCCACGGGAAGCCCCAGATGAAGAGCGCGGGCAGGATGAGCTCGGGCTGCGAGAGCCAGCCGATGGGCACGCCCTCGAAGAAGACGCTCCAGCCGAAGAAGTCGTTGATGGCAACCAGCACCGACTTCAGGCCGGTGGCCTCGATCACGCGGTTGAGCGCGCCGAGGTTGGGGTCGAGGATGAACTTCCAGATGAAGAGCGTGACGAGCTGGGGCACGATCATCGGCACGACCAGCAGGGCGCGGTAGGCGTATTGCCAGCGGTCGCTGAACAGCCGGTGGATGAGCACCGCCAGCAGGATGGACGGGATCATCTTGAAGAGGTTGAAAATCATCAGCGCCCCGACCGTGACGAAGGAATTGAGCAGGGTGGAGTCGCTGAAGGCCCGCTTGAAGTTGTCCAATCCGATATACTGCTTGGCCTCGCCGCCGGACCAGTCGAAGAAGCTGTGATACACGGCGCTGGCGGCCGGAAAATACGCGAAGGTCAGCACCATCACCAGCGACGGCACCACAAAAAAATACAGCCGCCATTCGCGCAGGAGTTTTTGCCGGGAAAGGGAGAAAGCCATGTGGGGAAAACAGCACGCCGGCGGCGGCGTTTTTCCAGTGAGGCACGGCGACCGGCCTTGCCAAGCCGTAATTTGTCCCAAGACACGGAAAGCCCCGGCTTGCGCTTTGGCCGCGACGGGATGCCCTGTTGTTTTGCGCATGACGCCCATCGCCCCCGCCCAACTGACCGCCGCCCTGCACTGGCGCTACGCCGTCAAAAAGTTCGACCCGGCCAAACGGATTCCCGCGGAAATCTGGTCCGCGCTCGAGGAGACCCTTGTGCTGACGCCGTCCTCCATCGGCCTGCAGCCGTGGCGCTTCATCGTGGTGACCGATCCGGCGGTGAAGGCGCGGCTGGCGCCGGCGGCGTGGAACCAGCCGCAGGTGGCGGACTGTTCGCACTTCGTGGTTTTTGCGGTGCACCGCGATCTGGGGGGCGCCCATGTGCAGCGGCACATCGACCGGATGGTGCAGGTCCGGGGCGTCGCGCCCGAGACCTTGGTCAAATTCCGCGCGATGGTGATGCGCAACCTCGACGAGGCCCGGGCGCAGGGCCGGCTGGATACCTGGCAGAGCCACCAGATTTACATCGCGCTGGGCAACTTCATGACCGCCGCCGCGCTGCTCGGCGTGGACACCTGCCCGATGGAAGGCATCGAGCCCGCGAAATTCGACGAGATCCTCGGACTGGGTGGCACCCCCTATGCGACCGTGGTCGCCTGTGCGGCCGGTTACCGGCTGCCTGACGACAAATACGCCGCGGCGAAAAAAGTGCGCTTCCCGGCGGAGGAAGTGATCGTGCGGATCTAAACGGAATGAACCAGAAGGTTTCCCGCGAATATCAGGAAATGGGTTTTAAGGCTTTTGGTTCGCGTAAATTTGCGTGATTAGCGGGCGATGCATTGGCTGGCTAAGCCAACACCAGTGCGCGCTCGCCGGGAGTGAGTTCACGCCACCGGCCCGCGGGCAAATTGCCCAGGGGCAGACCGCCGATGCGCACGCGGATGAGCCGCAGGGTGGGGTGGCCGACGGCGGCTGTCATGCGACGGACCTGCCGGTTCTTCCCCTCGGTCAGCTCCAGCGCGAGCCAGCTGTCGGGCACGGATTTGCGGAAGCGCACGGGCGGCACACGGGGCGGGAGTTCCGGTGCGGGTTCAAGCCGGCGCACGCGGCAGGGCCGGGTTTGATGATCGCCGATCCGCACGCCGGCGGCGAGGCGGTCCACCGCGGCGGCGTCCGGGATGCGTTCGACCTGCACCCAATATTCCCGCGCATGTCCCTGCGCCGGGTCGAGCAACCGGGAGTTGAGGCCGGGCTCGTCGGTGAGCAGCAGCAGGCCCTCGGAGTCCGCATCCAGCCGCCCGACCGGGTAAACGGCCTTGGGCAGGCCGAATTCCGCTAAGGTTCGCCACTGCGATCCGGGCTCGGGCGTGAACTGCGAGAGCACGCCGTAGGGTTTGTGCAGGGCAAGGAGCATCCGCGTTTGCCAATGAAGCCGGCCCGGCCTATCGCTTAAAGCACGAAACCATGCGTGCCGTCCGACTCACCGCCATCAATCAGCTCGAAGTTTCCGCCGTCCCCGCGCCTGTGCCGGCGGCCGGAGAGGTGGTCGTCAACCTCCGGGCCGCGGCGCTCAACCACCGCGATGTCTGGATCAAGGCCGGGCAGTATGCCGGGTTGAAGTGGCCCTGCATCCCGGGTTCGGACGGTGCGGGCGTGGTGACGGCCGGCGACCGCGCGTGGATTGGGCGCGAGGTGATCATCAACCCGAGTTTTCTCTGGGGTGACCGCGAGGCGGCGCAGGGAAAGAATTTTGAAATCCTCGGCCTGCCGCGCGACGGCACGCTGGCGGAGCAGATCGCGGTGCCCGCCGTCCAGCTCGCGGTGAAGCCGGCGCATCTTTCATGGACGGAGGCGGCCGCGCTGCCGCTCGCGGGACTTACCGCTTACCGTGCGCTCTTCAGCCGAGCGCAACTGCGCGCCGGCGAGCGAGTGCTGATCACGGGCATCGGCGGCGGCGTGGCGTTGTTTGCACTCCAATTCGCCGTGGCGCACGGCGCGGAAGTTTGGGTGACTTCCAGCTCCGCGGAAAAAATCACCCGCGCCGTCACGCTTGGGGCGAAAGGCGGATTTGACTATACTGCGGCCGACTGGGCGAAGGGTGCGGCGGCCCGGTCCGGACTCTTCGACGTCATCGTGGACAGCGCGGGCGGAGAAGGTTTCGAGTCTTTGATCGATCTGGCCGCGCCGGGCGGCCGCATCGTGTTTTTCGGGGCCACCCGCGGCAACCCGCCCGGCTTCACGATGCGCAAGGCTTTCTTCCGGCAGTTGTCGCTCCTCGGCACGACGATGGGCAGCCCGGCGGACTGGGCCGCGATGGTGGAGTTTGCCACGCGGCACCGGCTCAAGCCGGTCGTGAGCGACGTGTTTCCGCTGGAGCGCGCGGCCGAGGCCTTCGCGTTGATGGAGCGCGGCGGGCAGTTTGGAAAAATCGTGCTGCAGTCCGGGGCGTGAAGCCGGTCAGACCCGCCCGCGCAGGCGGGCCCAGAGCAGGCCGAGCCGCTCGTAGATTCCCTTGGTGCTGCGCTCGAGGCCCGTGAGATCGCAGGTCCAGTCACTCCAGCGAAAGTCGGCATTGGCCCGGGCGGTGAAGTCCGCCGGACAGGGCACGGCGTTCAGTCCGGCCTTGCGGGCATAGGCCATCGTGCGCGGCATGTGCCACGCGGAGGTTACCACCGCGACCGGCGTGTCGCCAAACCGCTCGCGCAGGGCGTTGATTTCTTCCTCGGTGTCGCGCGCGGCGGTCAGCAGCACCATCCGGCCGGCGGGCACGCCGAGGGCTTGGGCGGCCTGGGCGAGCACCATGCCGTGGGTTTCGGAATCGGCCGCGCTGAGGCCGGGGCCGGTCAGGATCAATTCCGCCTCGGGCTGCATCCGGGCGAGACGCACGCTTTCCATCATCCTGTATGCGGCGGAGGTGCTGAGCCGGTGGACTGCCGGCAGGCCGGGCGTGCTGGAATGGCCGCCGCCCAGAACGACGATGGCCCGGCACGCGGCCAGATTTGCCGGCGGCGGACTGCCGGGCGTGAGCTCGACGATGGCCGGATATTGCGCTTCCAAGGGTCGCAGGAGGGCGAGGCCGACCTGCTTGTGGCTGAACAAGAGCAGCAAAAGCACCCCGGCCGTCAGCAGCGCGCGGCCCCAGCGCACCCACCGGCCGCCCCACAGCAGCACCAAGCCGGCCACCATCAGCAGGAGGCTGAATTGCAGCGGCATCAGCAGATAGGTGAGCGCTTTTTTGAGCTCAAACATGGCGCTTCACCATGGGTGTCCGGGGCTTGCGCTGTCGAGCCGAAGGCGCGGCCGGAGCCGGGATAAAATGGGGCGGCCAACGGGACTCGAACCCGCGACCCCCTGAATCACAATCAGGTGCTCTAACCAACTGAGCTATGGCCGCCGCAAAGAGCCGGAAAACGTCGCGGGCGGGGTCCCGGCTGTCAACTCCTAGTTCAGCCCGGGGCGAGGCACGGCGCCGGCCTGACAATTTCCTGACAAAACCCTGACGCCACGGTGACAACCCGGCGGCGGTTTTCTGGTTCAATGGCGGCGTCATCCCGACATCCCATGAAAAAAATCCACAGTCTCATCCTGATTCTCGCGGCTGCGCTCACCGGCGCAGTGACGCTGTTTGCCAAGCCCGCCGCCAGCCCGGTTCGCCTTGAAGTCGATGTTGACCGGCACGTCCTGCCCGCCGGGGCGATCGAACGCGCCATCGTCAAGGTTTCGCTGCACTGCCTCCCGCCGCCGCGCGCCCAGACCCGCCCGCCGGTCAACCTCGCGCTCGTCATCGACCGTTCAGGTTCGATGCAGGGCGACCGCATCGAGCAGGCCCGCGAGGCCGCGCTGGAACTGGTGCGGCGCCTCGGTCCCGACGACATCATCTCGCTCGTGGCCTATGACAGCGAGGTCGAGGTGCTGGTGCCCGCGCAGCGGGTCCGGCAGGCCCGGGGTCTGGAAGCGGCCATCCGCGGACTCACGCCCCGCGGCATGACGGCCCTGCACGGCGGCGTCGCGCGCGGCGCCGAGGAAGTGCGCAAGCACATCGAGCACTCCGGCTACGTGCACCGGGTGATCCTGCTTTCCGACGGTCAGGCCAATGTCGGCCCGCGTTCGCCCGAGGAGCTCGGCCGGCTCGGGGCGGCCCTGCTGCGCGAAGGCGTTTCGGTGACGACGGTCGGGCTGGGGTTGGGCTTCAATGAGGATCTCATGACCCGGCTCGCCCAGCGCAGCGACGGCAACACCTACTTCGTCGAACACAGCGCCGACCTGCCGCGTATTTTCACCGCCGAGCTGGGCGATGTGCTCAACGTCGTGGCGCGCCGGGTGGTGATCGAGGTGGACTTTCCCGCCGGCGTGCGTCCGCTCCGGCTGGTGGGCCGGGAAGGCGTGATCAACGAACGCCGGGCCGAGCTCACGCTCAACCAGATCTACGGCGGCCAGGAACGGTTCGCGCTCATCGAGGTGGAGGTGGACCCCGCCAAGGCCGGCGCGACCCGCGAGATCGCCCAGGCCCGCGTGCGCTACGAGGATGTCGCCGGCCAGCGCCCGGCCACGCTCACGGCCTCGCGCAGCGTGAAGTTCAGCGCGGACCGCGCCAAGGTCGTGGCGTCGGCCGACCACAAGGTGCAGGCCGACTATGCGGCCAACCTGATCGCGGTGGCGAAAGACGAGGCCATCGCGCTGGTGGATGCCGGCCGCCGCGAGGATGCCGGCCGGCTGATGAGCGCGCGGGTGGCGGAGGTCAACGCCATGGCCGACACCTACCGCAACGCCGGCCTGGCCAAGGTCGCCGCGCCCGCCGCCGCCGAGGCGGAGCGCATCGCCCGCGAGGGTTTGGACAACGCCCAGCGCAAGCTCTACCGCACCGAGAGCTCGCAGGTGCGCAACCAGCAGGCCACGGCCGGGGAGGACCGGCGCTGAAGCCGGCGTTTCGCGGCTTTCCAAACGCGCCCGCCCGCCTAGCGTGAATCCCGTGTCCTCCTCCCGCCGTCTGCTTGCCTATGGCCTGCTCCTGCTCGTGCCGACATTGCTGGCCGGCCTGGGCGCCGTGCAGCTGCTGCGGCGGGAGCAGGCCCGGCTGGCCGAGCGGGAAACCTACGCCGGCGAGGCGCGGCTGGCGGCGGTCACGGCCCGGGCCGGGCTGATCACCGAGGGGGTCGAGCTTCTCGTCACCGATGTGCAGTCGGCCCTGCTCGACACGCTGGCCGGCCTGCCGGCCGCGGATCTCGCCGGCGAGCTGGCGCTTTGGCAGGAGGAAAATCCGCTCGTGCGTTCCGCCTTCGCGCTTTCCCCGGCAGGCGCCGTCCGGCAACTGAGCCCGGCGGGCGAGGCGGGCCAGGCGGTGCGTCGCCGGCTCGCGGCGCTGGTGGCGGCCGGGTTGCCGTGGGAACCGACAAGCGCACCCGCGGCGCAGCCGCCGGCCGCTGCGCGCGAAGAAAGCGTGGTGCGCGGCCTGGCCAGCGCCAACGTGGCCAAGATGCAGGCGGCCCGGCAGGATGCCCGCAATCTCGCCCAATCCCGCGAATACCGCCGCGCGGAGCAGGAAGTTTCCGCCCGCCTGGCCGCTCCGGCGGCGGCCGAGGCCTCCGGCCACGGGGTGGCCGACGAATTTGCCCTGCCCACGCCGGCGGATTCCCGTGGCTGGACCGAGGTCAACCATGAGGGCCGGCGGTCGCTGATCGGCTGGGTGGCCCGGCCGGCGGCCGGCGAGGTCCGGGGGCTTGAGCTCGAACCGGCGGAGTTGATCGCGCGGCTCGCGGGCGTGCTGCCCGCCGAGACCGGCGCGGGCGAGGGCTATGCGCTGCGCGACGAACGCGGCCGCATCGTGTATCAGGCCGGCTGGGTGCCACGCGCGGACACCCCGGCGCTGCAGGTGCCGCTGGCCGGGCCGGTGTTCGCCGGCTGGGAGGTCGTCGCCTTTCTGGAAGCGCCCGCCGCGCGCGGCTCCGGCGCGGGTTTTTATGCGGTCGGCCTGCTCCTCGTCGGGCTCTTCACGGCGACCATCCTCGGTGGCGGCGCGCTGCTGCTGCTGCAGGCCCGGCGCAGCGAACGCGAGGCGGCGCAAAAAACCTCCTTCGTCGCCAACGTCTCCCACGAATTCAAGACGCCGCTCACCACCATCCGGCTCTACGCCGAACTGCTCGCGCAAGGCCGCGTGCCGGATCCGCGGCGCCGGGACGACTACCTCGGCACCATCGGCCGCGAGACCGAGCGGCTCGCCCGGCTCGTGGGCAATGTGCTCGACTTCAGCCGGCTGGAGCAGGGGCGGAAGAAATACGCCCGCGAGGAATTCGACCTCGGCGGATTTCTGGCCGGCCTGCTCGACACCCATGAACCGCGGCTGCAGGAGGTGGGGCTGGCGCTCCGGCGCGAGCTGCCCGCGGCGCCGGTGCCGGTCGTGGCCGACCGGGATGCGGTCGGCCAGATCGTGCTCAACCTGCTGGACAATGCCGCGAAGTATGCGGCGACCGGCGGCGAAGTCACCGTGACGCTCGCCGGGCGGCCCGGCGGCGGCCGGGAGATCCGCGTGGCCGACCGCGGGCCGGGGGTGCCGGCGGCGCATCACACGCGCATTTTCGAGAAATTCCACCGGGTGGACGATTCCCTGACCGCGGAGAAATCGGGCACCGGACTCGGCCTGAGCATCGCGGGGCAGCTGGCGCGCGGCCTGGGCGGTTCGCTGCGCTGCGCCGACAATCCCGGCGGCGGCGCCGTCTTCATCCTGCATCTTCCATGAAAGCCCGCATCCTGATCGCCGAGGACGACCCCAACATCCGCCTGTGCCTGATCGCCACGCTGGAGAGCGAGGGCTACGCCGTCACGCCCGCCGCCGACGGGGCGCAGGCGCTGCGGCTGTTTGCCCAGGAAAAGTGTGACCTGGTGATCCTCGACGTGATGATGCCGCAGCGCAGCGGCTACGACGTGTGCCGCGAGCTGCGTGCGCAGGGCAGCCGGACCCCGGTCATTCTGCTCACGGCCAAGGGCGAGGAGATCGACAAGGTCGTCGGCCTCAAGCTCGGCGCGGACGACTACGTGGTAAAACCCTTCGGCGTGCACGAGCTGCTGGCGCGGGTGGAGGCGGTGCTGCGCCGATCGCGGGCCGCCGCGACGCCGGCGGATGCCGCGCCGGCGCCGGCCCGCTTCCGGCTGGGGGCGGCCGAGATCGACCGGCGGCAGTTCACGGCCAAGGTCGGCGGCCGCACCGTCACCCTCACGGCCCGGGAACTGAAGCTGGCCGAGATCTTCGCGGCGCATCCCGGCGAGGTGCTATCGCGCGACCGGCTGCTCAATGCCGCCTGGGGCGTGGACTATTTCGGGACCACGCGGACCCTCGACCAGCACGTGGCGCAACTGCGGAAAAAGGTGGAGCCCGATCCCGCGAATCCGCGGGCGATCGTCACCGTGCACGGCGTGGGCTACCGCCACGACCGCGCGGGCTGAATTGCCGGGAGCAGCTTTGCCGTTGCCTCGGCGGGCGGTGATTTCACGCTCGGCCGGATGCCCAGGCTGAAGATTCTCACCTTCAACATCGCCCACGGCCGCGGGCTGACGCCCATCCAGGGCTTCACCCTCGCGCGGAAGCTGCGGGCGAACCTGAGCAAGATCGCGCGGCTCATCCAGCGCACCG
Organism: Opitutaceae bacterium; assembly: GCA_026125215.1. Classification (GTDB taxonomy): domain Bacteria; phylum Verrucomicrobiota; class Verrucomicrobiia; order Opitutales; family Opitutaceae; genus UBA2377. Next base: position 14,438 of record JAHCLN010000004.1, read on the forward strand.
ACCCGGACATCGTGGCGTTGCAGGAGGTGGACCAGGATTCGCGCTGGGCGGGCAATTTCGACCATCTGGAATACCTGCGGCTGCACACGGGTTACCGGTATTCGGTGTTTGGCATCAACAACCGGCGCGGCGGCCTCCTCAATCTCAGCTACGGCAACGCCATCCTCTCCAAGCACCCGATTTTGGAATCGGAGAACGTCGTCTTCGGCGAGAGCACGGTGGGGGAGAAGGGCTTTCTTTACACGGAGATCGACGTGGCCGGCCGCCGGCTCCCGGTGATGAACCTGCACCTGCACTACCGTTCGCGGCTGCACCGCTTCAACCAGGTGGAAAAAATCCTCGATTACGTCTCGCGCAAGCACGTGCACCGCCGCGACCACTGGCACATGCCGCCCATCGTGTGCGGGGACCTCAACAATTCCCACAAGCGGCCCGATGCCACGGCCGAGCTGATGCGCTACTTCCGGCTGCACGGCCACTACACGCTGCACCCGGAGACCGGGCACACCTTCCCTTCGCCGCTGCCCAGCCAGGCGCTGGACTTCATCTTCCTGCCCCCGGCCTGCCGGGAGGCGCGCAGCGAGGTGATCCGCAGCTATCTTTCGGACCACCGGCCCGTGCTGGCGGAGTTCAGCCTGCAGGAATGACACGAAACTTCGTTTGCACCCGGGAACCTTTCTGGTTGCATGCCCGACTCACCGCCGATGTCCCGCCTAGCCCAAGCCTTTGCCCGCGCCCGCGCCGAAAACCGCGCGGCGTTTGTCGCCTATCTCTGCGCGGGCGATCCCGATTTTGACACCTCGCTGGCCGCCTGCCGCACGCTGCTGGACCATGGCGTGGATGTGCTTGAGCTCGGCGTGCCGTTTTCCGATCCGCTGGCCGACGGGCTTACCAACCAGCTCGCGGCCCAGCGCGCGCTCGAGTCCGGCATGACGGCCGCCCGGGTGTTGGAGTTGGTGCGGCGCATCCGGGAGTTCAGCGAGGTGCCGGTCGTGTTCTACACCTACTACAACCTCGTTTTCACCAACGGGGTCGAATCCTACGTCCGTGCGGCCAAGGCCGCCGGGGTGGACGGGTTGCTCACCCTCGATCTTCCGCCGGAAGAGGCGGACGAGCTGGTGACGGCCTGCCGCCGGCACGCGGTGGACACGGTGTTCATTGTGGCGCCGACGACGCCGGAGGCCCGGATCGCCCGGATCGCCCGCGCGGCCACGGGTTTCATCTACTACGTTTCCCGCGAAGGCGTGACCGGCGTCCGCAACCAGGTGGCGGCCAACATCCCCGAGGCGGTCGCCCGCATCCGCCGGCACACGGACCTGCCGGTCGCGGTGGGTTTTGGCATCTCGACCCGCGCCCAGGTGGCCCAGGTGGCGGCGCAGGCCGACGGCGTCGTGGTAGGCAGTGCCTTGGTCAACTGCATCAGCGGCCACCTCGGTCAGCCCGGGAAAATCACCCAGGCGCTGTCCGCGGTGTGCTCGGACCTTGCCATTGGCGTGAAACGGCTAAGCTCGAACGGACATGGCTGAACAGTCCCAGACCCGAAAAATCCTGCTGATTGACGACGACCGGATGCAATTCCGCGTCACCCAGCAGCTTTTTAAAACCTTTCGCGGCGAGCAATACGACCTCGACTGGGCCTCGACCTACGAGGAGGGCATCGAAAAGCTCATGGGCGGCGGCTACGTGGCCTGCCTGCTGGACTACCAGCTCGGCCCGCGCGACGGCCTCGTGCTGATCCGCGAGGCCATCGGCCGCGGCTGCCGGGTGCCGATCATCTTCCTCACGGCGGAATCCGGGGAGAAGGTGGACATCGAGGCGATGAACGCCGGGGCGCTCGATTATCTCGTCAAGGGCGAGATCAACGCCCGCATGCTGGAGCGCTCGCTGCGGTATGCGCTCAAGCTCGGCGACACCCTGCAGGAGCTGCGCCGGCTCGCCACGCGCGACCAGCTCACCGGCCTCTTCAACCGCCGCGAATTCGAACGCATCCTCCAGGAGCAGAAGACGCAGGCGGCCGACGCCCGCACCGAGTTTTCCCTCGTGCTGGTGGACATCGACCATTTCAAGCGCGTCAACGACCAGCACGGCCATCCCGCCGGCGACGAGGTCCTGCGCGAGCTCGCGCGGCGGCTGCTCGGCGCGGTGCGGGGCAACGACCAGGTCGCCCGCATCGGCGGCGAGGAGTTTGCGATCACGATGCCCGGCACGCCGAAAACGGCCGCCCTGGCCGTCGCGCGCCGGCTGGCCGAGGCCGTGCGCAGCCGCCCGGTTCGCGTCGCGGAGGGGCTCGAGCTGCCCGTCACCCTGAGCGTCGGCGTGGCCAGCCACCCCGTGGATGTCACCGCCAAGACCGACATCGTGATGGCGGCCGACAAGGCCCTCTACGCCGCCAAGACCGGCGGACGCGACCGCGTCGTCGCTGCGGGCGAGGCCTGAGTCCAACGTCGCTCGCGAACCGGAGTTTGGCTTGGTCAGTGTCCGGCCGCGGGCCGCTGGGAGATCGGCCCCTGCCGGCGCGGCCATGCCGCCGTGCAACGGCCCCATGGGTGCGTTTCAAACAAGAGGCAGGGGCGGTTATCCTTAACCGCCCGCTGCGATGTTCGCCATCCACGGGCCGTCAAGGATAACGGCCCCTACCACCCGGGAACAGGGGTGGGGAAGGTGGGCCGGCACGTCCCTGGGTCGGCCTTCTGACGCGCAGAGGGTGGCAGCCCGCGTGCGGGCGTTTTCCCGGAGCGCGCGCCAGCGCGCTGACCTATATCTGATGGGATAATACCACGAGTCCCTCCCTTTTGGACCATAGACCGGCTGGCGCTGTAGGGCGGGGTCTCCGAACCCCGCCTCGAATGCGGCATCACAATCGAAGAAGGCGGGGTTCGGAGACCCAGCCCTACAGTCAAGAAGCTGGGGGAGCTTGGTATGAATCAGGTTTTTGCCGGCACCAGCACCTGCAGGCTGCCCGGGCGCACGGCCACCTCCACCGTGGCGTCGGTCGCACGGGGCTCGCCGTCGGTGTGGATGAGTCCGGCGGCCGGACGTTCGAGCGCAAAGGTGCGCGCCTGCAGCCGCTGCACGGCCGGGCTGCCGTCAATCCGGCCGGCGAACAGCCGCACCGCCAGCGGCAGGGCGCGCGCCAGGCCCACCGGCCGGATCACGGTCAGGTCGAGCAGGCCGTCGTCCACCCGGGCGCCCGGGGCGATGTAGCAGTCGTTGCCGTATTGGTCGGAGTTGGCGACCGCCGCGATGAAGGCCGTGGTCGCCAGCCTTGTGCCCGGGGCGCGCACGGTCAGCGGCACGGGCCGGAAAGTGCGCCACGCGGCGAACGTGGTGCGCACATAGGCCGGCAGGCCGCGGCGGGTCACACGGGTGAAGCGGTCGCTGATCTCCGCGTCGAAACCCAGCCCCATGGCGTTGATGAAGACGTGGCCGTTGGCCGTGCCCGTGTCGATGCGGCGGGGTTGGCCGCCGAGCAGGGTGCGGAACGCGCCGCGGCCCGGCCCGGGGATGCCGAGGTGCCGGCCGAGGCCGTTGCCGGAGCCGCAGGGGATGAGTCCGAGCACGGCGGGGGTGCCGACCAGCGCGGTGCCGACCTCGTTCATCGTGCCGTCGCCGCCGATGGCCACGACGACGTCGCAGCCCTCGTCCACCGCGCGCCGCGCCAGCTCCGTCGCGTGCCGCGGGCGCTCGGTGGCGATCACGGTCGCGTCGAGCCGGTGCTCCCGGATGAAGGCGTGGGCGCGGTGCAGCAGGTGCGGGTTGCGCGCGTTGTGACCCGAGCGGGGGTTGAAGATGAAGCGGAGTTTCACGGGGAAGGCCGGCGGGGTTACGGAGAGGCAAAATCCGCGGGCTGACAAAGGCGGGATTGTTACGATTCGGCGGCGGGGCGGGATTTTCAGGCTGGCCCGGCCTGCCGGACCGGCAATGGTGGCGCGGAAACATGGCGCGCATCCTCCACGTTCTCACCGGTTGCACGGCGGTCGGCAAGACCGAGGCCGCCCTGCGCTGGGCGGAGGCGCACGGGGCGGAGATCGTGTCGTGCGACGCGCTGCTGTTCTACCGCGGCATGGATCTCGGCACGGCCAAGCCCACGGCGGCGGAGCGCGCGCGCGTGCCGCACCACCTGATTGATGTCTGCGGCCTGCGCGAGCCGATGGATGTCGCGCGCTACGTGACCCGCGCGCAGGCGGCGGTGGCGGACATCGCCGCCCGCGGCCGTCCGGTGCTGGTGACCGGCGGCAGCGGGTTTTACCTGAAGGCGTTTTTCGCGCCGGTGGCCGACGACGTGGCCGTGCCGGCGGCGGTGCGGGAGCGCGTGCGGGCGCTGGACCCGGCCGTGGCGCTGGCGGAACTGCGCGCGCTCAACCCTGGCGGCCTCGGGGCGCTCGACACCGCGAATCCGCGGCGGGTGACCCGGGCGCTGGAGCGCTGCCTCGCCAGCGGAAGAACCTTGGCGGACCTTGCGGCGGATTTTGCGCGTCAGCCGCCGCCCTTCGCCGGGTGGGAGGTGAAGCTCGTGCAGCTCGACCGCCCGCCCGCCGAACTGGCGCAGCGGATCGAACAACGCGTGGCGGCGATGCTCGCGGCCGGACTGGTGGAGGAGGTGAGGGGACTGCTCGCACAGGGCCTCCGGGAAAATCCCAGCGCGGCGCAGGCCATCGGCTACCGGGAAGTCATCGCGATGCTGGCCGGCCGGCTGCCCGCGTCCCAACTCGCGGCGGAGATAGCCAAGAACACCCGGGCCTTGGTGAAGAAGCAGCGCACCTGGTTCCGGACCCAGTTGCCCGAGCACCGGGTGGTTCCCGCCGCCACCGCGGATGCGGCGGCATTGTTTTAGCTGCCCGACTGCGGGAGATGTTAGACTCTAAAATCTAAGACCTAACGGCCTTCTCTGAGTGGCCCTGTGCAAGCATGATTTTTGGGCTGTTTTCGGATGATTTCCGGATGGGGACGCGAAGGGCCGGGCGACATTCCGGCGGCCTGTCACCAGGGTGGGAAGAGGAGATTCCGCGATCACACTTCTCTAAGCGGCGGACCGTTCACGGTGGTCCCCTGCATGGTAAAATCAGATCCCCGGCCCTCTATCCTGACCCAAGACGCACCTGCGCGGGGCAGGTCGTCAGTCCGTAATGAGAGCGGCCGGGGAAAGTGGTTTGGTGGTGAGCGGCACCTTGGAGTAGTTGCGCTGTTCTGTCAGCATTTTCCAAGCGATCTTGGCCAGGCGGCGGGCGGTGATGGTGATGGCCTCGTTGGCGCCTTTGCCGCGGGCGCGGTGGCGCTTGTAGAACGTGCCAAGGTAGCCGTCGCAGCCGACGGCCACCCAGGCGGCCTCAATGAAGGCCCATTTGAGCCAGCGGTTGCAGAACGGCAGCATGCGGCCGTGGGAGGTCTTGCCGCCGGAGGAGTAGGTGGTGGGCACCAGACCGGCGTAGGCGCACAGCTTGTCGGGGGTCCGGAAACGCGCGATCCCGTCGATCTCCAGGGCAATGACCGGGCCAAGCACCTTGCCGACTCCCGGCAGGGTGCGCAGGCGCCGGGCCTCGGCGTTCGCCGCGTTGTCCGCCTCGATGCGGTCTTCAAGCGCGTGGATGTGGCGCTCGATCAGCTCGTGCAACTCCAGGTCCTCGGTGAGCAGCTGGCGGTCGGGCGCGGGCAGGACCACGCGCTTCATCCAGGCTTTACCCCGTTGGCTGAAAGGGTCTTTGACCGCGGGGCGTTCGAGGCGGGGATGGCGGTCGAGCACCGTGTGGATGCGGTTGCGCACCATGGTGCGCACACGGGCCAGCCAGAGGCGCTGGCGCACGGTGTTCTTCTTCTGCCGCACCGGCTTGTCCGGCACGTGGACGGCGGCGACGAAGTTGCCGCGCAACAGCGTGGCGAGCGCCCGGGCGTCCACCCGGTCGTTTTTGATCTGCGCGTCGGCGATGATGCGGTTCTTCGCGGGATTGGAGAGCACCACCTGCGCGACGCCCGGCGTGGCTTCGAGCAGGTCGTAGAGCGCAGCCCAGTTCCAGCACGCTTCGATCACCACCGCGCTCGGCTCGGCCAGGGCCGCAAAGTAGGCGGCGAAGGCTTCCGGCGCGTTGTGGTCGATGCGGCGTTCCAGCAGCCGGCGGCCTTGCGCGTCCAGCGTGCAGGCCACCGAGTAGCGTTTGTGATGGTCGATTCCGGTATAGTTCATGGCACCGCCAAGGATACCACCGTCCGACCTTCGGCTCGGCTCCTTTCCTTAGCTGCCTCTCATGTTACCTAACCCCATCGACTGAGGGCGGTGCCTCACTACGATTTCATGGCTCCACGCGACGTGCTGGACCGTTACAGCGAAAAGCCGAGTCCGGCGGGTCTGGCCGGGTTTGTCGTAAACGGGGTCAGGCCGTAAATTGTAAATTAAGGGTCGGGTTTTGGGTGGGGTCCGTGATCCGATGGCTAGTGGACCGAGTATGGCCGCTTTCAGAAGAGAGGTCTCGAATAAAATTTCCCAAATATATATCCAAAAAATAGTTTAATAAATACCTGGAGCGCTGAGTCCGTTCCAAGCGATGAACGTTCGCTGGGTTGGATGCCACTTTAATTTACAATTTACGGCCTGACCCCATTGATTGGGCCGCCACGGTGCTGCCGAGGGCATCGGGGTGGTGATACTGCCAGCCGCCGTGCGCGGCGTCGTGCCGCGCAATGACCTCATCGGGCCGCGGCCCCCAGACGGTCCAGTCAATCTGCGCACCGCCGGCATCGAGCCGCAGGAAGCACTGCGCGCCGTCGTGTCAAAGAACGTCTATCTATCGCCATCCCATCGCCTCGGCCCAGACCTAGCACCTAACGGCCGGACCCTATAGGATTGCGGACCCCGTCGGATTGCGGCTGTTTAGGACAGGTATGTTGCGACGTTAATTATTTATGTCGGCCCGTTCGCACTTCGATTTTAGTTCCATCAGGTAGATTTTTGATCTGCTCGAACACGCTATGGCGAAGTTTAATATTTTTCTCCCAATTAAGAGGATACACGTTATCAAGGGAATACTCACCACCAGCTATAAAAGGCAGTCTAGGACACAATTGCTGACCCATTTTCAACGGGGCATGTGTGTGTGTCCACTCCCGCAACAGGGATTCACCGGTGTAGAAATTTGGCTTGCCCAATACGGCAATCAGGAACGCATCAAAGCTTTTCGCAATTGTAGACCACGTGCCGTCCTCAAGATCAAACATACCATACTCGGTCCCACAGCAGCCAAATTGATTTCCAAATATTTCTTCGGCAAAAAGAAGCCATTTGCCGGTGCTCTCCGGATACAGTGTTTTCAGTGAAGCGTTTCTACTTTCAAGATTGTCATATTCCGCCGGAGCACCGGGCGCATAAAAGTGCAATGCGCCAGAAAAGGCCACGCCGGCACCACACGACTCGATAAAAAATTGATGTGCAGAGTCATTGAAGCCTGAATTAGTGCCACGTGGGGGAGCATAGGTAGGTATAAAATCATGTAGTCTGCGCATGGCTGGATTATTTTTTTGGGGGATTTGGCTTCGGTTGAGGAGGACGCGGCACCACTACTACTTTAGTGCCATCAGGCAAAGTTTTGATTTGTTGGCCAACTGAACCTCCCGCTCCGCGATTATCGCTGGGCGAAATCGGACGAACAGACGTTTTCCCATCCGGCTTTATCACCGCCGGTGGAAACTCGTCTCGGTCTTTACCCTCTACGGTATCTACGTCCTTGAGGTTCTCCTTCCGCCGTGCTTCTTTGCCACTTCGATCAATCACACCTGTAGGTTTAACGCCATCAGCAATGGCATCTTCACCGTGCTGTGCAGCCTCTGGATGGTCTATGTAGATAGGCACAGGTGCTTCTTCTCCAGTATTTCCAACTGCGGGTGCCTCAGGGTTGGCGGCTTCGGCTGCCTGACGCGCCACATTGGCCACGGCAATGGCAGCGATTGTCGCCTCCATCGCTATTTGCGTTGCGCGGTAGGCGCGGTGGGCTTGGTAAGCACCCCATCCTAGACGGGCGGCGGTGCCGATGGTCCACACACTGCGGGCGACATGTGCAACTTCACCACTCGGATCGACATGATTGATCGGGTTGTTGAAGCAATACCGATACAGGTTCAGGTCGCCCGCATCGAACCGCACGGGGTCGTTCTGCAGGAACCTTCCCAAGGTCGACTGATACCACCGGGCCTTGTAGTTCGCGAGCACGATGTCCCCGCGCCATTCCTGCCCCGTGAATAACCACAGGTTGCCAATGGCGGTTGCGGTGCGCGCATTCCCGTTCGCATCCCGAATATCCGGCAGCCCGAAGGGATCGTAGAGATACCGCTCGATCACGCTCCCGGCGGCATTGGTCACGGCCACCGTGCTGCCGAGGGCATCGGGATGGTGATACTGCCAGCCGCCGTGCGCGGCGTCGTGCCGCGCGATGACCTCGTCGGGCCGCGGCCCCCACACCGTCCAGTCGATCTGCCCGCCGCCGGCACCGAGCCGCAGGAAGCACTGCGCGCCGTCGTAATAGCGGAACTCGGCCACGCCGTTCTTCGTCACCTTCACGAGCCGCCCCTCGGGGTCGTGAGCCAGCGTGAGCGTGAGGCCGGACTGCGTGACGGACGTCAGCCGGTTTTCCGCGTCGTAGCCGAGCGTCTGCCCGCCCCAGGTGGTGACATTGCCCCGGGCGTCGTGGGCGATGGCGCCACCGCTTTGGCCGGTGACGGCCGAGTATTGGTTGAGCGCGTCGGCGGTAAAACCAATGGAAAACCAATGGGGTCAGGCCGTTAGGTGTTAGATGGCAAGCGGCAAACTTGTCTGACGAGGCGAATTTAAATCTCTGCAAGTGACGTGCGCCTTCTGTCAGGTGGAGAGTGTGACGGACCACACCGGGTGCGGGACTTGGATATGATGGGGCGCGGCCGTGGCGGCTGACAGCCGAGCCGCTGCACAATGGCATGATTCCTCTGAGCAGACTGGCGACTGGCCTCTTGTCAGGGACGGTGCCCTGACCCAGCTTATCAGTCCAGCCATGCCAGTTTATTTTCACGTCCAACGCAGCGGGGTGAGCGGATTCCGGGTGGGCCGCAGCTATTCCTTCGGATCGGAGCAGAATTTTTTCGCCCGCGATCTGATGGGCGTCGAGGTGATCGTCCCCGTGGCTGGCACGAGCGGACTGCCCGTGGACCAATTGCTCTGCGACTACTTTGATCCGACGGGCCTGGGGCACTACAAGCAGATCCGCAGCAAGATCGTCACTCCCGATGAAAAGGGGCTGCTCAAGTCCGCGCTGTCGGTGCTCAACCATCAGGCGATGGTCCTGCGTGAATTTGTTTTCGAGCAGGTGCGGCAGGAGGCGTTTCCGGACAAGCCCTCGCGCCTGAAAGGTATCTGGCTGATTCCGCATGAGGAAGCGTTGCTAGAGCAGTGGGGTGCCGGGCTCAGGTCGCGGACGAATTGCGACGCAGGAGGAGCAGGTGCAGCGCGAGGCAGAGCGGGGCGAGCAAGGTGGGCACGAGGCTGAGCGGCAGGGTGTTGAAGGGGGCGAGGGCGGCGGGCTGGGTCAGGCTCAGCCGCAGGCCGGCGAGGAAGAGCAGGGCGAGGTCCATCAGGCCGATGACATTCCAGATGGTGAGCGCGCTGCGGCGGCGCTCCGGGGCGAGCGGCAGGAAGCAGACGGCGAGTGCGAGCAGGCCGGTGACGAGCGATCCGAGCCCGGCCTGGTAATAGGCCCGGGGCAGCACGCCTTCGGAGGCCAGCACCGCGAAATAAAATCCGGCGAGGCGCAGCGCCTGCGGCAGCACGAGCGCGCGCGGGTCGAGCCGGTCCACCCACGCGGCCACGGGGGCGAGCCCGCGGACGAGGGCGAAGAGCGCGAAGCCGAGCCCGGGGATGAGCAGCTGCACCAGCACCGGCGGCCAGGCGGCGGGCAGCTGCAATTTGCCCACGGCGAGGGCGAGGAAGACCCAGAGCAGGCCGATCGCGCGGAGCGCGACGGGAAGGCGGGAGGGCATGCCGCTCACTCGTCCGTCCGGATGTTGTAGCGGGCGAGCGAGCTGCCTTCGAGGCGCCGGAGGTCGGCGACGGCGGTGCGCAGGTTGACAAGGGCCTGGAGCTCGGAGACGCGGGCGCGCTCCAGGGCATCCTGCGCCTCGAGCACGAGGCGGCTGGTCGAGAGGCCGGCATCGAAGCGGGCTTTTTCCAGCTCGTATTGGCGCACGCTGAGCTCGGTGGCCTTGGCGGAGATGTCGGCGCTTTCGAGGTTGGTCTCCACGGCGCGCACGGCGGCGCGGACCTGGGCGAGGAGGTTTTGCTCGATCTGCTGGAGGCGCGCCTGCTCGCGCTCGAGGTTGTTCTGCGCGATCCGGAGGCGGGCCTTGTCGCCGCGCATGCCCCAGGGCATGCTGAGGGAGAGGTCAACCTGCCAGTTGTAGCCGTCGCCGTCGGGCAGGCGGTTGAGCGCGCGGCCCGTGGAACGGTCGCGGGTGTTGTGGCCGACGGCGCCGCCGAGGTCGAGGGACGGGCGGTGGGCGTTGCGGGCGGTGATGAGGTCGAGCTCGAGCTGGCCGATGGCGGCCTGCGCGGACCGGTATTCCGGCTGGTTCTCGCGGGCGAGCCCGTAGGAAGCGGCGAAATCCGGCACGGCGGGGCGGTCGGACGGGAGGCTCACTTCGCCGAGGACGGTGTCGAATTCAAAGCGGCCGATCAGGGCGAGGAGGTCGTCCTGCCGGTCGCGCACGACCTTTTCGGCCTCGAGGACGCTGCGGCGGGCGTTGGCGACGCCGACCTCGGCCTGGAGGACGTCGAGATCGGTGGCGACGCCGGTGTTCTTGCGGGTTTTGTTTTCCTCGAAGAGGCGCTCGGCGAGGGCGAGGCTCATGCGGCGGACCTTCAGCTGTTCGCGGGCGAAGACGAGGTTGTAGTAGGCGGCCTCGGTGTTGCGCACGACCGTGAGGACCTGGGCGCGGAAATCGTGCCCGGCGCGGGTGACGCCGAGTTCGGCGCGGTTGATGGCGGCCTTGTTGGCGGCGGGGCCGGCGTTGCGGAGCAGGGGCTGGCTGATGGAGAGACTGACGTCGGCGTTGTAGGCGGGGTTCAGCGTGCTGAAGGTGTTGTTGGTCTCGTTGCGGTTGAGGCTGCCGCTGAGGCTGACGGTGGCGCCGGTGGTGAGGCGCTGGGAAACGCCAAGGCGGGTGTCGCTGAGCTCGCTGCGGGTGCCGGTGAGCGTGGTGGCGGCGACGTCGGCCTGGCTGAACGAGCGGCTGGTGCGCAGGGTGAGGGTGGGGTCGAAGCCGGCCTCGGACGCGGTGAGCGTCTCACGGGCGTTGGCGGCGTCGAAGGACTGGATGCGCAGCGTGAAATTCTGGTCGAGCGCCCGGGCGATGCATTCCTCCAGGGTCAGGGCCGGGGCGGCCGGCGCGGCGCTGGCGGAACCAATGGCGGCGAGGGCCGCGACGAGCAGGAGCGGAAGGCGGAACACTTGGGAGGACATGTGGAAAAGGGCGGGCTGCCGGGATGGAGGAAGAACACGGGCCGAAGGCCGGAAGTTACGGAAATAATCGCAGGGCACCGCGGTTAAGACGAGTCCGCGCGGACGAGGTTGCAGCGATTTTGGTCATGCCGGAAAATGCACCGCCGGGGCGCGGGGTTGCCGAGCCAAAAAAGGCCGAACGGTCCGGGGCGCGGATGAGTGGTTGCCCTCCGGCCGCTCCGGCATGGCGGGCGCTCAGTTGAGCGCGGGCTCGGTGCGCTTGAGCTCGGCGGCGACCAGGTCGTTGATCACCGAATTGGCGGCGAGGCGCGAGGTCAGCAGGGCCAGCTGGGCGCGGGCCGCGGCGTAGGTCGGGTTGGCCTCGCTGAGATCGGGCAGCTGCTTTTCCGCGGCAAACACGAGGAGGCCTTGGTCGGCCGTGAGCACCATGTCGGAGACCTGGCCCTTTTCCAGCCGCTCGAGGGTGCTGAGCACGGCGGGGTTGAGGTCGGCGGCGGGTTCGCGGCGGGTGAAGGCGGCGGTCTGGGAGGTGGTCACGCTCACGCCGGCGCCGCGCGCGGCGGCGGTAGCGGCCTCGGCGAAGGCCGTGCCGGCGGCGAGGCGTTGGGTGACGTCGGTCTTGAGCGTGCGGCCAAGCTCGACAAAACGGCGGCGCTTCTCGCTCTCGATGTAGTCGGCGGTGACCCGGTCGAGGACTTCGGTGAGCAGCGGCGTGCGGGCGGGCTGGGTTTCCTGCCAGACGAGGATCACCGCGCCCTGCCGGTGGGTGACCGCATCGGACACGAGCCGGGACTCGCCCAGGCGGAAGGCTGCGGCGGCGATTTCCGGGGACTGGCCGAACTCGGCTGGGCCGGCCTCGCGGGTGAAGGGGGCGAGGGGCTGGAGGGTGAGTTGCCGGCTGCCGAGGTAGGCCAGGAGGCCGTCGGCGGTCTTGGTGTTGGGATTTTCAAAGATGGCGAGCGCGAGGTCGGCGGCGGCCTTGCTGGCGAGATTGCGGGCGCGGGCGAGCTTCAGCTCGGCCTCGACCTGGTCGCGGACCAGCGGGTAGTCGGCGGCGGTGGCGGGCTGCGGCGCGGCGTCATCCGGGCCGGGCTTGGCAAAGGCGCCGGGGAAACGGTCGAAGGCGCCGCGCACTTCCTCCTCGGTAACCTGCACGGCCGCCAGGTGGTCGGCGGCCGGGAAGTTCAGGGCGCCGACGACGATGCGCGGGCCGATTTCGTAGCGGAAGGTGTTGTCGCCGAAAAATTTTGCCAGGTCGGCGGGCGCGGGGGTGACGGCGGGGGCGTAAGCCGTGTAGTCGAGGGCGGCGATGCCGAGGGTCCAGCGCGTGTCGCTGCGGGCGAGGGCGGTGCGCACGTCTTCGTCCAGCACGTAGCCGGGGCCGCCGACGAGCTTCTGGAGCTTGTTGATGCGCACATCGTCGCCCATGACGCGGGCCACATCGGCCTCGGTGACGCCGCCGCCGGTCTTCAGGGAATCGCGGAAGGCGGCGTAGCTCGCGGCGTCGAAGGCGCCGTCCTCGCCGGCGAAGGCGCGCAGGGTGCGGATGTGGTCGGCGATCTCCTCCTTGGAGGTGGTGGGGAGGCCGAGCCGGTCGGCCAGGTGCAGCGAGGCGACACGCTGGAAAGCGTAGCTCTGCAACTGCTCGCCGCCGAAGCCGCTGTAGCCCAGCTGCAGGGTGGCGCTGAGGTTGGCATCGCCGTAGAGGCGGGCCTGGTCCTCGTCCGAGCCGAGGTTGTAGCCGAAAAATTCGCGCTTCAGCACCTCGCGGTCCTTCCAGCCGAGGCCGGAGGAGGCGTTCGTGACGAACACAAAGGCGACGATGACGACGAAGAGCAGCGATCCGAAAAGGATTTTGTGGTGCCGCTGCATGTTGCGCTGAATCCAGGAGATCATGGCTGAAAACCGGCGAACGTAGGTTCCCGGCGCGGTGAGGCAAGGGCGAATTGCCCGGCCCGGGGCTCAGGCCTTGGCCGGCGGCCGGGGGGCGCCGAAGGTGAAGGGCGGGCGCGACTCGTCGAACTGGTGCTCGCGGAAGAGGGTCTCGAAGTCCTGCTGGAAAAACGCCGACCGCGCGATGCTGTCCGTCTCCTCCAGGTAGCGGTTGAGCACGGGGTCGAAATCCGTGAAGACCGGGCCCTGGGGGTCGGTCCCGAGGTTGTCGTCGAGGTGCTTGAACTCGCCGAGGGTGATGCGGTTGAGCGGCCGGGCCGGCTGGTAACGGTAGTCGGTGGCGTTTTCCCCGGGCTGGGGCGGGATGCTGGTGACGAGCCCCATGCGCTTGAGCCGGTTGATGGACTCGTTGAGGAGCTGGGTGGGCACCTTGAGCATGTCGCCCAGCTGGGCCGCGGTGCAGGGGGGCAGGCAGTCGTTGAAGCGGCGGCAGATGGTGAGCAACACGACTAGTGAGAGCTGCTCGCGGGTGCTTTCCGCCAGGCTGTTCCAGGCGGCCTGGGAGTTGCGGAAGCGGGCGTTCTGCACGGCGTAGCTCACCTGCCCGCCAAGCAGCACGAAGAACCAGAACACGTAGAGCCCGATCATCAAGATCGGGAGGATGCCGAGGGAGCCGTAGAGGCTGCGGGCGAGGATGACGCGGCGGAAATAGAGGAAGGCCAGGAAGTTGTTCAGGACCAGCAGCAGGGCGACCACCACCGCGCCGATGAAGGCCGCCCGCCAGTAAACATGGGTGTTGGGGATGTAGCGGTAGAAGAGCGTGAGGATCGCCACGAGCATCACGACCGAGAGGGAGGGCACGAGGTAGCGGAGAAACTCCAGCAGCTCGGTGCCGAGCGGGATCTTGGCCGCAAAGGTGTTGAAAAACGCGCCCGCCGAGAGGCCGGTGACGGCCGCAAAGAACAGCACCGCCCCGAGCGTCAGGATCGTCCAGTAGAACGCGATCCGCGCAAACCACGAGCGGCCGCGCCGCACGCCCCAGATCTCGTTGAAGGCGCTCTCGATGGAGGTGAAGAGCTGGAGGACGATGAAGATGAGGGTGAGGGCCCCGATGGCGCCGACCGCGCTGTTGCGCGAGCCGTCGATGAATCCGTCGATCAGCGACACGATTTCCGGGTCCAGCTCCACCGGCGCGCCCGGTTCGGTGGCTTCGGCGGGCTGCGTGTGCAGGGTGGCCGCGGTGACGATGTCGCTCTTCGGCGGTCCGCCGGGCGGCGCCTCCTCGTGCAGCGCGATGGTGGGCGCGACGAAACGCAGGAGCTTGTTGAGCGAATTGGCCGCGAGGTGCGGGTCGTTTTGGTCGAGGACGAAACCGGCGACCAGCACGGCGATGGCCACCAAGGGGCCGAGGCCGAGCAGCGAGCTGAACGTGAGCGCGGCGGCGCGGCTGAAGGCGTTGTTTTCCTCCAGCCCGTTGCCGGTGATGGAGACGACGCGGAGGAAGGCGAAGAGCCGGCCGCGGGGCGAGCGGTCCTTCAGGTGCGGGCTGGCCCAGATCTCGCGCCGGAACAGGTGCTCCAGCCGCCGGTAACGCTCCGCCAGGCTTGCCATGATGCGGCGACCGGCCGGCTCAGCTGGTGAGCTGGTGGTGGGTGACGGCCAGCATGCCCAGCAAACCGATGGCCGCGGCGAGAATGACGGGCAGCAGGCTGACGGAGACCGTGCTCAGGTAGAGGCCGGCCGAACCGGCCAGCACCGCGAGCAGGGGCAAACCCTGGCCCTGCGTGAAAAAGATGAAGCCCAGGAAACCGAAGCCGAGGGCGGCGCGGAAACGCACGAAGGGGTAGATGTTGACCATGCCGAGGCCGAGCAGGAGGGCGAGGGCGAGGTCCAGCACGCCGAGCAGCACGAGCGGATGGGCGGGCAGCTGCTCCAGATTGAAGGCCATCAGGAAATCAATCGATGGCAGCAGTTCGCCGGCCGCGGCGATGAAGAGCATGGTCATCGCGCCATACATGCCGATGGCGGCGGCGCGGGCCATGGCGATGGCGGGATCCTTGCGGTCCTTGGTGTCGTCGGTGTGGCCTTCCGCGGCGGCCAGCATCTCGTCCACGGTGATGGGCGGGCGGCTGTCGGTGGCGGTGTTGAGGGTGGTGAGATTTTCCTTCGCCTTGACCTTGAGCTTTTTCTTCTCGGGGAAGAGCACGGCCTTGATCTCCGCGTTGCTCTCGATGGTCGCCCACTGCTCGGTGGCGGCGTCGTAGAAGAGCGTGGCGGTGGTGATCTGGCCCGAATCGAGCAGCGAGCTGAGCTGCTCCAGGTTGAAAGGCCCGCGGGCCTCGGTTTCTGACTCGTTGGGGAGGTGGAATTCCTGCGTGGCCATGGGGGATGCCGGAGGGTGGCCGGGCGGTCCCGGGCGGGCAAGTGTATTGTCGCGGCCTACATGCGGGCCAGCGGGCGCAGGCCGAGCAGATGCAGGCCGTTTTCCAGCACCAGGAGCGTGCGGGCGCAGAGCAGCAGCCGGCGCGCGCGCACGGCCGGCTCGTCCACGATCACCTTGTCGGCCGCGTAGAACGCGCTGAACTCGCCGGCCAGCTCGAAGAGGTAGGTGCACAGGAAGTGCGGGCGCAGCTGGGCCGTGGTGAGGTTCAGCACGGTGGCAAAGCCGACAAGTTTCCGCGCGAGGGCGAGCTCGCCGGGGGTTTCCGGCGGGGTGGCGCCGGCGGTGGCCGCGGCGTCCGTTGGCTCCAGCCCGGCCTTGCGGAAGATGGAGCGGATGCGGCTGACGGCGTAGAGCAGGTAGGGCGCGGTGTTGCCGTCGAAGGAGAGGATTTTCTCCCACGCGAACACGTAGTCGCTGCTGCGGTTCTGCGCGAGGTCGGCGTAGCGCACGGCGCCGATGCCGACGGCCCGCGCGATGTCGCGGCGCTCCGGCTCCGGCAGGTCGGGCGATTTCTCGGTGACGAGCGCGAAGGCGCGTTCCTCGGCCTCGTCGAGCAGGTCCTGCAGCTTGATGGGATCGCCGGACCGGGTCTTGATGGCCTTGCCGTCCTCGCCGAGGATGGTGCCGAAGGTGACGTGCTGGAACTCCGGCAGCCGCCGGCCCGTGGCGGCAAACCACTTTTGCGTGGTGAGCCACAGTTGTTCGAAGTGGTCGTTTTGCCGGGTGTCGGTGACGACGATGACGCCGTCGGCCCGGAAGTGCTCCACGCGGTAGGCCATGGTGGCGAGGTCGGTGGAGGCGTAGTTGCTGGCGCCGTCGCTCTTGCGGATGATGAACGGCTGCGTGGCAAAGCGCGGGTGTCCGGGATGGAACACGACGAGCGCGCCCTGGCTCTCGACCGCCAGGCCGGCCGCGGTGAGCTCGCGGTAGATGGCGTCCACCTTGTCGCGGTAGAAGCTCTCGCCGAGGAAGTGGTCGTAGTTGACGTCGAGCCGGCGGTAGATGGCGGTGAGCGATTCGAGGCTCAGCCGGTTGACCTGCTCCCAGAGCGCGACGGCGGCCGGCTCGCCCTGCTGCAGGCGCACGAGCTCCTGCCGCGCCTGCTCCAGCGCCGCGGGGTCGGCCTTGCAGGCGGCGTTGGCGACCTTGTAGAGGCGCTCGAATTCCTCCAGCGGATCCCGGGCGAGGGCGGCCTCGTCGAGGAAATGGCGGTAGCCGTAAAGAATCATGCCGAACTGCGTGCCCCAGTCGCCGAGATGGTTGTCGCGGATGACCTCGGCGCCGCAGAACGCCAGCAGCCGGCAGATGGCCTCGCCGATGATGATCGAGCGGATATGGCCGACATGCATCTGCTTCGCGGTGTTGGGCGAGCCGTAGTCCACGACATAGCGCCGGCCCCGGTAGAGCGCGGCGGCGCCGGCCTTGAGGTGCGCCACATCGTCGTGCTGCCGCAGCCAGTCCAGCAACCCGGCGGGCCGGAGGGTCAGGTTGATGAAGCCCGGACCGGCGATCGCGATGTCGAAATCCTCCCGCACCGCCGGGGGCAGGGCGGCGACCAGCTGCCCGGCCACCTCGCGGGGATTGAGCTTGCGGGCCTTGGCGTAGCCCAGTGCGCCGTTGGCCTGAAAATCGCCATGCCGGGGGTCGGCGGGCCGCAGCTCCGGCGCAAAACCGGGCTCCAAGCCGGCGGCTTGCGCGGCGCTTTGCAGGGCCGATTCCAGGTCGGCGGCGAGGTGAAACGAGACTGGCATCCCCTCACTCAACGGTCCGTCGCCGCAGGCGCGCAAGCGTGGAGTTTGCCGCGCAGGCGCGGAGAGCGGGCGGTTTGGCGGGGTGCCGCAAAGCCGCCGGCCGCACCGGGTTGCAGGGTGCGCATTGGGCAATTTTGGCTCGACAATTCCGCTGGGGCTGGTTTGCTCGCAAACTTTTCCGCTCTGCGGCAGCGCGCAGATATTCACAAACATTCCACATGAGCAGCAAACGCACGATTCCGGCCCGCCGTTTCATCAAACCCTCGTTCACCCAGCTGATTGAAAAGAAGCGGGATGGACATGAATTCACCCAGGAGGAAATTCGCTATATCATTGATAGCACGCTTGATGGAGAGATGCCCCAGCACCAGCTGGCGGCGCTCGCGATGGCCATTTACTTCTCCAACATGTCGGCCCAGGAAACGGCCGACCTGACCGAGGAAATGATGCTTTCCGGCGAGGTGATCGACCTTTCCCACATCGCCAAGCCGAAGATCGACAAGTATTCCACCGGCGGCGTGGGCGACAAGACCTCGCTCGTGCTCGTGCCGCTGGCCATGGCCTCCGGCGTGGTGGTGCCGATGATGTGCGGCGTGGAGCACGACTACATCATCAGCCCGCTCGACAAGCTGGGCTCGTTCCCGGGCTTCAAGAGCCATATGTCGATCGACGCCTTCGTCTCGCAGCTCGGCCGCGTGGGCGGCGCGATTGTCGCGCAGGACGAGAAACTCGCCCCCGCGGACGCCAAGTTCTACGACCTCCGCAAGGAGACCGGCACGATTCCCAGCCTCCCGCTCATCACCGGCTCGGTCCTCTCGCGCAAGCTGGCCGAGGGCTCCGAGGGTCTCGTGATCGACGTCAAATGGGGCAACGGCTCCTTCATCAAGGACCTCGAGCAGGCCAAGCAGCTCGCGCGCTCCATGACCCGCGTCGGCCGCTCCATGAAGCGCCGCTGCGTCGCCCTGGTGACCGACATGAACCAGCCGCTCGGCGACACGGTCGGCACCTCGCTGGAGATCAAGGAAGCCATCCAGCTCCTGAAGGGTGAGGGCCCCGAGGACATGAAGGAACTCGTGCTCAAGCTCGGCATGGAGATCGTGCGGCTCGCCGGCGTCGCCGGTTCCACACTCTCGGCCAAGCAGACCGTGCAGCGCCACCTCACCGACGGCTCCGCCCTCCAGAAGTTCAAGGACCTCATCAAGGCGCAGGGCGGCGACACGAGCCTGGTGGACCACCCGGAAAAATTCCCGGCGGCCCGCCACATCCGCAAGCTGCCGGCGCCGAAGCGCGGCTACGTGCACACCATCAACGCCGCGTTCATCGCGCAGGGCGTCGCCATCCTCGGCGCCGGCCGCGACAGCCATGGCAAGATCGACCACGCCGTGGGCGTGTCGGAGATCAAGAAGGTCGGCACGCAGGTGAAGCAGGGCGAGCCGCTCATGATGATCCATTACAACGACGAGGCGAAGCTCGAGCAGGCGCTCAACCTGTTCAAGGACGCCTACCGCCTCGCGCCGAAGCGGCCCACGCCGCCGCCGCTCATCGTCGAGCGCGTGGCCTGAGCCCGCCAATTTCAGCCCCGGTGCGAAACGCCGGGGCTTTTTTGCGCCGCGGTTGACGCCGCGGACAACCCGGTTCCCTTGCGCGACCCGACCCTTCATGGATTCCCTCACCCAAGCCACGCTCGGAGCCGCGGTTGCCGCTGCCGGTTGGCATCGTCCGCTCGGGCGCAAGGCCCTGCCCTGGGGCGTGGCGCTCGGCACGCTGCCCGACCTCGACATCGTGGTGTTCCCGTGGCTCGACACCGTGCAGCGGCTCTACTGGCACCGCGGCGAGTCGCATTCGCTCCTGCTCATTTTCCCGCTGGCGCTGGCGGCCGGCTGGCTGGTGCACCGCGTGCATCGCGGGGCGGGCCTGACCTTTGCCCGGGCGGCCGGCGTGGCGTGGCTGGTGTTTCTCACGCATGTGCTGATCGATTTTTTCACGGTTTACGGCACGCAGTTGCTGGCACCGTTCACGCGGCATGGTTTCGGCAGCAACAATCTCTTCATCATCGATCCGCTCTACACGGTGCCGCTGCTGCTGGGGTGTTTGCTGTTTGCGGTGTGGCCGGCCGGGGCGGGCCGGCGGGCCAATGCGGCCGGGCTCGCGTTGAGCACGCTCTACGTTTTTTGGTCCTTCGGCGCGCAGGCCGTGGCGGAGCGCGGGTTTCAACGCGAGCTGGCGCGGCAGGGGATCGTGGCGACGGGACCGGCCCTGACTACCGCCACGCCGCTCAACACCGTGCTCTGGCGGCATCTCGCGCCGGTGGAGGGCGGTTTTGTGATCGGCTACCGTTCGTTGCTCGATGCGGGCGGGGAGGTGCGGTTTGATTTTGTGCCGCAACGCGCGGAGCTGGCCGCCCCCTGGCGCGGGTCGCGCGAATTTGCGGTGCTGGAGTGGTTCTCCCAGGGCTTTTGGATTGCACAGCCCGGGACCGAAGGAACCCGGATCATCGATCTGCGTTTCGGCGAGATCCGGACGCGTCCGGGGATGTCACCGGACGAATGGGGTCATGTGTTCGCCTGGGAGCTGAACCATTCCGGGGACGGCGGTGTGCAACTGCGGCAATTGCCGCAGGTTTTCGACGACCGGCGCGCCGCCTTCGGGGCGGTCTGGCGCCGGCTGCGCGGCGACCGCGGGGCGTGGTGAGTTTGAGGTTCCGCTTGTCCTTCCGCGGCGACGCCAAAGGATGACGGCGATGAAACTGCTCAACCCCTACGCCGGCACGGAGAATCTGCCGTGGCTGCGCGGCAACCTGCATGCGCACACGACGGTCAGCGACGGCCGGCGCTCACCCCAGGCCGTCGTCAACGACTACGTCCGCCGGGGCTACGACTTCCTGATGATCAGCGACCACGATGTGCTGACGGATGCGGCGGCCTACGCCAAGCTGCGCTCGCGCGGGCTCGTGCTGATCCCCGGGAACGAAATCTCGGCGCGCGGTCCGCACCTGCTGCACGTGGATGCGGACGTTTTCGTGCCGCCGCTGGCGGACCGGCAGAAGGTGATCGAGGCCATCAACCGCGGACGGGGCTTCGCGGTGATCAACCACCCGAACTGGCTGCAGGATTTTAATCACTGTCCGTTTGAGAAACTCGCCGCGTGGCAGGGCTATGCGGGGATAGAAATCTACAACGGCACGATCGGCCGGCTGCACGGCAGCCCGTATGCGACCGACAAGTGGGACCGGCTGCTGGCGGCCGGCCGCCGGGTCTGGGGTTTCGCCCACGACGACAGCCATCTGGCCAAGGATGATGTCGGCCTGGGCTGGCTGATGGTCGCGGCGGAGGAGCGCAGTGTCGCGGGAATCATGGCGGCGCTCCGCAAGGGTGCTTTCTACGCTTCCACCGGCGTGACCATCCGCAGCATCCGCGTGCAGGGCCGGCGCGTCACGGTGCATGCGCCGGATGCCGGGCGCATCGTCGCCCTGCGGGAAGTGGGCCGGCGGATCGCGCAGGTGGACGGCACGAAGATCACCGTGACCATGCCGGCCGATGCGGCTTATCTGCGCTTCGAATGTTACGGGCGCGGCGAGGCCCGGGCCTGGACGCAGCCGTTTTTTCCGGCGGGTTAGGAGAAATGTGACCGTTACACTGAGGCGCGGTAGCGCCGGTAGGGGCCGTTATCCTTAACGGCCCGTGGATGGCATGCGTCGCACCGGGCGGTTAAGGATAACCGCCCCTACCTTTTGGCCACGACTTCATTTGAAACGCGCCAACCTGCTCTAGGCTTTGGTGCGGAGGCGAACTTGCACGGACAACGTCCCGCTGGCACCGCGCTGGCGGATGGTCAGGCGCGGCTGGGTCTCGGCGTGGTTGAGGCCGAAACGGACCATCTCGCGGCGGAGCGCATCGATGGCGCGCCGCTCGGGCGTGACCAACGGCAGCTGTTCGATGACGGCTTCCGTGCCGGCGGGCACGGTGATTTCCGCCCGGCCGCGGCGGCCTTCGATGATCACCGTGTTGCCCTCCTGCCGCATGGGCAGCGGGGTGGTCCAGTGAAAGACGACGCCTTCGCCGCGCTCCACCGCCCAGTCGTCGGTGATGGTCAAGGTGTCGGGCGTGGGCGAGTCCCAGGTGCGGTGCCAGCGTTTGAACCAGCCCTTCCAGCCGGCGGTGGCGTCCATCGTGGCGTGAAAAGCGGTCTCGTCGCCGCGGCCGGCGGCGCGGATGTCGGCGTTGACCGGCCGCTCGGGCTGCGGCCGGGTGTCGGCGGACCACGGCGTGAGCATGTTGTGCCGCTGCGCGGTTTTCAGTTCCTCGACGATCGGGTTGCTGTAATCCGTCACGCCGAAGTCGGCGGCGAAGGTGTCGCCGGCGAACTCGAGGACGAAGCTGCCCTTGTCCTCGTGCGTGTGGCCGGCACCGGCCTTGTTGCCCATGAGGAAGAGTTTCACGGTTTCGGCGCCGTGGCGGCGCACGGAGCACATCATGCCGGTGGCGGGCATGTCCACGAAGGGCCGCAGGGCCGGCCCGGCCGCGGGGATCCGCGGTTCGAGGGCCATGGCGAGGAGCGACGGCGAGGCGCCGGCGCGGCGGAGCTGCTTGCGGTAAATCGTCACCCAGTGGCTGTCGGGCATGAAGGCGGCGAGATGCGCCAGCGCCTCGGGGAAGGCGAACATCGCATCGCAGACGGGAATCACGTCCTGCTGGTCGTCGGTGGAGAACAGCACCTCGGCCATGAGCGCCGTGGCCCGCATGGCGGGCGGCATCAGCTCGGCGAGGGCTTTGCCACGGGCGCGGCTGTAGAGATGCAGCGCGACGAAGGCCTGCCGGGCGACCCAGGTGAAATAGGTCGGGCCCTCGACGTAGCCGCCGTCGGGCAGGAGGCAGCGGTTGAGACTCTCGACGAGGTCCTGCACGGCGAGCTCGGTGTAGGCGGCGACACGGGAGGGCGTGGGCACGGGGTAGCCTTCGCCGCGCACCGGCATGGTGCGCTCGAGCAGCAGATAGCCGAGGATGCGGCCGGGGGCGAACCACGCGAGCTGGTTGCAGTGGAAGATGTATTCCCACCACCAGCCGCAGAAATTCAGGTTGCCGATGCCTTCCTCGGCGATGCGCCGGAGGATGAGCTGGCGGCCGAGCGGGGTGAACCATTCGCCGCAGAGATCGAGGATCAGCGCGCATTCGAACACGCAGATCGACTGGACGAAGCTGCGCTGCTCCCAGGTGCTGCCCGGCATGAAGCACACGAAGGAATCGTCCCAGCGCTCGCAGTGCGCGATGCTCAGCGCGAAACGCGCGGCCAGCCGGCACAGGGCCTTGTCCTTGAACAGCAGGCCGGCCTGCGCGGCGTTGGCGCCGTGGATGGTGATGACCTTGCCGTGGTCGCGCTCGCGCCGGAGCTGGTTGGAATTCCAGAAATTGACGTATTGGCCGATCAGCCTTTCGGGCGGCACGCGGCGGGCGTCCTCGGCGGCTTCGCGGAGGGAGTCCGCCATGCCGGAACCGGCGAAGGTCGCGCGCACTTTCTCCAATTCGGCCGCGTCGAGCAGCAGGCCGTGGGCGGGCTCGAACTTGGGGTCAAAGTTCTCCGGCTGGAGGTAATTTTCCCAGCGTTCATCGTAGCCCGACCACTGGGCGAGGTGCGCGGGCAGGCGGGCGGTGCTTTGCAACGCCATCCAGTAGATCCAGCCGTGGCCGGCGCGGGCGGCGGGCACGCGGGCTTCGATGGTCAGGGCCGTGAGGCGGCGCGCGCCGTCGAGCGGGAGCCATTCCTCGCGTTTGGTTGCGCCAAAGGGTTCGCCGCGCCGCTCGCGTGGGCCCGCATCGGTCTCTGCGCGCAGGGTGTAGGTGCCGCCCTCGGGGATGGCGGCGTTGACGATGAGGCGGTCATAGGCCGAGCAGTCGAGGTCGAGGGTGCGGTGAAACCGCACGACGAGCCCGTCCGCGGCGGGCCGCTGCCACTCCCACTGGACCCACACCCAGTTTTGCCAGACCTTGAAGCCGGTCACGCCTTCGGCGGTGACGGTCCACTGTTTGAGTTCGCTGAGCTGGGGATCGTGGAAGGCCTCGAAGACGGCTTCCGCGCTGTTGATCGGGGTGAGACGCATGGGCGGGCGGCTCAGGCCGTGTGCAGATCAAGGCTGACCCCGGGGCGCAGTTGCACGCCAAGGAGCTGGCGGCGGAGCGGGGAGGCGGACTTGAGCAGCTTCTCGCAGGTCCGGCCGGTGTAGTAGTCGGGCTGCTTCATCCACCACGGGACGTAGGTGAGAAAGATCACCGGCCGGTTGGGGCGGTTGGGCGAATGGAAACCGGCGCGGTGGAGCGTGGCGGCGCCGAAGGCCAGCACGTCGCCGGGGCCGGCGGTGAAGTCGATCTTGTGGTGGTAGAACTCCTCGCCCTTGTAGATGTCGAGATGGCTTTCGGGAATGACGCCGGTGGGGCCGCCGTCCACCGCGACATGGTCGAGGAAGATGGCCAGCTTGAGGAACTGGTTCGGGCAATGGCGGCCGATGCTCATCTTGTCGCGGTGCCAGGCCATTGTGCCTTGGTTGGGCTTCGAGACGAGGATCTCGTTGGAGTAAATCTGCGCTTCCTGGCCGACGACCTGGAACACGCCTTCCAGGATGCCGGGGTGGTCGATGAGGTCGGCGAAGGCGTCGTCGAACTCGATCACATTGGGGTAGTAGGTTTGGAAGGGTTTGTCCCATTCCGGTTTCACGTCGCGCTGCAGCCGGGCGAAGGCCTCCCGGATGCGGGCGAGATGCTCCGCGGATATGAGGCCGCGCTGGACATAATAGCCATAGCGGTCGGCGTGTTCGAGGTGCGTGAGGCGGGGTTGTCCGATCGTGGTCATGGGAAATCAGGGCTTAAGGTGCAATTTTACGGCGATGCGCAAGCTGCCGCTGCCGCCGCGCTGGCGGACGGTGAGCCGCGGCTGGGTTTCGGCATGGTCCCAGCCGTATTGCTGCATTTCGCGGCGCTGCAGGTCGATGGCGCGGCGGCGCGGATCCATCAGGGGCAGCTGCTCCAGCCTGGCCTCGACGCCGGCGGGCAGGGTGAGGGTGGCGGTGGCGCGCCGGCCGTGGATGCGGACTTGGTTGCCGTCGAGTTCCATCGGCAGCCGCGTGGTCCAGTGGAAGATGGCGCCGTCACCTTTTTCGAGCACCCAGTCGTCGGTGATGACGAGTTGGTCCGGCGCGGGTGAGTCCCAGGTGCGGCGCCAGTGTTTGAACCAGCCTTCCCAACCGGGCGTGCAGTCCATGGTGGCGTGAAAGCGCGTGGCGTCGCCTTGGCCCTGCGGCTTCACGTCGAGCATGATGGGATTCCGGGGCTTGGGGCGCTCGGTCTCGCACCAGGGCGTCAGCATGTTGTGGCGCTGGCACTGTTTGAGCAGGTCGCAGACGGGGTTGGCATAGTCCACCACGCCGAAGTCGAAGGCAAAACTGTCGCCGGCGCATTCGAGGACGAAGCTGCCCTTGTCCTCGTGCTGGTGGTCGCCGCCGGCCTTGTTGCCGAGGATGAAGAGCTTCACCCATTCGTCGCCGAGCTTCCGCATCGAGGCCATGTAGCCGAGGTCGGGCATGTGCAGGAAGGGCTGCAGCGGCGGACCCTCGGCGGGGATTTCGCGGTCGAGCCGCAGCGGCAGGAGCATGGCGGCGGCCCCCGCCCGCCGCATGGATTTGCGGTAAATCGTGACCCAATGGGTGTCGGGCATCAGCCAGGCGAGAAAGGCCAGGCCCTCGCCGACGGCAAACATGGCGTCGCCGGTCAGGATCATGTCCTGGCCATCGTCAGTGGAATGGAGCATCTCGGCCAGCGGCGCGGTCTTGAAGATGGGCGCGGGCACCAGCTCGCGGGCGTCGCGTCCCCGGCCGCGGCCGTAGAGCAGCGCGGAAAAAGCGACCTGCCGCGCGACCCAGGTGAAATAGCCCGGACCCTCGACGTAGCCGCCGTCGGGCAGCAGGGCCTTGGCGAGGTTGTCCTGCAGGTTGTCCCAGACGATCTCGGTGTGCGGGGCGACGCGGGACTTTTCCGGGCGGGGAAAATTCTGGTGCCGCGCCGGCATGGTTTTTTCCAGGATGAGCAGGCCGTAGAGCCGGGCCGGGGTGATCCACACCATCTGGTTGGTGTGATACATGTATTCCCACCACCACGAGGCGTGGCACATCGCGCCGTGGCCCTCGGTGGCGATGCGGCGGAGAATGAGGTCGCGGCCGAGCGGGGTGAACCATTCGCCGCACAGGTCGAGGATGATGGCGCAGTCGAGCACGCCGAGCGATTGGAGGAACCCGCGCTGGTCCCAGTTGCTCCCGCGCATCCAGGCGAAGAACACGTCCTCCCAATGGTCGCAGTGCACGAGGCTCAGCGCGAAGCGGGCGGCGAGGCGGCAGAGCGCCTTGTCCTTGAACAGCACGCCGGCCTGCGCGGCGAAGGGGCCGTTCATCGTCAGCATGCGGCCCATGTCGCGCTCGCGGCGAAAGCCGTTGAAATTCCAGAAATTGATGTTCTCGCCGATCTGGCTCTCCGGGTGCATGGGCCGGACATCCTCGCCGACGGCGCGCAGCGCCCGGGTGGCGGTGGAGTCGGCGAAATCGCGCCGGACGGCGTCGAGTTCATCGGCATCGAGCATCAGCCCGTAGGTCGGTTGGAAAGTCGGCTCAAAGTCCGGCGGCTGGAGATACTTGTCCCAGCGTTCGTCGTAACCGGACCATTGCGCGAGGTGGGCCGGCAGGCGCTCCGTGCTTTGCAGGCCGAACCAGAGCAACCAGCCGGAGCCGGCGACACGGTGTGCGCTGCGGATCTCGACGGTGAGCTCGTGGATGCGGCGCGCGCCGGCGAGCGGCAGCCATTCTTCGTGTCGCGTTGCTCCGGAAGGGGTGCCGGTGCGTTGGCGGGGACCGGCGTCGGTTTCGGCGGCGAGCGTGATGGTGCTGTCCTCGGGCAGGTTGATCGCGACGATCAGCCGGTCGTAGGCGGAGCAGTCGAGGTCGTCGTAGCGGCGGTGCAGCCGGAGCACGAGGCCGTCGGCCGCGGGTTGTTCCCAGTTGATGATGACGAAGGCCCAGCTCTGCGTGAGCTTCACGCCCACAGCCCCCGGAGTGGCGGCATCCCAGAGGGGCAGCTCGCTGATCCGTTCGTCAAAGAAAGGTTCGAACAACGCCTCGGCGCTGTTGATGGGGGTGAGCCGCATGACGGGAAATCAGGGATGGCTGAAGCTTTCGGCAGGTTTTGCAACCGACAAATGAGGGCATGCGTGAAGCGCGTGGTTGCCGGAGGGTTCGGCGCGGGTGGCAGAAAGCGGATGTGCGGCCGGCCGGGCACCGGAGCCCGGCCGGCAACACCAAAACGGCGTCGGCACGTTTGGATGCGCCGACGTCGTGGAGGGACGCAGGATTAGAACGTGAAATCGACCGACAGGGTCGCTTCCGTGCCCTGCCCGCGGGTGATGTCGTTGATCTCGTTGGTGAGATTTTGGATGCCCAAGCGCAGGTTGGTGGGGGTGCCGAACCAGCGGGTGCGGTAGCTGGCGAACACGTCGAAGAGCGTCTCGGAAGGCACGATGGCGTTGTAATAGATGTAGTCGGTGGCGATGTAGTCGCTGGAGTAGCGCACGGCGCCGCCGATGCTCAGACCTTCGAGCGGGCCGTTGGCAAACGTGTAGCGGCCCACGACGTTGACCTGCCACTCCGGGGTCTTTTGCAGGCGGTCTTCGAAGTTCTTGATGTATTCGAGGCGGCCGCGCTTGGTCGTGTCGATCGAGGGATCGCTGATGGTCTGGGCTTCCCACATGTAGTTCCAGTTGAGGATGCCCTGGAAGCGGTTGTTGGGGGTCCAGGTGAGATCGGCTTCGATGCCCTGCACGCGGTCAAGACCGCCGTTGATGTAAAACTGCACGTCGTTGGCGGTGGTGTTGTCCTGGTTGCGGGGATCGGCCAGGATGCGGGCGGTGTCGGCCTTGGCGATGCCGTCGCGTTCGGCCTTGTAGTAGGCGATGGTGCCCGAGAGGGTGTTGTCGCGCCAGTTGGTCTTCAGGCCGATTTCGAAGCCCTTGTCCCTTTCGTTGGGCAGCGGGCGGGGATCGTCGGCGGGCGTCAGGGCGAGACCGACCGCGCTGA
This sequence comes from Opitutaceae bacterium, assembly GCA_026125215.1. GTDB lineage: Bacteria > Verrucomicrobiota > Verrucomicrobiia > Opitutales > Opitutaceae > UBA2377. Next base: position 42,095 of record JAHCLN010000004.1, read on the forward strand.
GCGTGTTGGTGAAGACGACCGTCTGGCTGTAGGAAACAAAGGCGTGGAAGCCGGGGATGAACTCATAGATGACGCCCATCGTGGGGTTGGTCTCGCTGTTGCCGGTCATTTTCTCCGTGGTGCGGCGGGCGCCGAGCAGCAGGTTCAGGCGGTCCTCGAAGGCAGATCCGCGGTAGCTCAGATAGGCGGCCTCGGTCGAGGGAATGTAGCGGCCCGAGAAGGGCGCGCCGTCCATGATGTCGTAGATGTTGGGCTCCGGGTTGCCGGCAAACGGATCATGGTAACGGAAAATGTCCGAACCGGTCAGCACGTTGCCAAAGCTGTCGGTCACCGGGCTGAGGCCGCTGTAATCGACGTTGACGGCGCCATATTGCATGACCATCCGGGTCCATTCCGCGCCGCCGATGAACTTGTGCTTCATGCCGAAGGCTTCGGTTTCATAGACGATGTCGACCTGCTGGGTGTCGGAGATGCCCTGGCGCAGGTCATCCGGGTTGAGGTCGAGGGCAAAGCCGAGGTCGAGGTTTTTGAAGCGGCCGTCCGGACGCAGCCCGCCGTTGGGCGAGGCCAGCGCGCGCATGAAGGTTTGCTTCACGTCGTTGCGCAGCCACCGGTAGCGGATGGAGAGGTTGTCGGTCGGAGTGAACGTGAGACCGACGTCCGACAGGCTGGAGGTGCCGTTGCGGCCGGACTGGTCCGTCGGGGGCGTGAATTTGTCGCCGAGCGGGGAAATGCGCCACCAGTCGATCTTGCTCCCCGTGATGGGGTAGGGTTGGCGGCCGGTCATGCCGTAAATGTCCTCGGACCAGTTGATGAGGAAGCCGCGCGGATGGCCGCTGCCCCAGCGCTGCTGGATGAGGGCCTGGGCGGCCGCGTCATCGGCGAGGTTGTAGGCCGTCTTCATGTAGTCGAGGATCTGCCGGCTCGGGTTGCTGACGTCCCGGTAGTAGTCCTGATTGATCGCGAGATCCCAGGCAAAGACCGGATAGGAGGCCCGGGACTTGGTGAAATTGAACTCCGCGCTGAACTCGAACTTGCTGTTGGGGCGGAACACCACCGAGGGCGCGACAAAGATGTATTCGCTGTGATCCACGTCGTAGCGCCCGTCCTTGGACTGGTAGGAGGTGATGAGGCGGAAAGCCGTGCTGCGGTTGATGGTGTTTTGCAGGTCCACCGAGGCGCGGGTGAGATTGTGGGTGCCATACGCGAGCTCCATGCTGGTGGCCTGCTTGAACTGCGGCTTCTTGGTGATGTAGTTCGCCACGCCGTTGGGCAGGGCCGTGCCGTAAAACAGGCCCACCGCGCCCTTGGCGATCTCCACGCGGTCGATGTTGTCGGTCAGCAGGATGGGGGTGATCGAAAAGGAGTCGGCGAGGGGCACACCGTTGAAATACCGATACATGTGAAAACCGCGCATCGTGAAGATGCCGGCCTGGCCGACTTCGGATTCGCCGGTGACGACGCCGGAACTGTAACGGAACACCTTGTCGAAATCGGTGACCGCGAAATCCTTCAGCAGCTCGGACGAGATGATTTCAATGGAGGCCGGCTCACGGATGATGGGGACGCCAATGCGTGAGGTCGTGATACTGTTGGTCTTCAGATATCCCTGCTCCTGCGCACCGGCCACTTCGAAAGGGGAGAGCCTCACGATCTGTTCGTCCTCATCCTGGACCGCGGGGCTGTTGCGGCGGTTGGCGGGACGCCGCGCGTTGTCGGGCTCCGGGTTGGTGCGGCGGACCGTGAGCGCGCCCGATTGCTCGTCCTGCATCACCGTCAGGCCGGAGTCTTTGACCATGATCTCCAGGGCGGCGCGGGCGGTCATGTTGCCGCGCACGGCGCTGGTGCGCATACCGCTGACGCTGTCTGCCGCGAAGAAGAACTGGGTGTCGCGGGCCTGGGTGGCGAATTCGCGCAAGGTCTGCTCGGCCGGACCGGCGGCGATGTCGAACTGACGGGTCGTGGTCTCCGCCGCCGATAGCGGGGTGCTGAAGCCCAGGCACAAGGCCAAAGCTGCCAGGGTTCGGAACAAGGATGACGGTAGGGTTGTTTTTGTCATGGGGTTGCTTTTGAGGGGGGACGAAACGGCATGACCTGCCGGTTCATGGGCCAAGACTCGGTCCCCGCTGATTTCCGTTACGCCTTTTTAAAGGCGAAACCACGGACCCGTTGTCCGGTGCGTCTCAGCGCGCCGGCATCAACACCGTGCTCGCCGCCGGCCCGGGAAAGGTCTGCACCACCTGGCCGGCCTGCATGAGGCGCAGAAATCCGTCCAGGTTTTCGGCCTTGAACACGCCGGTGATGGTGCGCTGCCCGAGTTCCCGGTCGCCGATGCGCAGCTGCATCGCGTTGTAGCGGTTGAAGGCCGCAACCACCTCGTTGAGCGGGGTATCGTTGAAAACCAGCCGCGTGCTTTGCCAGGAAAGCGCCAGGTCGATGTCCCCGGGCGCCACGTCTTGGTATTGCACGGCGGGAGTCGACTCCGGTCCGGCCGGTGCACTTACGATCAGTTTCTGCCCCGCCTGGAGCGCGGTGGTGCTGGGGTCGAGCAGGGAGTCGCCCCGCATGGCATCGTCAACCCGGACGAGTCCCTCCGTGACGAGAATTTCAACGCCGGCCGGGGCCATTTTCACATTGAAAGCGGTGCCGACCGCACGCACCGCGACATGGCCGACCTGCACGATGAACGGTCGGCCGGTGTCTTTCTTCACCGAGAAGTGCGCTTCGCCGTCCAGCAGGTGGACGCGGCGCTCATTGGCCGAATAGGCCGTCGCGATGCGGCTGGAGCCGTTCAGTTGCGTGACCGAACCGTCGGGCAGCACCTGCTGGCTGGCCGTGCTGGCCAGCACCTGGTAACTCACGGGCGATTTGGCCGGATCGGTTTTCTGCCCCGATTGATCGGTGGCGCCGGGTCTGAGCGTGATCAGCAGAACCAGTGCCGCGGCCATGCCCAAGGAGACGGTGACGGGCAGCCAGGAACGCCGGTGCCGGCGCCGGGTGGCCCGGTGCATCACGGCGTCGGCTTGGGCGGCCAGGTCCGGCACCAGCCCGGCCGTGTCCAGACCCCGCCAGGTCGCGGCAATTTCCGCATAGGCATCTTGATGCCGCGGATCGGCTTCCGCCCAGGCGGTAAACTCATGCACTTCCTCGGCGGAGAGTCCCCGGTCCCGCCGAATCACCCAAGCGGCGGCGGCCTGCTCGATGGCGGCAGAATCCCTGGCGGTTTGAGGACGGGAGCGGTGCGTGGACATGGTGCGGTCAGGCGGTAAACACGCCGCGGCGGCGCAGGTAGGCGGAGCAACGTCGCGCACCCTTGGTGGCCAGCGCTTCAACGGTGTGTTCCGAGATGCCCAGGGTTTGGGCGATTTCTTTTTGGGAAAGTCCTTTGATTTTGCGCAACAACACCACCTCGCGGCAGCGCGTGGGCAGGCTGTCGATGGCCTGGGCCAGCAGGCTCAATTCCTGCCGTCGGCAGATGGACTCCAGCAGCCCGGGACCGTGGTCGAGCACGGGCAGGGCGGAAAGTTCGCTCATGGGCACCATTTCCACCCGGCTGCGCTGGTGAAAGAAATCCCGCACCGCGTTCCTCGCGATCGTGAACAGCAACGGGCGGGGGGAGCGAACCTGTCCTTTCTCCTGGGCCCGCAAAATGCGGGAAAAGCAGTCCTGCACGATGTCATCCACATCATAGAGGGATGGCAGCGTTCTTTGCAGGTATGAACGCAGGGATCGCTCATGGGGCTGGATCTCCTCGGTAAACCAGCGGGTCTGCTCAAGATTCTGGGGCGGCATTATGGGGTGAATGCTGGCACCCATTAGCGGGTGGGCGTGTCGGCTTGTCCATCGGTTTAATCTCAGGGGGGTGAAAATATCCGTAACGGAAATCGCGGCGTTGGCAGTCTTGCATAGCTAAACCCGCAAATCCGGGCTCCCGGGCGTGACCCATCCTTGCCAGTCTTCGGCCGGTGCGCCTAGCTCGGGGGATGGACCTGCCTGTTCGGGAAAAATCCGCCGTTTCGGTTGACCGCTCCGCTTGGGCGCGGCCTTGGGCGCAGCTCAAGTTTGTCAGTTTCCAGCCGGCCATTTTTCCGCGCATGCTCGGTGAGGTGTCCTCCGATGCCCGGCCGGGTGACTTGGTGAGTGTTTACGACAAGTTTGGGCAGCGGGTTGGCATCGGACTCTACAACCCGCGCGCCAAGATGCCGCTGCGTGTCGTCGTGCACACCGACCAGCCGCTGGGGGAGGAGTATTTTGAAGCGGCCATCCGCCGCGCCGTGGCGCTGCGCAGGGACCTGTTCAAGCTCGACGGCGTGACCGATGCCTGGCGCGTGATCAATTCCGACGGCGACGGCCTCAGCGGCCTCACGATCGACCGCTACGCGGACACGCTGTATTGCGATGTTTACTCGCTCGGCATCTTCCAGCGGTTGCCGAAATGGCTGCCGCTGCTGCACGAACTCTGCGGCACCAAGCACGTGCGCATCCACGTGGACCACGACCTCGGCAGCCTCGAAGGCATCAAACCTTCGCAGGTGAAGGAACTCACCGCCTCGGCCCCGGCCAAGGTGCGCATCCGCGAGCACGGCGTGAAATACGAGGTGGACTTCGCCGAGGGTCACAAGACGGGTTTTTTCTGCGACCAACGCGACAACCGGAAACGCTTCGGCGAACTCGTAAAGGGGATGCGCGTGCTCGATCTCTGCAGCTATACGGGCGGATTTGCCATCAACGCCGCGCTCGGCGGGGCCGCGGAGGTCACGGCCGTCGATCTCGACGAGAAGGTCATCGCGCAGGGCCGGCGCAACGCGAACCTCAACCAGATTTCGCCCAACAAGCTCAAGTGGGTGCACACCGACGCGTTTGCCTACGCGCGGCAGATGAAGACCAACGGCGAGCAGTTCGATGCCGTGCTCTGTGATCCGCCGAAGTTCGTGATGACGCGCGATCCGGAGTTCGCCGCCGAGGGCATGCGCAAATACGCCGATTTGAACACCATCGCCGCCAGCCTCGTGAAGCCCGGCGGCCTGTTGGTCACCTGCTCCTGCTCGGGTCTCGTCTCGCTGGAAGACTTCGAGGGCTGCGTGATCAAGGGCGTCCACCGGCTCAACCGCCGCCTGCAGCTCTTCGACCGCACCGGCCCCGGCGTGGACCACCCGGTTTATTCCAACTGCCTTGAAAGCCGCTACCTCAAGGTGCTGTGGGCGCGGGTGGTGTAGGATGGCTTGACGCTTAGCCATACCTTCGTATGGCTGCAATGCGTGCAGTTCACTTGGGACAAGGCCAAGGAGCAGAACAACCGGCGCAAGCACGGGGTTGGCTTCGAGACGGTGCCCCGGGTGTTCGCCGACCCCGGCCGCGTTTTGCTGGCAGACCGCAAACACAGTCTGAATGAAGGACGCTTCTGGTGTGTCGGGCACGACGGCTTCGGCATCCTGACCGTGCGCTTTGTGCTCAGGGCGGGTGTCATCAGGGTGATTGGCGCCGGCTACTGGCGAAAAGGAGAACGTATCTATGAAGAAAAAAGTTAACTACACCGATGATCGGGGCGAGATGCCCGAGAAGCTCTTTGTCGTCTCCGAGGACATCCTGCCGTCGCCGGCGGAGTTTGCCCGCGCCTTGGAACGCGAGAAGGTGACGATCAACCTCAGTGCCGGCAGCCTGAACAAATTCCGCCGCGTGGCAAAGAAGCACCGGATGCCCTACCAGGCCCTCATCCGCGAAGTGCTCGACCGCGTGGCCACCCGGATCGAATGAATCACTGGTCATTTTTCGGTCGGATTGCCTGTGGGGTGGAACACCCGGCCTATTCCCAACGTGGTCACAACCACGACCTCAAAGCAGTGTGTATATCACTTTCCTGATGAAAGGTGTATTAAGTTTTATGATCTTAGGGTGCGTGGTTGCCCTCTTAACATGGCATTTTTTTCGAGAATACGAGTTGAGTGCAAACTTGGCGAAGGAGGGGGTTGAGGGACAATTGGTCCCTGTGGAGCTCCGGTCGAAGCAGACATTGGCCAAGGGTGCGCCTATTTACCATTATGTCGCTCATATCGATGGGGTTCCTTGCTACATTGGGGTAAAGGGCAAACTTGAGATCGGTTACACTTATCCCATTGTCTACATCTCAGCTGAATTGGAAGAAATCCGGAGGAGCGAATACATCAGAGAATTTGCTGGGTTTCGGTTTGGTAATCGAAAATTTAGTTTATGGCAGTTTTTAGCAGGGGAAGATTTCGGCGTCCGGCGTCTGACATACGCAGCGGTTTTTATCCTGATTATATGCATTATCGGGTGTTACCTTATTCGCTTAAAGCGCTGACAGGGCTTTTGTAGTCAGACTGGATGTATGCCTCGCGCATTATCTCGGTTGAGGCGCGGGCGGATCGGGCCCAGCATGTGACCGATGTCCGCAACACCCATGCCGCCGTCGGTTGATTATGCCGAAGTCGCGCGGCGTGAGGCCTGGTTACGGCATCCGGTGTTGGGCGATCCTTCGTTCGATGCGTTTGTGCGGCGCCCGGGGAATCCGATCTATCGGGGGACGCCGCCACGGGAATGGACGGTGAACGGCTTCCTGTTCGACGATCCGCAGGGCGGCGGGCTGTTCGCCTACGTGGGGCGATATCCGCGCGATTACCAGTTTGGGCCCGGCCACGCTCCGTCGGACTGCGTGGTGCTCCGTTGTCGCGATGATGGCCGAAGCTGGGAGGAGATCGGGCCGGTGTTTGCCCCGGGCGAGTTTCACTTCACGGGTGATGCCGTGGCGACGAGCACGGCCCCGGATGTCACGGTGATCTACGCGGACGGACGTTACCACCTCGCCTATGATTGGGGTCATGCCAGCATGACGTGGGACAATGTCTTTACGCCGGATGCGGCGCATGACAGCGGGGTGGGCTATGCTTGGGCCGAGCGGCCGGAGGGACCTTATCACCGGCACCCGGAGCCGATCCTGCGCAACCATCGCCATGTCAGCCCGGTGCCGGACAAATACCGGCGGCTCTATGCCTCGACTCTCCTGCGCCGGGAGGACGACTGGCTGCTGCTCACGCTGGCGGACTCGGCGCAGCGGTTTGCCTGGGGTTTGTATGCCTTGACCGCCGCGGACCCGCGCGGGCCTTGGTCGGAGCCGCAACTCGTGCTTTCGCTGGAAGGAGACACGTTTCATCCCGCGCTGATGGAGTTTTTTCCGCAGTTTGTGCATGCGGGCATGGTCTATGCCCCGGCCACTTCGGTCGCTTTGAACCGCAATTTTCAATGTCTGTGGTGCGCGCCGCTCGGGACGGCCCACGAACCGGCGTCGTGGCAGTTGTATCAACATGGCTCGCTCTGGCACGCGGAGAACCGGCCGGAGGAGCACGACGGCATTTGGGGACAGACCTTCAGCGGCACGGTGGACCCGGCGGGCCGGTTGCGCGTGCTCTTTCCCGGCCGCGATGCGGCGGGGCGCGGGACGATCAACCTGGCGGAGCGCCCTTGGGCGGCGCCGCTGCGGGAACGCGGTTTTGTGCTCAACGGCTGTGCGGGGCCGGGCCTGACTTTGCTGCGCCAAACCTACGGATCATTTTCGCTGCGCATTACCTGTGCATGCGAAGGCACGACCCGCCTGCTGTGGGGTTGGCGCGGAGTCCTGGGGCCGGACCGGCATGGCTCGGAGGCGACGCTCCATGCCTTCGCCAACGCGGACTGTTTTGCGTGGGAGTGGCGAGGCGAGGGCTGGCGGTTGTTGCAGATTGATGCCGGCGGCCGCGATGAAGAATTAGCGCGTGGTGTGTGGCCGGCGGCGGCGTGGGAGCTGGAAATACAGATTGCCGAAAGTGGGGCGACGCGGTTGCTGGCTGCGGGCGCCGAACTTTGGGCCGGGGTGACCACCGTGCGAGCCGGACACATTGGTCTCTGGGTGCAGCCGAGGTCGCGGCTCGAGGTCACCACCTTTGCGTTGTCGGGCGCCGGACTCCCGGGGGTGACGCGCTGGCACTGGCGGGATGCGTTTCTGGCCACGGGCGTGCTGATGACGGAGTGGGCAGCCCAGTCCGACCCGATGTCGCCCGGCGGCGAGGTCGCGGTCCGCCATGAACCCGGCGGCCGCTTGAAGTGGAATTTTTATGGCACCGGGGTGCGGTGGTGGGCGCCGCGCGGTCCCGGGCTGGGCCGGGTGCGGCTCAAACTGGATGGCCGCGCTTGCGCGGAAGTGGATTTGCATGCGCCCACAGAGGCGCCGGCTTCGGCGGTGTTTGCCTGCGATGGCCTGCCTGACGGCGGCCATGCCCTCGTGATCGAGGCGCTTACCGGCCGCCTGGCCACGGGCGGGCTGGAAGTATCGGATTTCTCCCAGGGAGGATTACCAAAAGGTGAGACAGCGGCGGGAGGGGGGTAGGGTCCGCTCTCCGAGCGGACCGCCGCTGGTCCAGCGGTCCGGCCCTACCTTGAGGCTGCGATTTTTTAAAACCGGAAGCCGGTTGGGCCGCACGGATTCGAAATCCTATCGTCCGGCGGTGACCACGAGTTTTCGCGGGCGAGGAGAGATGACTTCCAAGTCAATCACGGCACCGTCGTGCTGCGCGACGATCAACCGGCCCAGTTCGCTCTCCGGGCCGACCTCGGCGGACATGCCGGCGAGGGCGCGGCCGTTGATCTTCACGACCTCGTCCTTTGGCTGCAGTCCCGAACGGTGGGCCGGGGAACCTTCGATGATATCGTCGCAGAAGGCGCGGACGATTTTCTTGTCGTCGCGATCAACCGCAATCTTGAGCTGAAAACCCAGGCCGTTGGCCGGTTTTTCCTCCGCGGTGACCGGTTCCAGGTCGGCCGGCTTTTCTCCGGCGGTGATCACGATTTTTTGTGCGCGGGGGGAGATGACTTCCAAGTCAATCATCGTGCCGGCGCGTTGCGCGATGAGCAACCGGCCCAGTTCGCTGCCCGGGCCGATCTGGGCGGCCATGCCGGCGAGGGTGCGGCCGTTGATCTTCACGACCTCGTCGTTGGGTTGCAGCCCCGAGCGGTGGGCCGAGGAACCTTCGATGACCTCCCCGCAATAGGCGCGGACGATCGTTCGGGTGCCGCGGTCGATCATGAGCTTGAGCTGGAAGCCAAAGCTGTTGATGGGGTCCTCCTTGATGCGCATCGGTTCCAGCTGAACCGGTTCTTCCGTGGCGACCGCCGGAGTGAACGGCAGCAGCAACATGAAGGCGAGCCAGGCGCGGGATGTTTTCATGGGTCGGGTAACAGGGGGCGGCTTTGATCAGAGCTTCTTGTGCGTGCCGTCGCAAAAGCAGCCGTTGGCGCTGTGCTTGCAGGCGCACCAGGCGACGGTCTTTTCCTCGGTGAGCTCGACCTTCGCCGGGGCGAAGCCGGAACCCTTGTGGGAGCCGTCACAGAACGGCTGGCCCTTGGAGAGTCCGCAGGTGCACCACCAGTAGGTGCCGGCGGGCATTTTCTGCACGATGGGGGATTTTTGGGCGATGTTGGGGGTGGGCATGGGGTGGGATTTTTGACCGCGGATTACACGGAAAGGCACAGATAAAAAACCACTATGAGACTGTATCCGTGCAAAGCAGTGTAATCCGTGGTGGCGGTTTGGGGTATGATGGAATGACCGGAGTGTTCACTTCACGGCGGCCCAGACGCGCTGGACATCGTCGTGTTCCTCGAGGGCCTGCAGGAATTCGCCGACCTCGGTGCGGGCGGTGTCGTCGAGTTCGGGGAAGGTCTTGGCCACGTAGCCGATTTCACTGGTGATGACGGACCAGCCGTGGTCCTTGAGCCAGGTGGAGACGGCATGGACCGCGGTGCGCTCGGTGACGAAGCGCGCGCCGGCATGGTCCTCCGGGATGTCGTCGTTCTGGAGATGCGTGAGCTTTTCGAAGTCGTTCGCGCCGGCCTCGATCGCCGCGGCCTCAAGGTCGCTGGCGGCATCGGGGTGGTGGGCCTCGACGAGGCCGACGTGCTCGAAAAGAAACTTGTTGCTGCCGGCGTTGCCGAGGACGCCCTTCTTGAAGAGCACGCGCATCTCGGGCGCGGTGCGCTGGTGGTTGTCGGTATAAACTTCCACGATGACCGGCACCTTGTGCGGGGCGTAGCCCTCGAAAACCACGTGCTCGAGCGCGCTCTTGTCCCCGCCGGTGCCGGCGCCCTTGGCGATGGCGCGTTCGATGACATCGCGGGTGACGCTGGCCTTCTTGGCCTTTTCGACCGCGGCGAAGAGCCTTGCATTGGCGTTGAGGTCCGGTCCGCCGAGCTTGGCGGCGACGGTGATCTCCTTGGTCATTTTCCCGGCGACCTTGCTCTTCTTCTCGTTAACGATCGCGCGTTTTGCGTGCAGCCATTGGCGTCCCATGGCGGCGAGTGTGGGGAAGCGGGCGGGGCAGGCAATGCGGAAGGAAACCGATAAAACGGTTCGACATCCGCGCCCCGCCGCGAACCATCCCGTTTTGCATGAAGGAGCTCAGCCATCTCTTTGCCCAGAACCAAGCCTGGGCGGATGCCATCCGGGCGCGTGATCCGGAATTTTTCACGAAACTCTCCCGCCAGCAGTCGCCCGAATACCTCTGGATCGGCTGTTCCGACAGCCGCGTCCCGGCCAACGAGATCATCGGTCTGCTGCCCGGCGAGGTTTTCGTGCACCGCAACATCGCCAACGTGGTCGTGCATACCGACCTCAACTGCCTCTCGGTCATCCAATACGCCGTGGATGTCCTGAAAATTAAGCACATCATGGTCGTGGGTCACTATGGCTGCGGCGGTGTGCGCGCCGCCTTGCGTTGCGACCGCGTGGGGCTGGCCGACAACTGGCTGCGCCATGTGCAGGACGTGCGGGAAAAGCACGATGCCTGCCTGTGCCGGCTGCCCGACGAGATGGCGCGCAGTTCCCGGCTCTGCGAATTCAACGTGGTCGAGCAGGTGGCCAATGTCTGCCAGACCTCCATCGTGCGCGATGCTTGGCACCGCGGCCAGAACCTCAGCGTGCACGGCTGGATCTACGGTTTGACCGACGGCCGGCTGCGAAACCTGAATGTGACCGCCGCCAGTCCGGAGGAGGCCAGGACCGCCTACGCCGCCGCGGTGGCAGCCCTGCAGTAGCGCAAAAAAGCCCGCGGCTGGGATGCCGCGGGCCGGATTGAAGGGGAGGGGCGCTCAGGCGCGGCCGAGATAGGTGCCGTCGATCGTACTCACCTTGATGATCTCGCCTTCCTTGATGAAGAGCGGGACCTGCACGACCAGGCCGGTTTCCAGCTTGGCGGGTTTTTGGACGTTGCTGGCCGTGTCGCCTTTCACGCCTTCGGCCGACTCGATCACCTTCAGCGAGACCGTCGAGGGCAGGTCCACGGAAAGCGGGCGCTCGTCCACGAAGAGCACGTCCACTTTCCCGCCCGGGGTCAGGTAGTTCTTCACGTCGCCCAAGGTCTGCTCGGAGAGTTCGATCTGCTCGAAGGTCTCCGGGTCCATGAACGCGTAGGTCTCGCGGTCGGCATAGCTGAACTCCAGCGTCTTGCGCTCGGTCGGCAGCACCTCGATCGAGTCGGTCGAGGCGAAACGCTGGTCGAGCGCCTTGCCGTAGCGGAGGTTGCGCATCTTGATCTGCACGAATGCCCGGAGGTTGCCGGGCGTGCGGTGCTGGGTTTCCATGACGAGGTGCGGCTCACCGTTGAACTTGATGACCTGACCTCTGCGGATGTCGTTGGCTGCGGGCATGATGATGGATGGCGGTTTTGTGTGTTAAAAGGGTGATGGAGTAAGGGTCCCGCTCCGCCCCTGTCAAGGCCCGCGCCATCTCGGGGCTTGCGCTGGACCCCGCGCGTTACCGAAACTCTCCCAACCCTATGAAACAACGCACTCTGGCCCGCGCCGTCTCCCTCACCGGGAGCGCGCTGCACACCGGCGAAGCGGTCACCCTGACCCTGAAGCCCGCCCCGGCGGACCACGGCATCGTCTTCAAGCGCATCGATCTCAACGGCGCCCCGGAACTGCGCCCGCGGGTGGACCAGGTCACCGACCTCGTCCGCGCCACCACCATCCAGAGCGGCCATGCCAAGATCCACACGGTCGAGCACGTCCTCAGCGCGCTCCATGGCTGCGGGGTGGACAACGTGCTCATCGAGATGAACGCCTCCGAGCCCCCGATCATGGACGGCTCGGCCCGGCCCTTCGTGAACATGATCCTTGAGGGCGAGCCGGTGGAACAGGACAAGGAGCGCGAGTATTTCACCCTCGAGGCGCCGGTATCGGTCACGCGCGGCGATTCCTCGATCATCGCGCTGCCCTGCGACGAGTTCAAAATCTCCTGCACCTCGGCCGACAACCGTGGCATCCACACCCAGCACCTCTCGCTGACGATCGATCCCGAGGTTTACATGACCCAGATCGCCGCTGCCCGCACCTTCACGATTTACGAGGACATCGAGGAGCTGCTGAAGCTCGGCAAGATCAAGGGCGGCTCGCTCGACTGCGCGGTCGTCATCAAGGGCGACAAGATCATCTCCAAGGAGCCCCTGCGCTTCAAGGACGAGTTCGTGCGGCACAAGATGCTCGACATCATCGGCGACGTGCTGCTGCTCGGCCTGCCGCTAAGGGCGCACATCATCGCCACCCGGCCGGGCCACGCCATCAACGCCGAGCTCACGAAAATCCTTTTCGACCGGCTGCAGGAGCGGAAGAAGGGGCCGAAAAAGAAGGCCACCCCCGCCGCCAAGACCCCGCAGCCCGGCGAAACCTCCCTCGACATCAAGCGCGTGCTCGAGATGCTGCCGCACCGCTATCCGTTCCTGATGATCGACCGCGTGCTCGAGTTCATCGGCGACACCGAGCTGGTCGCGATCAAGAACGTCACCATCAACGAGCCGTATTTCCAGGGCCACTATCCGGGCGAACCCGTGATGCCCGGCGTGCTCCAGATCGAGGCCATGGCCCAGGCCTCCGGCATCCTGCTGCTCCGCAACGCCGTCACCGAGGGCAAGACCGCCCTCTTCATGAGCGCCGACAAGGTGAAGTTCCGCCGCGCCGTGCGTCCTGGCGACCAGCTCGTGATCAACGCCAAGCTCACCAAAAGCCGCGGCAACAAGATCGGCGTGGCCGAGGCCACCTGCACGGTTGGCGGCAACGTGGTGTCCTCCGCCGAGCTGATGTTCGGCTTCGTGGACATCGACGCGGCGTCCTGATCATGGCGGCCCGCATCCATCCTTCCGCCGTTGTGGAACCGGGCGCCCGGCTCGGCGACGACGTCGAGATCGGCCCCTTTGCCTATGTCGGCGCGGAGGTCACGCTCGGGGCGGGCACGCGGCTGCACCACCACGCCTCGGTCGAGGGCTTCACCGTGCTCGGGGAGGGGTGCGAGATTTTCCCCTACGCCTGTATCGGTGGCAAGACCCAGGACCTGAAGTTCAAGGGCGGCCGGCCGGGCCTGCGCGCCGGCGACCGCAATGTGTTTCGCGAATACGTCACCGTGCATGCCGCCACCTTCGACGGCGACTTTACCGTGCTGGGCTCGCACAACACCGTGCTCGCCTACAGCCACATCGCGCACGACTGCGTGCTCGGCAGCCACATCGTGATGAGCAACGCCGTCTCGATGGCCGGCCACGTCACGGTCGAGGACCACGTCGTGATCGGCGGCGCCGCAGGCATCCACCAGTTCTGCCGCATCGGCGCGCACGCGATGCTCTCGGCCATGGCCAAGCTCGTGCAGGACCTGCCGCCGTATTTCATCGCCGACGGCACGCCGGCGGAGGTGCGCGCTTTCAACAAGGTCGGCCTCGAGCGCAGCGGCCACACCGCGGAACAGCTGGAACGGGTGAAGCAAATTTTCCGCATCCTCTACCGCGACGGCCTCAACCGCACCCAGGCGCTGGAAAAACTCTCCGCGCATCCTGCCGCCGATACGCCCGAGTTCCGGCGGGTCATCGGCTTTGCCCGGGCCAGCGAGCGGGGCCTCGCGCCGGGCGCCGCCTGATGGAATCGGACGCCTTCCTGCTTTCCGCCACCGGCAGCGGCCGGGCGACGGCCTACCTGGAGTCGGGCAAGATCATCACCTTTCGCGGCCGCACGCACGTCACCTGGCTCGACACGCCGCCGGAGGGCTTCCGGATAAAAATCCGCACGCTGGACCATGCCACGGGCCGCTGGGGACCGGCGGTCACGGTCGGTGAGGCGGTGGACAACCACGGCGGCCCCGCGCTCACCGTGGATGCCGACGGGTTCCTGCACATCGTCTATTACTCGCACCACCACCCCTTCCGTTATCACCGCTCGGTGCGGCCCAACGATGCAACCGAATGGGGGACGATGGAGCAGTTCGGCCAAGACCTGACCTATCCGACCCTGCTCTGCGCACCGGACGGCGCGCTGGTGCTGTCCGCGCGCCGCAGTTTTGAAAACCGGCCGTGGGAACTGGAACTGTGGACCAAGGCACCCGGCCGGGCCTGGACCCGCCGCGGGGCGGTCCTGTGTTCGCGGCAGCTGAATTACAGCCAGTTTGCGGCTTCGATGGTTTGGGCGTCCGATCACCGCCGGTTGTTTCTCTCCTTCCGCATCTATGAGATGCCGGACTACGAAAAGAAGGATGCGGTCACGGCCGTGGGCTGCATCACGAGCCCCGACGGCGGCGAAAGCTGGACGCGGCTCGACGGCACCCCGCTGGCCTTGCCGGCTTCCGCCGACGAGGTGGATCCGTTGGTCGTCTGCGATTCCCGCGCAGGCCGCATTGCCGACAGCGGCTCGATGGCGCTGAGCCCCGATGGCCGGCCGCACTTCGCCTACAGCATCAAGACGCCGCAGGGTGCGGAAACCTTTCTCGCGGCCGGCCGCGCCGACGGCGGCTGGCGGCAGGTGCGCCTCAATGATTTTCTGCCGGCCGCCTTCCGCGGTTGGGCGATGGTGCACCAGGGCGGAGTGGTCTTCATGCCCGACGGGCGCTTGATCGTCGTCGGCACCGTGCAAAACTTGCGGCCCGGCGAGGAGGCCTGGGGCCATCCCGGCACGGAGATCATGCAGTTCACCTCGCGCGACGGCGGCGTTACCTTCAGCGCAACCTTGCTCAGCGAGCCGGACCCCCGGGTGCCGCACTGGCTGCCCAACGTGGAAAAGCCGTCCGGCTGCAACCTCCTGCCCGCCCGTCCGGGTGTGGTTTTCACCGCGGGCGGCGCGGGCGCGGGCCTGGGCGACGTGCTGAACAACGGCGTTTGGTGGCGCCCGTTGGATCCGGGCGCGACGGTTACGTGAATGTGACAATTGCGCCGGCCCGGCCGCAGGCCGCTTGACCCCGGGGGCGCTTGTGGCCCATTGGAGGGACCGTCCCGCGGGACGCGCCCCATGCCCACCAAATCTTCCGCCAACCCCGACAACACGCCCCCGGCCCCGGGCGGCGAATCTCCCCGCACCGCCGCGCAGGAGGCCCAGTTCATGCGCCGCGTGCACCGCGAGCTCATCGACGACTACGACGAGGAGCTCGAAATGGAGCGCGAGGACTGGGAGCGCGACGTGCCCGGCTTCGACGGGCGCACGCTCGACCAAAATGCCGACAAGGCCGACCGCGCCCGCTATTTCAAGGAGCTTTTCCGCCTGCAGGGCGAACTGGTGAAGATGCACGACTGGATCGTCGCCACGGGTCACCGGCTGGTGATCGTCTTCGAGGGCCGCGACGCCGCGGGCAAGGGCGGCGTGATCAAGCGCATCACCCAGCGGCTCAACCCGCGCGTGGCCCGCGCCGCCGCGCTGCCCGCGCCGACCGACCGCGAGACGACCC
>JAHCLN010000040.1 GCA_026125215.1 Opitutaceae bacterium
GCGCCGGAGAAACAGGGCTGTCTCGACAAGGCACAGGCAAAGCGCGGCCTCGGCGGCGACCAGGATGCCGCCCAGCCGGACGACGGAGAGGATTTTGCCGATGAGCTGCCGCCCGGCGGCGGCGGGGTGTCCGTGAGCGTGGACAAGGTCACCCTCATCCCGGGCGCGCTGGCCAGCGGCACCGTCACCTTTAGCGACGGCGTCACCGGGAAATGGATCGTGGACAACTACGGCCGCCCCGGCTTCACCGAGATCAGCCAGCCCGGCTACCGCCCCAACCCGGCCGACGCCCAGGCCTTCATGCAGGAGCTCAGCCAAGCCCTGCAGGCCCGCGGCATGTAAGGTCTCAGGCCGTCCCGGCGGCCAGCTCCCGCTCAACGCTCGGGCTGTGCCCGACGATCGCGCGGAACTGCCGGTGAAAATACTGCGGATTCCCCAGGCCCGCCTCGATCGCGATTGCCTTCAGCGGCATGCGCGTCGCGGCCAGCAAATGCCGCGCCAGCTCCACGCGCCGGCCCAGCACGTAACGCAGAAGCGTCATCCCGTGCTGCGCGCGAAATTTTCGCGCCAGGTAGTTCTGGCTCACGCCCATTTCCCGCGCCAGCGCCGGCACATCCAGAACTTCGCGATAATGCTCGTCCAGGTGCCGCCGCACCGCCTCCAGCGCCCCGTCCACCCGGGTCGGCGCCGTCACCGTCAGCCGCCGGCCCGAACCGGCCATCACGCCGATCCACAGCAGCAGGCTCTGCAACGCATGGTTGGCGGCATGGCGCGCAAGGCCGGCTTCGCTGCCGCCTCCTTCTCCCAGACGAAAAAGGTGGATGATTTCCTGCAAGCGCTCGCCCAACGCCCGCGTGTGCGGTCCCGGCCGCCAGTGCAACGGCACCCGGATCGTCTCGCCGTCCGCCGGCGCCGCGGCCTCGAAGTGCACGCACAGGTGAAACCCGGGCGCGTCGAGGTCGTAGTGCGAGGGCAGCAGGGCCGGGGTCAGCGTGAAATCCCCCGGCTGCAACCGCACCGGCCGCTGCCCCAGCCACATCCGGCCCGTGTAGTCGTGCACGTGCAGCACGAGTGCCGCTGGCGTCACATAGACCACCCCGGGATTGTGCGCCACCATCGGAAAACGCCCGCCGCGGCGCAGCACGGGCATCGCCTGTCGGGGCCAGCGGAGGCTCTGGGTTGAAATCGCCATGTGTTGAATTCAGACAACATGAGCCGGAATCCGACAACCGCTTTTTCTTCCCGCCCGGCCCGGCACCGCAATCGTCCGGTTGTTCCCCTTCCCCATGGATTCTCCCCAACAAATCAAAACCTTCTTCCAGGAAAACGGCTACTATCTGGCCCGCGGTCTGTTCAAGCCCGCCGAAATCGCCGCGCTCGAAACCGAGTTCGACCGCATCGTGCAGCAGCTCGCCCGCACCGGCAACCTCGACAACGTCCAGTGGACCGGCGAGCTCCAGGAAAAGATCGGCGGCAAGACGAGCATGATCACGCACACGCACAACGTGCAGTGCTACTCCGCCGCCTGGCTCCGGGCCATCCAGTCCGATCCCTTTCTCGACGTCGCGGAGGCCATCCTCGGCCCCGACATCATCCTGCATCACACCAAGCTCTTTCAGAAACCCCGGGAAAACGGCATGCCCTTCACCATGCACCAGGACTGGTCCTACTTCCCGTCGGTCAAAGACACCATGATCGCCGGCATCATCCACGTCTCGCGCGCCACCGACGAGATGGGTTGCCTGCGCGTCTATCCCGGCTCGCACCGCCTCGGCCGCGCCGCCCACACCAGCGGTCAGGAACCGTCGGAGCTCCTCGAAAAATATCCGCTGGAAAACGCCACGGTCATCACCGCCGAGCCCGGCGACGTGCTCTTCTTCCATTACTTCACGCTCCACGGCTCGAAGCACAACCGCTCGAACGAGCTCCGCAAAACCGTCCTGGTGCAGTTGCATGCCGGTGACGACGTGATCGAGGATGCCAACAAGCACCCCAACGTGCGCCTCGCCCTCCGCGGTCGGAACCACGGCATGACGCGCGACCTCGCCAACACTGCCTCCGCCTGACTCTCGCACATCTCAGAGCGGCACAGGGCCGTGCCGCCCCCTACTCGTCCTTGGCGAATCCTTTCGCCCGATCCCTCCGGATCAGTGTTTATTAGTGCGGATAAGTGGTTAACTCCGTTTCCGTTTTCAGCCCTTCAGTTTTCAGCCTTTCAGCCTTTTCTTCCCCTCCCCATGCGCACGGTTCACATCGTCCTCAACGCCCATCTCGACCCCGTCTGGCTCTGGCCCTGGACCGCCGGCGTCGACGAGTGCCTCAACACGTGTTACACCATGTGCAACACGCTCGACCGGCACCCCGACATCATCTTCACCCGCGGCGAGGCCTGGGTCTATGAGCAGGTGCGCCGCCACGATCCCGCCCTCTTCCGCCGCATCAAGGCCCACATCCGCGCCGGCCGCTGGTCCGTGGTCGGCGGCTGGTGGATCCAGCCCGACTGCAACCTCCCGGGGCTCGAAAACATGCACCGGCAGATCGAGCTTGGCCGCGACTGGTTCAAAAAGCACCTCGGGCGTTTTCCCCGCATCGGCTACAACGTCGATTCCTTCGGCCACACCGCCGCACTGCCCGATGTGATGGCCGCCCACGGTCAGGACAGCTACGTCTTCATGCGGCCGATGGCCCACGAGACGACCCTCCCCGCCCGCGTCTTCCGCTGGCGCGGCCGGCCGGGCGGCAAGGCCGTCAACACCTTCCGCATCCCGCACGGCTACTGCACCATCGTCCCGCCCACGCTGGAGCACGTCGCCGGTTCCCTGGAAGGCCTGCCCGACGGCGTCACCCACACGATGAGCTTCCTCGGCGTCGGCGACCATGGCGGCGGTCCCAACGAGCATATCATCCGCTGGGTCCGGGAAAACCAGCACGCCATCCCGGGCGCGCGCATGGTATTCTCCTCGCCGGAGAAATTCTTTCGCGCCCTCGCGCCGCAGGTGAAGCACCTGCCGCTCGTCACCGGCGAGCTGCAGATGCACGCCATCGGCTGCTACACCACCCACCGGCCCGTGAAGCTCGGCGTTCGTCGCGCCGAAAACCACCTCGCACAAGCCCGCGAGGCCCTTGCCCGGGCCAAGCCCGCGGAACGCAAGGCCGTCGCGCCCGCGCTCCGGGCCGCGTGGGAAAGCCTCTGCTTCAATTCCTTCCATGATACGCTCGGCGGCAGTTGCACGCCGGGCGCCGCCAAGGCGGCCGATGACCAGCTCGCCGGCGCCAAGGCCGCCGCCGAGACCGTGCTCAGCGAAACCTTCCGCCGCCGCGTCCACGCCCTGCCGCCCGACCGCCGCCAGCGGATGGTGTTTGCCAATTACACCGGCGAAAAATTCTCCGATTTCGTCGAACACGAGCCTTGGCTCGAATGGACGCACTGGAAACCCGACTGGTGCCTGCTCGACGAACGCGGCCGCCTCGTGCCGCACCAGCTAATTGAGCCCGAGACGCTCATGCCCGACACCATGCGCGTCCTCTTCCCGCTCGACCTCGCCCCCGGCACCCTCCGCAGCGTGCGCATCGCTCGCAACCCCGGCAAGAAATCCGCGAAGCTCAAAGGCGCCGCGCCTGATTTCACCCTTACTGTCGCCGCCGACGGCCGCGGCACGCTAAGCTGGCCACTAGCCTATGGAGACGCGGCGCCCCCGCCGCGTTCTTCCGACCAACCGCGGCGAGGGCGCCGCGGCCCCATCATGGCCCAATGTCCGCTGCCCGAGCTGCGGCTGATCGAGGACAAATCCGACACCTGGTCCCACGGCCTCGACCGTTTCGCCGGCCCGCAGCTCGATCACGCCCACTGGGATGAGCCCGAACTAGTCGAGCACGGTCCGCTGCGCCAACTCTGGCGGCTGACCGGCCGCATCGGCGCCAGCCGCCTTTGCGCCGACTGGCGCCGCTACCGCGGGCAAAATTTCTACGAGCTGCGCCTGCGCGTCACCTGGCACGAGCATCACCGCCTGCTGCGGCTGTCCTGGGCCCCCGGCGCCGCCATCACCTCGCGCGAGGACGGCATCCCCGGCGGCGGCCTGCCCCGCGCCAGCGACGGCCGCGAACTCCCCCTGCGCGACCGCTCATTGCTCAAACTCGCAGACCACACCCGCGCCGGCGTGGTGGCGCCCGAGGTGTTCGCCGTCAGCGGTGACGAGCGCGAGCTCCACCTCACCCTGCTGCGCTCCTGCCCCTTCGCCCACCACGACCCGAAGATTCTGCCGGAAAAACTCGAACACTACGCGTGGCAGGATCAGGGCGAACACACCTTCCTCTTCCGCTACTTCCCCGCGGGCAAGGTCACCGGCCGCGAGCTCGACCGCCACGCCCTGCACCTGCAGCAAAAGCCCGTCGCCGCCGATCTCACCCGCGGCATGCCCTTCCGTCCCTTCAAGGACCAACCCGGCTGGCCGGAGTGATCATCCATGCCCTACGTTAACGTCAAAATCACCAAGGACGGCGTCACTCCCGAACAAAAGCGGCGCGTCGTTGCCGACATCACCCGCACCCTGGTCGAAAACCTCGGCAAAAAAACCGAGCACATCCACATCGTGATCGACGAGGTGGAACCCGAAAACTGGGGCTACGCCGGCATGCTGACCACGGAATACCGCGCCAGACGGGAGTCCTAGGCCTGCCACGCAACTCTCCGCCGTTGACCGCCCCGGCCCGGCGGCGCTACCCTCCGGCCGCGCCGGATCACATCCCGTGCTCCGGTCGAGTTCCCCCAACCTCAACCCGGAGATTCCCATGCCACCCCTGCATGCCCTCATCCCGTGGGCGGAAGCCCGCCGCGACACCTGGCTCGACTGCATCCGCATCTACCTCGGCCTCGGACTGCTCGCCCGCGGTGTGATGCTCGTGTTCAACATCCGCACCGACTTCGTCCTCGACATGCTTTCCCGCACCGGCAGCGACTGGCTCGCCGCCGGCCTGTTGCTGCATTACGTGGCCCTCGCCCATTTCGTCGGCGGCATCCTCCTCGCGATCGGCTTCCTGACACGGATCGCCGCCCTCGTGCAGGTCCCGATCCTCGCCGGCGCGGTGTTCATCGTGCACCGGCAGGACGGGCTCTTCGCCCTCGGCCAATCGCTGGAGTTTTCGGCGCTCGTGCTGTTCCTGCTCGTCGTGATTACCATCAGCGGCGGCGGCCCGCTCTCGCTGGACCGGGTGGTCTTCGGGGAAAAGAAACCGGCCACCCCGTCGCCGGCCTGAGCTTCGTCAATCCTGCTTGGCACTTCGGCCGGAAGCCACAGGTTTCCGGCCATGCGCACCGCCATCCTCGGCAACTCCGGCTCCGGCAAGAGCACCTTGGCCCGCAAGCTCGCGGCGGCGGACGGACGTCCGGTGCTGGATTTGGACACCCTGGTCTGGGAGCCGGGCCAAGTCGCCGTGCCGCGCGATCCCGCGGCCGTGCGCAGCGATCTCGCTGCCTGGCTCGATGCGCGCGAACACTGGATCATCGAGGGCTGCTACGGCGACCTGATCGCCGTCGCCCTCGCCCGGCAGCCGGAACTGATTTTCCTGAACCCCGGGGAAGCGGTTTGCCGCCGGCACTGCGAATCGCGTCCCCATGAGCCGCACAAATACCCCACCCAGGCGGAGCAAAACGAGAAGCTCGGTTTCCTGCTCGAATGGGTGACCGGTTACTACCACCGCGACGGCCCGATGTCGCTGCGCGGCCACCGCGAGGTCTTCGACCGCTACACCGGCCCCAAACGCGAACTCACTTCCGCGGCGGAGTGAGCCACGTTGTGCTTAACCGCCCAGCAAGCGCTGGAACTCCGGCTCGTCGATGACGGGCACGCCGAGTTGCCGGGCCTTTTCGAGTTTCGATCCGGCCTCGGTGCCGGTGAGGACGTAGCTGGTCTTCTTGCTGACGCTGCCGCTCACCTTGCCGCCGGCCGCCAGGATCTTCTGCTCGGCCTCCTCGCGCTTCATCGTCGGCAGCGTGCCCGTAAGGACAAAAGTCTTCCCCGTGAACACGCCCGCGGCGACCACCGTGCCCTGCGGATCAATGCCGAGCTTCCGCAGCTTGGTCAGGAGCCGCTTGCCCGGCGCACTCGCGAAAAACTCCACCACACTCGCCGCCACCGCCGGGCCGATGTCCGACGGCACCCCGGCCAGCGGGCCCGCATCCAGCGCGGCGATCTCGGCATCGAGCCGTGCGCACAACTCTTTGCGCCGGGCCTTGTCCTCGTCGGACTTGGCCGGATTTTTCCGCGAACTGGGCGCCTGCAGCTCCCGTTCGGCGGCGAGCTCGGCTTTTTTCAAGACCGCGCGGAGCAAGGCCGAATCGGCCAGTTCCGCAAAGTTGCGGTGGCGCCGCCCGAGTTCGCGGGCGGTGGTTTCGCCCACGGCGGGCACGCTGAGCGCGTAGAGCCATTTCTCCAGCGGCAACGCCCGCGCGGCCTCGCGGGCGGCCACAACCTTGGCGGCGTTCTTCTCACCGAACACGCGCGGCTTCTCTGCCGTGCCAAGATTCAGCGTCGCGAGCGTTTCCTGCGGGACGTCATAGAGGTCCGGCGGATCCTGCACATGGCCGAGTTCGACCAGCTTTTCGGCCACCACGCCGCCGACGCCGTCGATCGCCAGCGCTTTTCGGCTGCAAAAGAAACCGAGCCGCCCGGTGCGTTGCGCGGAGCAGTCGTAATTCTGGCACTTCCACGCCACGCCCTGCGCCTCCTCGTCGGCCACGGCCAGCTTGGCGATTTTGCCGCCGCACACCGGACATTTGCGGCCCACGGCGGCCGGCAGGTCGAACTCCGGCGCGCCGGCCGGGCGTTCCTCGGGGAAAGAGCGCAGCACCGCCGGGATGACCTCACCGGCCTTCTCGATCTCAACGAGATCGCCGACCCGGATGTCCTTGCGGCGGATCTCCTCCTCGTTGTGGAGCGTGGCGCGGGCGATGGTGCTGCCCGCGAGAAACACCGGCTCCAGCTCGGCCACCGGACTGAGGATGCCGGTCTTGCCGACCTGAATGGTGATGGCCTTGAGCCGGGTGCGCGCGGTGTCGGGCTTGTATTTGTAGGCGATGGCCCAGCGCGGCGCCTTGTCGGTCGAACCCACCTCACGCTGCAGGGCCATGTCGTCGAGCTTCACCACGGCGCCGTCGGTGCCGTAGGCGAAGGTGCGGCGCAACGCATCGAGTTCGCCGATGGCCGCCCAGACTTCGTCAATCCCGTGCACGTGCCAGATGCGTTCGACTCCCGGCAGCCCCCAGGCCTGTAGCCGCGCATGCAGCTCGGCCTGCGTCGTGACCACGGCCGGTTCACAATGGCCCAGGCTGTAGAGGACAATGGAGAGTTTGCGGCGCGCCACCTCCGCGGAATCGAGCTGCTTGATGGTGCCGGCGGCGGTGTTGCGCGGATTCGCGTAGAGTTCCTCCCCGGCGGCGGCACGTTCGGCATTGATCCGCTCGAACTCGGCGACGGTCAGGTAGATCTCGCCGCGGATTTCGACGATGTCGGGCATCACCGCCCCGCGCACTTTTTTCAGCTCGTGCGGCAGCGAGGCGATGGTGCGCACGTTGGCGGTGACGTCGTCGCCCTTGTCGCCCTGCCCGCGGGTCACGGCGCGGACGAAGCGGCCGTGCTCATAAGTCAGACTCACCGCGAGGCCGTCGATCTTGGGTTCGACCGTGTAATGCAGATTCTCCGCACCGAGCAGCCGGACCATGCGGGCATGGAACGCGCGGACCTCTTCCTCGCTGTAGGTGTTGTCGAGGCTGAGCATCTTCTGCCGGTGCGCCACCTCCCTGAATCCCTGCACGCGGTCGTCGCCGACCTTCTGCGTGGGCGAGTCGGCGCTGGCAAACAGCGGAAATTCCGTCTCCAGGTCGGCCAGCTCGCGCTTCAGCCGGTCGTATTCAAAGTCGGTAATCTCCGGCTTGGCCTGCCGGTAGTAGCGCTCGTCGTGCCGCGCGACCGCGGCGCGGAGCTGGGCGATGCGTTGCTGGGCCTCGGCGGGAGTCATGACAGCTGATTTGGAACCACCGCCGCGGGGTTTTCAACCCGGCGTTGGCGGCCAAACAACGGCCGCTCCAACCAAACCCGATAGAGAGTCCAACGGGTGTAAAAAAACACGGCCACCAGCGCGCCCAGCGTGTCGGCCACCCAGTCGGCCACCTCGACCATGCGACCGGGGGTGAAGCTTTGGCGCCACTCGTCCGCGAAGCCGTAACACGAGACGAGCACCACCGCCACCCATGGCCGGCAACCGGTGCGCACCACCAGGGTGCCGAGCAGGCCGAACATCAGGAAATGCGCCACCTTGTCGATCCCGATGACATCCGGCGCCGCCACCTCGCCGCGGCCCGAGGCGACAAAGATCAACGCCGCCAAAGCCAGGGGCCAGAGCCAGAGGATTGCCGTTCGGGGGGATATCATGGTGCGCCCCGCCACGTTCGCGGACGCGCCCGGGCCGACAAGCCAATCCTGCCGCAGGCCGGCACCAAAATTTACAGCGTAGCCCGCCAAAGGCGGGCAAGCCTGGTAGTTTATCCGCCTGTGGCGGGCGCGCTTGCATGGGGTGCAAGAGGTCGTGAGCTTGTCCGCCTGCGGCGGATTCGAATGCGCCTTCGGCGCACAAGTCTCACCGGCCGCCCTTCCAATTTTACCCGGCCTTGCTGACTGGACGCCAAAAACCAAACTTGGCAACGGAAACCCCTGCTGCCGATCCCCCATGATCACGATCTACATCTTGGAAGGCGAAAACAGGCGATACGTTGGCATTACCAAGGATTTGCCGCGCAGATTGAGTGAGCATGCAAAAAATTCGCACTCCGGGCGATTGATCGGGAAATTTGCGGTGCTGCATCAGGAGCAAGCATCTTCCTACGCCGAAGCTCGGCAGCGGGAGAAATTCCTCAAGTCGGGACAAGGACGGGCTTGGTTGGCTGAGAAATACCCCAAACGATAATCCGGCCGGCTCATGGCACCGCCGGCACCAAAAATACCACTTGCCACCGCCGCCCGCATCCCGCTTTGTGACCGTTCTCTTGTTTCGGGCCGTAGCGTAGCCTGGTAGCGCGCTTGCATGGGGTGCAAGAGGTCGTGAGTTCGAATCTCACCGGCCCGACCATTTTTCCACGACTTCGTGGAGCTCTGCGTCACAGGCAGGTTCGAATGCGCCTTCGGCGCACAAGTCTCACCGGCCCGACCATTTTGCCGCAGCGGTTGAATTTCCGCCTGCGGCTTTTTTGCGCCCGCCTTCATCCCATTTTTGGGAATCACGCCTCCCGTTAGCGAAAGCACGGACGGGCGATTTCACTGCCAGGAAAGCAGACTTAAAATTTTATCCGTTGTCTGACATTGGTTTATAAAAACTAAAATCAGTTGGCACGGCCCGTGCAATCATGGTGGCAACTTCAAACCCATCATGAACAACTCCCTCATCAAGAACCTCGCCTTCAACCTCGCCGCCGGTGCCCTCGCGTTCTCGGCGTTGACCTATACCGACATCAGCGTCGAAGCCGCCCTCAGCGTCTTCACGGCAACCGGCCTCATCGGCATCATGCTGCGTGATTACCGGAAGCCCGCGCTGAGCCGGATCGAGCCCGCCCTCCGCGCCACGCCGGTGCGCCCCGCCGTTTGCCGTCGCCGCGTCGCTGCGCTCGTCGCCGCTTGAGCCGCCCCGGCAGCTTGACAGGTCTGCGCCCCGACGCGTCACTCGCTCCCGTCCATGGCCGCTCCGGAATCCTCCGCCCCCCGCATCCTCATTGCCGACGACCAGCCCGACGTGCTGGAGGCCCTGCGGTTGCTGCTCAAGTGCGAGGGCTACCAGATCGAGGCCGTCAAGTCCCCCGCCGCCGTCATCAAGGCCGTCGAGGCCCGCGATTTCGCGATGGCGTTGATCGACCTGAACTACGCCCGCGACACCACCAGCGGGCAGGAGGGCCTGGACCTCCTCAACAAGCTCCAGACCATTGATTCCTCCCTGCCCGTGGTCGTGATGACCGCCTGGGCCAGCGTGGATGTCGCCGTCGAGGCCATGCGCCGCGGCGCCCGCGATTTCGTCACCAAGCCGTGGGACAACCCGCGGCTGCTCGCCATTGTCAAAAACCAGATCGAGCTCGGCAGCGCCGTGCGCGCCTATCGCCGGCTCGAGCAGGAAAACCAGCTTTTGCGCGGCAAGGACGGCCCCACCCTCATCGCCGATTCCCCCGCCATGCGACCGGTGCTCGAGATCATCGCGCGGGTCGGCCCCTCCGACGCCAACGTCCTCATCACCGGCGAAAACGGCACCGGCAAGGGCGTCGTCGCCCGCGCCCTCCACGCCGTGAGCGTGCGCAGCGGCCAACCCTTCATCTCCGTCAACATGGGCGGCCTCCCCGAGGGCGTGTTCGAGAGCGAACTCTTCGGCCACGTGCGCGGGGCATTCACCGACGCCAAAGCCGATCGCGCCGGCCGCTTCGAGCTCGCCGAGGGCGGCACGCTCTTCATGGACGAGATCGGCAACATCCCCATGAGCCAGCAGGCGAAAATCCTGCGCACGATCGAGACCGGGGAATTTGAACGCGTCGGTTCGTCGAAGACCCACCACGCCAACGTCCGCCTCATCGCCGCCACCAACGCCGACCTCACCGCCGAGGTCGCCGCCGGCCGCTTCCGGCAGGACCTGCTTTTCCGGCTCAACACCATCCACATCCACCTGCCGCCGCTGCGCGACCGCCGCGAGGACATCGCCCTGCTCGCCCAGCATTTCCTTAAGGCCCACGTGGAGCGCTACCGCAAGGTCATCACCGGTTTTGATGACGCCGCCCTCGAAACCTTGCGCGCCTACGCCTGGCCGGGCAATGTCCGCGAACTCGACCACGCCGTTGAGCGCGGGGTGCTCATGGCGCAGGGCAAGGTGATCCGACCCGCCGACCTCGGTCTCAACGCCGGCCAGGCGGCGCCGCGGCTGGAAGAGATGAGCATCGACGAGGTCGAAGCCTTTCTGATCAAGAAGACCCTCGCCCGCTGCAACGGCAACGCCCGACAGGCCGCCGAGGAACTCGGCCTCAGCCGCAGCGCGTTCTACCGCCGACTGGAGAAGTATGGGCTGTAAGCGGTAAGCAATAAGCTTTAAGCGGTAAGCTTCGGACTCCAGCCTGTGTGCGCGTGAAAGATTACCGTGAGATCAAAGTCTGGCAGCGCAGTCATCTGCTCACGCTGGAGTTGTATCGCCTGACCAAACGCTTTCCCAAGGAGGAGCTTTTCGGTCTCACCGGCCAGATTCGCCGCGCCGCCAGCTCCATACCGGCCAATATCGCCGAAGGCTGCGGGCGTGACGGCGATGCCGAACTGAAGCGCTTCATGACCATCGCCCTCGGGTCCGCGTGCGAGCTGGATTACTTCGTTCTGCTTGCCGGGGAACTGGACTACATCGGTTCCGCGGACGCAGCCAAACTGAGCACCGAGATCCTCGAAATCCGGCGCATGCTCGGCAGCTTTATTCAGAAGCTTAAAGCTTAGTGCTTATCGCTTACCGCCTGTTAACACACCGCTGATGGCTGCGAAACACAAGTTGAGCCACGAAAACGCCGTCTTCGCGCAGGCGCTGCTCGCCGGGCTGCCGGCGATCATCGTGGCCACGGTCCTGATCTGGCGGGGCGACTTTCCCGCCCGGGTGCAGTGGACCCTCGGCGTGCTCGTCTTCGGCTGCTGGCTGGGCTTTGCCGCCGCCGCCCGCACGCGCGTGATCCGGCCGCTCCAGACCATGGCCAACCTGCTCTCCGCGCTGCGCGAGGGCGACTTTTCCGTCCGCGCCCGCGGTGCCCGGCGCGACGAACCGCTCGGCGATGTCATGGCCGAAATCAACATCCTCAGCCGCACCCTGCAGGACCAGCGGCTCGGCGCGATGGAGGCCACCGCCCTGCTGCGCACGGTCATGGAGGAGATCGACGTGGCCATCTTCGCCTTCGACGAATCCGGCACCCTGCGTCTCGCGAACCCCGCCGCGCAAAACCTGTTGGACAAACCCGCCGAGCGCATCCTCGGCCGCGCCGCCGCCGAGCTTGGGCTCGCGGAATGCCTCGAGGGCGAGACCGGGCGCATCATCAACATCAATTTTCCCGGCAAGGCCGGCCGTTGGGGCATGCGCCGCACGCTCTTCCGCGAGGGCGGCCGCCCGCACCAGCTCGTCGTCATCGGCGACCTCAGCCAGGCCCTCCGCGAGGAGGAGCTCAAGGCCTGGCAGCGCCTCGTGCGCGTCCTCGGCCACGAGCTCAACAACTCGCTCGCCCCCATCAAGTCGCTCGCCGGCAGTCTCGGCGTGATGCTGCGCCGCGACCAGCGCGCGCCCGACTGGGAGGACGACATGCGCTCCGGCCTCGAGATCATCGAGGCGCGCGCCGAGGGCCTCAGCCGCTTCATGCAGGCCTACGCGAAGTTCGCCAAGCTCCCCGCGCCCGCCATCGCGCCCTGCGAGGTCGCCCCGCTCGTGCAGCGCGTCACCGCCCTCGAAACCCGCCTGTCGGCCCGGATCCTCGGCGGGAACGACATCACCATCGGTTGCGATGCGGCCCAGATCGAACAGGTGCTCATCAATCTCGTGAAAAACGCGGTCGAGGCGGCGCTGGAAATGCGCGCCGCGGGTCACCCCGACGCCGGCGTCCGCATCGGCTGGAGCCGGCAGGGCAAGGTGTTCGAACTCACCATCGAGGACGATGGCCCCGGCATCGCCAACGCCACCAACCTCTTCGTGCCCTTCTTCACCACCAAGCCCGCCGGCTCCGGCATCGGCCTCGTGCTCTGCCGCCAGATCGCCGAGAACCACGGCGGCTCGCTCGCGCTCAAAAACCGCACCGACGCGTCCGGCTGCACCGCCATCCTCCGCCTGCCGGCGTGAGCACCTCAGCAGGCACACGCATCTGGCCGAAGCGACGGGAGCCCGGTCGAGAATTCATGACTGATTGAGCTTATTGCTTATAGCTACCCTGCGTAGCTTCACGCGGAGCAAGATTACTCACTCCGCAACGCCACCATCGGATCCACCTTCGCCGCGCGCCGGGCAGGCAACCAGCTCGCCAGCAAAGCGACCAGTATCAACAGGAGCGTCACGCCCGTGAAAACGAGCGGATCCGTCGCCTCCACCTCATATAACAGGCTGCTGAGGTAGCGGCTCAGATAAAACGCTCCGGCAAGACCGATCAACAAGCCAAACCCCGCCTTCAACACTCCCTGCTGCAAAATCAGCATCACGATCTGGTCTTGCGTCGCACCGATCGCCCCGCGGATGCCAATCTCCTTCGTCCGCTGCGTCACATCATAGGCCAGCATGCCGTAAATACCCACCGCCGCCAGGACAAGCGCGATGCCCGCAAATGCGCCAAGCAACCACAGCATGCCGCGTCGGCCGGCCATCTTGTCATCGAGCCACATCTGCATTGTCTGCTCCTGGTAAATCGGCAGCGACGCATCGACACGGCGCAACTGCGCCCGAATCACCGGCATCACTTCCTTGAACGCCCGCGACGTGCGCAGCAGGACCGACAGCCCGCCGCGCGACGTGCCCATCGCCAAGTAGGCATAGGGCGTGTCGGTGCCCGTTTCCAAACCACCCACCCGCGCGACTTCCGCCACGCCCACAATTATCGGCGCATCCTCGGGCTTCTGGTCCGGGCGACCCCACGCGAGCAACTGCCCCACCACACTCTTCCCCTGGAAATGCCGTTCGGCAAATTTGCGATCAACGATGACCACCGGCCGCGCGTTTGGCACCCGGTCGGCTTCCGTGAAATTGCGCCCCTCCAGCAGCCGGATGCCCATCGTGGGAAAATACTCCGGTGACACGCCCATCACCACGGCGGTCGGATAAACCCCGTCCTGCCCGGGTGGCGTGCCCCAGAGCGGAAGGGTGGCCGGCCGGTCCTCGCCAAAGCCGGGCAGCCGGTCCGAGCATGCCACCGACTCGATGCCGGGAATCTCCCGCATTTTCTCCAGGATCCGGTCCTGCAACACCTTCAGCTTGTCCGGATCGTTGAACCCCGCGTCGTAGGCCGCGCGCACATGGATGACCTTGCTCACCTCAAACCCGGGATTGATCGCCATCACTTTCGCAAAACTGCGCATGAGCAGACCGGCGCCGATCAGCAGCATCAATGCCAGCGCCACTTGCGCCACCACGAGGCTGCCGCTCATCGCCCGGATCCCTCCATTACGCGACGCCGCGCGCGTCCCGCTTTGGATCGCGCCCTGCAGACTTCCCGCGCGCCAGATGCGTAACACCGGCAACAAGCCTATCAGCAGCGCGACACCGAGCGAGACCACCAGTGTCAGCCCGAGCAGGCTCCCATCCAGTCGCACCGGCGGAATGCCGTAGATGGCTTTATCCGTGTAGATATTGATTGCCTTCAGGCTCGCCGTGGCCAACGCCACGCCGAACGCGCCTCCCACCAAAGCGAGCAGCGCCGCCTCGGTGAATAGTTGTCGTGCCAGCACGCCGCGACCCGCGCCCAGTGCCTGCCTAACCGCAAACTCCGCCTGCCGCGTGTTCGCCCGCGCAAGCATCAGGCTCGCCACGTTCACACAGCCCAGCAGCAGCACCAGCAGCGCCCCGCCCTGCAGCATGATCAGTCCGTTCTTGATCGGCTCCGTCTGCTGCGCCCGCAACTGCCGCAGCCCCATCCGGTGCCCGCCACTCGCGAGAAAATCGCGCAATGCCGGATCGGCCACCGACTCGCGGAAACGCTGCTCCAGTGTGTCCAGCTGGGCTCGTGCCATCCCGTGGTCCACGCCCGGCTTGATCCGCGCATACATATCTGCCATCGGCGCCGCCCGCCAGTTCGGCTGCACCCGCTCCGGATCCCACACCCACGGCACCATGAGCAACGGCGCCACGCTAAGTTCCTCGAAACGCTGCGGAACCACCCCGACAATCGTATGCGGACGCCCCGACAGCCGCACCTCCTTGCCCACGATGTCCGGGTCAGCCTTGAAATGCTTTTCCCAATACGACTGCGTCAGCACCACCACCGCATCCTGTCCCGGCCGGCAGGCTTCTTCGGTGAAAAAACTCCCCAGCAGCGGCTGCAACCCCAGCACCTTGAAATAATCCGGCGTGATCCGCATGCCCACATGCCGCGACGCGCCCGACTCCTCGCCGATGTTAAACATCCACCCCGACCACAGCGCAAACGCTTCGAACAAATCCGCATTGGCCCGGTAATCGAGATACTGCACCACGCCGACTTTCTGGTGCATCTGCCCCGCCTTGGGCCGCATGTTGTAGACATCCACGATCTGTCCCGCGTCGTGAAACGGCAACGGTTTCAGCACCAGCCCATACAGCACGGCAAGAACCGCCGTGTTGGCCCAGATGCACAACGCCAGCGTCGCTATCACCGCGAAACTGAATATCTTGGTCCGCCAAAACGACCGCACGGAAAACCGCAGATCGCCCCAAAAGCCGTCCACCAAGGCGCACCCCCGCACATCCCGTGCCCGCTCCTTGATCTGCTCCACCCCTCCGAACGCGCGTCGCGCCGCATAGCGCGCTTCCTCGGGTGACATGCCGGCGGCGATATTCCGCTCCGTCAGCCCGTCGAGATGCGCCTGCATCTCCTCGGCCATTTCCCGTTCGAGACGGCTGCGTGAAAACAGCGCACGCAGCTTGGACCAGAGCTTCATGAGCGGGGGATTCGCTTTTTGCCTAATGCTTACAGCTTATCGCAGCGGTGCGCCGCACCGCCCTCACGCCTTCGCCAGCACTTGGTTGATCGCAGCGGTCATACGCGACCAGTGTTCGGTCTCCGCATCGAGTTGTTTTCGCCCGGCCGCGGTCAGGCGGTAGAACCGCGCCTTGCGGTTCGTTTCCGAGACACCCTCCTCCGCCTTGATCCACCCCTGCGCTTCCAGCCGGTAAAGCGCCGGATAGAGCGAACCCTGCTCCACGCGCAGGACGTCGTCGGACATTTGGTGAATGCGGTCGGCAATGCCCAGCCCGTGGCGCGGTTCGAGCTGGATCGCCTTCAGGATGAGCATGTCGAGCGTGCCGTAAACGAGATCGGGTTTTTCTTTGGCCATAAATTTCAGGAGATTGAAGCCTAGTTTGTCTAGGTGGACTTTAGAAACGCCCTCTCACCTAGACTGTCAAAGCCAGATTTCACCGGCTTACCGCTTAAAGCTTATGGCTTACCGCTTTTGCCTGCTCACAGCGCCCGCGACTGGCCGCCGTCCACCGCCAGCGTCTGGCCGGTCACATACGACGCTTCGTCCGACAGCAGAAACGCCACGACATCGGCCACTTCGCGATAGTGCGCCGGCCGGCGCATGGGCACCTCGCGCCGGATGTCCTCGCGCACATTGGCCGGGTCGTGATCGAAGACGACATTCGGCGCCACGCAGTTCATGCGGATGTTTTTCTCCGCATATTTCTGCGCAAACAGTTTCGTGTAGGCCGACAATGCCGCGCGCATCGTGCTGGCCACAGGAAAACGCAGGTCGGGCTCCTTGCCGTCCGAGCCGGAAATGTTCACGAGCGCGCCGCCACCCTGCGCCAGCATGACCGGCGTCACCAGCCGGCTCATGCGGATGACGCTCAACAGATACATTTCAAAAACATCCTGCCACTGCGCATCCGGGATCGCCAGCAGATCGCCCCCAGCCGGATCGCCGGAGTTGTTCACCACCGCATCAATCCGGCCGTAGCGTTGCAGGGTCTCGCCCACCAACCGCTCCAAGTCGGCCGCCACGCTCACCGAGCCTTGCACCGCCAGCGCATCCAGCTCCCGCGCCACTTCACCAATCCGTTCGCTGCGCGACATCACGGCCAGCCGATAACCGCGCGCTTTGAGCGCCCGCGCACAGGCAGCGCCGATGCCGCGGCTCGCGGCCGTGACCACCACGACTTTGCCGACACCGGTTTGCGCATCCATGCCTGCAATTAGCCCTCCCGCCGGCACCAGCACAAGCCTCCAGCCTCCACTGCCCGGGATCATCCCATTATTGGGACGGCAGAATCCCGGCTTCGGCTCACGGTTGCCGGAGGTCCAATCGCACAATATTTTTATTAATTTAAGGAACAATGAGTTAAAGCACTTCGAGCAGGCTGGCACGGCGCCTGCAATCAGGGTGGCACACATGGACATTCCCCGCCCCGATCAATCGAAGGCCAAGCGCAAGAAGCGCATCGTTTATGGCATCATCGCCGCCGTCGCGCTCGTCGGCATCACCGTTCTGCTCGGCCGGCTCAAACCCGCCGCCCCCACGGTCGAACGCAACCTCGTGTGGGTGGACACCGTCAAGCGCGGCCAGATGCTCCGGCAGGTCCGCGGCCTCGGCACACTGGTGCCGGAGGAAATCCGCTGGATCGCCGCCCGCACCCAGGGCCGCGTGGACCGCATCATTCTGCGCCCCGGCGCCGAGGTCACCCCCGACAGCGTCATCCTCATCCTCGCCAATCCCGACGTCGAACAGGCCGCCGCCAACGCCGACTCCCAGCTCGGCGCCGCCGAGGCCGCCCTCGCCAACCTCCGCGTGCAACTGGAGCGCGACGTGCTCGCCGCCGAGGCCGCCGCCGCCAACGCCAAGGCCGACTTCGAACAGTCCCGCCTCCGCGCCGAGGTGAACGAGCAGCTCTTCAAGGACGGCCTGGTTTCCCAGTTGGAGCTGCGCCTTTCGCAGGTCACCGCCGAGCAGGCCGCCACCCGCCACGCCATCGAGCAAAAGCGCTTCGCCTTCGCGCAGGAATCCATCAAGCCCCAGCTCGCCGTGCAGGAAGCCGAGGTTGCCCGCCTGCGTTCGCAGGCCCGGTTGCGTCACGACGAGCTCGACGCCCTGCAGGTCCGCTCCTCGATGACCGGCGTGCTCTCCGCCCTGCCCGTCGAGGTCGGCGCGCAGGTGCAGCCCGGCACCAATCTCGCCCGCGTGGCGGATCCCACCCGCCTGAAGGCCGAGATCCGCATCGCCGAGACCCAGGCCAAGGACA
Source organism: Opitutaceae bacterium (assembly GCA_026125215.1). GTDB lineage: Bacteria > Verrucomicrobiota > Verrucomicrobiia > Opitutales > Opitutaceae > UBA2377. Next base: position 17,950 of record JAHCLN010000040.1, read on the forward strand.
TCGCCATCGGCCTGCCCGCGCAAATCGACACCCGCAACGGCGTCGTCGCCGGCCACGTCGCCCGCATCGATCCCTCGGTCCAGGCCGGCACCGTGACCGTGGACGTCATCATCAGCGACCCGCTTCCCCGCGGTTCCCGCCCCGACCTCTCGGTGGACGGCACCATCGAGCTCGAACGCCTCGACGACGTGATCCATGTCGGCCGGCCCGCTTTCGGCCAGGAGCGCAGCACCGTCGGCATCTTCCGCCTCGATCCCGACGGCAGCTACGCCACCCGCGCGCAGGTCCAGCTCGGCCGCAGCTCCGTCAACACCATCGAGATCGTCAACGGCCTCCAGCCCGGCGACCGCGTCATCCTCTCCGACATGTCCCAGTGGGACAGCGCGGACCGCATCAAGCTGCGTTGATCCCACCTGCCCTGTAACTTTCCCCCTTTCGCCGTGTTCTCGTTCAAGATGCTCCCCGCCGTCATCATCCTCGTCCTGCTGTCCGCCCTTGTGGCGACCGACCCCGACCACGGGGCGGACGAGCGCTGATTATTGCCACGGAGACGCCAAGACACGGAGCAAAACCCACCCTGACCTTCAACCGATTCCTATCCTCCGCGCCTTCGTGGCCAATCCAACCTCCCTCATGAACAAAGCCGAACTCGATCAACTCGCTGAACGCGTCATCGGCTTGGCCATTGAAGTGCACCGGCACTTGGGTCCGGGATTGCTGGAATCAATTTACGAAGCTGCCCTCTGCCACGAACTGACCGCAGCCGGACTGCCCTTCGAGCGACAAAAGGCCCTGCCAGTGATCTACAAAGGCCAGACCTTGGGCGAATTCCGCGCCGATCTTGTCGTAGGCAACGCTTTGCTCCTCGAACTTAAAAGCGTGGAGCGCCACGAGCCACTTTTCGAGGCGCAGGTGCTCACCTACCTCAAAATTTCCCACCTGCAACTGGGACTGCTCCTGAACTTCAACACCCGTCTCCTCAAGGACGGCATCAAACGTCTGATCCTGACCTAACCATCCCTCCGTGTCTCCGCGCCTCCGTGGCCAATTCTAATCCCAACAACCATGAATACTGAAACCCTGATCAAACTCGACGGTGTCACCAAAGTCTTCCTGACCGACGAGGTCGAGACCCACGCCCTCTCCGGCATCCACATGGAAATCCGCCAAGGAGAATACGTGTCCATCGCCGGCCCCTCCGGCTGCGGCAAGTCCACCCTCCTCTCCATCCTCGGCCTGCTCGACACGCCCACGGACGGCACCTACCTGCTCAACGGCCGCCCCGTGCAGGGTCTCTCGCTGCCGGAGCGCGCGCGCATCCGCAACCGCGAGATCGGCTTCATTTTCCAGTCCTTCAACCTCATCGGCGACCTCACCGTGTATGAGAACGTCGAGCTGCCGCTCACCTACCGCGGCATGCCCGCCGCCGAACGCAAGGCCGCCGTCACCGAGGCTTTGGAGAAAGTCGGCATGGCCCACCGCGCCAAGCACCTGCCCTCCCAGCTCTCCGGCGGTCAGCAGCAGCGCGTCGCCGTGGCCCGCGCCCTCGCCGGCAAGCCCGCCGTGCTCCTCGCCGACGAGCCCACCGGCAACCTCGACTCGAAGAACGGCGACGCCGTCATGCAGCTCCTCGCCGAACTGCACAAGGGCGGCGCAACCATCGTGATGGTAACCCACGACGTGCGCTTCGCGCGCCACGCCGACCGCACCATCCACATCTTCGACGGCCGCGTCGTTGAGGAGCAGGTCGAGGCCGCGGTCTGACGGCCGACCCGCCCCAAGCGGGTTCAGTCGTTCCCGTTGTCGTCATCTCAATCGTTCCCTCGCGGCGCACCCGCGCAGCCAGGATCAGGCGAACGATTAAGAGGACGAGAACGATCCCGTTAGGCATTCAGCCTTTCAGTCCTTCAGTCTTTTCTCTCCGTGCTCCACGATCTCCGTTTCGCGCTCCGGCTGCTCCAAAAAAATCCCGGCGTGACGCTCGCCGCCGTGATCGCGCTCGGTTTCGGCATCGGGCTCACGACGGCCATTTTCAACATCTTCAGCGCGGTGTTGCTGCGGCCGTTCCCGCATATCGTGGACGAAGACCGGGTCGTCATCGTCGGCAGCCAGCACCTCAGCCAAGCGGGCAGCCACGACGAGTTGTCCCAGCCCGACTTTCTCGATCTGCGGGAGCAAAGCCGCACCTTGGAAGGTCTCACGACCACCCAGGGACGCACGATGATCTTCTCCGGCGGCGATGTGCCCGAACGGGCGCTGGGCGCCTCCATCACTGCCGAGGGCTTTGACATGCTCGGCATCCGTCCGGTGCTGGGGCGGAATTTCAATGCCGCGGACGGCGAACCGGGCGCCACCCCTGTCGCCATCCTCGGGCATGCCCTCTGGCAGCGGCGCTACGGCGGGAATGAAGACGTGATCGGCCGGATCGAGACGATCAACGGCCACCGCGTGACCATCGTGGGCGTGATGCCGCCGGGCTTCGCCTTTCCCTTCAACCACGAGCTCTGGATGCCCTTTTTGCACGAGCACAAGCCGGACGAGCGCGCTTCGCACTACCTGCCGGGCTGGGCGCGCTTGCGCCCGGGGGTCACATTGGAAGAAGCGCGGGCCGAGACCGCGGCCATCGCCAACCGGCTCGCCCAAGCCTACCCGGCGTCCAACGAGGGCAAGGGTTTCTCCCTCCGGCTGGTGCGGGAGGAGGCCGCGGAAGATTCCGGTCAGGCCATGGTGCTGATGCTCGGCGCCTCGCTTTTCGTGCTGCTGATCGCCTGCGCCAATGTCGCCAACCTCCTGCTCGCGAAATCCGCGGGGCGGGCGCACGAAATCGCCGTCCGCATCTCGCTGGGCGCCACCCGCGGCCGCATCATCCGGCAGGTCCTCACCGAGAGCCTGGTCTTGGGCGCCCTGGGCGGAGGCTTCGGCCTGCTGGTCGCCGTCTGGGCCGGCAGCCTGATCATCGCCGCGGTGCCGGAAGGCGTCATGCCCTTCTGGCTGCGGTTCGATTTTGACTGGCGGGTGTTTGTGTTTGCCAGCGCCGCCGCCCTGGGCTCGACGCTGTTTTTCGGCATTTTCCCGGCCCTGCAGGCCTCGCGCAACACTGCCACGGGCCTGCGCGAGGGCGCGCGCGCCGTCACCGGCGGCGGCCGCACGCGGGTGCTCCGCCAGGGCCTGGTCGTCGCGCAACTGGCCCTCTCGGCCGTGCTGCTCATCGGCGCGGGCCTCTTTGTCCGCAGTTTCCTGAAGCTGCAGTCCACCCCGCCGGGTTACGATCCCAACGGCGTCATCACCTTCCGCGTGGGCATGCCGCCCACCCAGTTCACCGACCGGGAAGAGATCCGGCGCTTTTTCGACGCGCTTACGCCGCGGTTGGCCGAGGTGCCGGGCGTTCTCGCCGTGGGCTCCACCGCCATGCTGCCCGGCGACGGCAACAACAGCAACGCCGTCCTCATCGAGGGCCGGCCGATGCCCCGCAGCATCAAGGATTCCGACCAGGCCACCTCGCACACCGTTTCCCACGGCTACTTCGCGGCCATGCGCATCCCATTGCTCAAGGGGCGCCTGTTCACCGCGGAGGACACGCGCGACAAGCCGCCGGTGGCCCTCATCGACCAGCGTTTTGCCGAGCGGCTGTTCCCGGGCGAAGATCCGATCGGCCGGCGCGTAACGATGGACGTGTTCGGCACCAACGAAAAGGGCCCGCAATGGCTGACCATCGTCGGCGTGGTGGGCAACGTGCCGCAACGGCTCGACCGGGCGTATGACCGCGGCGGCATCTACCGGGCCCACGAGCAGCTCGACTACAATTTCGTCAGCTACGCCGCCCGCGTGGAGGGCGATCCCACCACCTACGCACCCGCCCTGCAACAGGCGGTGCTGCAGGTGCGGCCCGACATCCCGATCTACAACGTGCAGACGATGCGGCAGCTGCACGGGCGCACCTACTGGGACCGGAAGTTTTTCGGCCAGGTGTTCAGCGCCTTCGGCCTGGGCGCCCTGTTCCTCGCCGCGCTCGGCGTCTACGGCGTCATGGCCTACAGCGTCACCCAGCGCACCCCGGAAATCGGCGTGCGCATGGCGCTCGGCGCCTCGGAGGTCGATGTGCTCCGGCTCGTCGGCCGGCAGGGGTTGGTTTTGATCGCGTTTGGCCTCGGCCTGGGCCTGGTCGCCGCGCTCGGCCTCACGCGTTTCATGGCCTTTCTGCTTTTCGGCGTCAGCCCCAGCGATCCGCCGACCTATTTTGTGCTCACCACCGTGCTCGCCGGCGTCGGCCTCCTCGCCTGCTGGCTGCCGGCCCGCCGCGCCGCCCGCATCAACCCGCTCGATGCCATCCGCCATGAATAAGCCTTCGTCTGCCTCTGCCTCCTCCGCGGCCATCCCATTAGCGGGACGGTCGCGTTTCGGTATCGGACCATTGGTCATGCATCCCATCGGCAATGAATTTTTTATTCCGCTGCCTTCCCGACACTAACGCAACTGCGTCCCGCTTGGCACCCGTCCTGCAATGGATGCCACCAAGCCCGCTGCCATAAATCTCATCCCCCCTCCCCCATGATCATCGAAACCTTCGTCCAGGATCTCCGCGTCGGCGCCCGTGTCCTCGTCAAGGAACGCTCCTTCTGCGCCCTCGCCGTCTTCGTCCTCGCCCTCGGCATCTGCGGTGTCACCACGATGTTCAGCGTCGTCAACGGCGTGATGCTCCGCGGCTTCTCGTTCCCCAACGCCGAGCGTCTCGTCAGCGTCAATTTCATCGATCCCACCACGGCCAACGCCTTCGGCGTCAACGGCCGCATCACCTCGATGGACTTCGAGGAGCTGAAGGCGGAGCAGCAGTCGTTCGAGCACATGGCGGCCTATCTCAACGGTTCGACGGTCAACGTCACCATCGACGGCCAGCCACTCCGCTTCACCGGCGCCTACATGACCGAGAACTTCCTCCGCGCCCTCGGCATCGCCCCGGCGATGGGCCGCGACTTCACCGCGGAGGACAACCGCCCCGGCGCGGAGAAGGTCGCCCTCATCAGCCACCAGGTCTGGCAGACCAATTTCGGCGGCCGGCCCGACATCATCGGCCGCGCCTTCCGCGTCAACGGCCGGCCCGCCACCGTCATCGGCGTGATGCCCCAGGGCTTCAATTTTCCGCAGAACGAGCAGTTCTGGATCCCGCTCTACAGCGAGTTCCCCGTCCAACCCCGCGCCGATGCGCGCGCCATCGCTCCCGCCGTGCTCGCCACCCTCAAGCCCGGCGTCACGCTCGACCAGGCCAACGTCGAGATGTCCGGCATCGCCAAGCGCTTTGCCGAGGCCTACCCAGACACCAACAAGCAGTTCGCCACCGCGCAGGTGCAGACCCTGCTGGAGGCCTTTACCCCGGGCCAGTTGAGCGGCGTGCTGCTCACCATGCTCGGCTTCTGCGTGGGCGTGCTGCTCATCGCGTGCGTCAACGTAATGAACATGCAGTTCGCCCGGGCCGCGCTCCGCGGCAAGGAGCTCGCCGTGCGCTCCTCGCTCGGCGCCACCCGCGTCCGGCTCATCCGGCAGATGCTCACCGAGAGCCTGCTGGTGGCCGTGCTCGGCGCGGTCGCCGGCATCGCCGCCTCGCTCTACCTCGTGGATCTGCTGGGGGCCACCGTGCGCAACCTCGACAATCCGCCGCCCTCGTGGATCACCTTCGACATCGACGGCCCCGTGCTGGCCTTCACCATCGGCGCCACGCTGCTGGCCGCGCTCGTCTCGGGTTTCATTCCCGCCTGGATGTCGTCCCGCGCCAGCGCCGCTGACGCCCTCAAGGAAGGCGGCCGCGGCAACACCTCGCGCACGGTCAACCTCATCACCCGCGGGCTCGTGGTCTTCCAGATCGTGGTCACCTGCATCCTGCTCATCGGCTCGATCCTGCAGGTCCGCTCGATCATCGCGCAGCAGAACATTGATTACGGCTACGACACCCACGGCCTCATGACGGCCCGCATGGGCCTGATGGACGGCGACTACCCCAGCAACGAGGCGCGCCGGCTCTTCTACGACCGGCTCGTGCGCGAGCTCGGCGCCAACCCCGAGTTCGAGGCCGCCGCGCTCACCAACCGCTTCCGCATGGTGTTTTCCGGCAACGGCCCCATCGAGATCGAGGGCAAGACCTACGTCGAGGACCGCGACCGGCCCAACACCAACTTCGAGAGCGTCACCGGCGATTTCTTCGCCCTCACCGGCCAGCGCCTCGTCGAGGGCCGCACGTTCAACACCGACGATCTCGACCAACGGCTGCCGGTGGCCGTCGTTAACGCCGCCTTCGCCCGCAAGCATTTCGGCACGGAGAGTGCGCTGGGCCGGCGCTTCCGCACCGTCGGCAACGGCGGCACCCAAATCGGGCCGTGGCGCACCATCGTCGGCGTTGTCACCACCGTCCGGATGCTCGGGCCCTTCAACAATCCCAATGTGGACGAGTCCGGCTTCTACACCCCGTTTTATGCCGCAATCTTCGGGCCCACGCCGGCCGAGCCGATCGCGCCGCAGTTCGCCACCATCGCCGTGAAGCCCCGCGGCGGCGTGCCCGCCTCGGCCCTCGCCAACACCCTGCGCCGCGAGGTCGCCAAGGTGGACCCGAACCTGCCGCTCTACTTCGTGGACACTCCGGCGCGCAACCTCGACGGCTTCGTCGCCCAGAACCGCATCCTCGCCACGATGTTCTCCATCTTCGGCATCGTCGCGGTGGTGCTGGCCTCGGTGGGGCTCTACGGCGTCACCAGCTTCTCCGTCAACCAGCGCACCCAGGAATTCGGCGTGCGCATGGCGCTCGGGGCCGATGCCAGCCGCATCCTCGGCATGGTGCTCAAACAGGGGGCGCGGCAG
>JAHCLN010000041.1 GCA_026125215.1 Opitutaceae bacterium
TGACCGGAAGCCGGGGCGCTGGGAAAGCACCACCATGACCGGATTTTTAACCGACCGTCATGGTCGAGCTTGAGGCACTGGCCGGGAGGCAGATTGAAGAGGCCGCAGTAGATGGTGCGTGGCGCCGGCACACTGAACCACGCGAGATATTCACCCGCTGAAACCGGATCGATTTCGCGGGGCAGCCGGTCTGAGGCGAGCAGCGCCTGCAGTTCGGAACCGAACAGCAGCCCGCCGGATCCGAGCCGAGCGTAGTAGAGCGGTTTGATGCCGAAGGCATCGCGGGCGGCAAAGAGCTGCCGCTCCCGGTCGTCCCAGATGGCGAAGGCGAACATGCCGCGGAGGCGGGGGAGGCACTGTTCCTGCCAGTGGGCATAGGCCAACAGGAGCACTTCCGTGTCGCAGTGGGTTTTAAACGCATGGCCGGCCTGCTCGAGTTCGGCCCGCAGCTCACGGTGATTGTAGATGGCGCCGTTGAAAACGAGGGTGTAGCGGCCGTCGGCGGTCTGCATCGGCTGCTGGCCGTGCGCGGGATCGAAAATCGCCAGCCGGCGCATGCCCAGGGAGGCTTCATGGACGGTGACGTGGCCCTCGTCGTCAGGTCCGCGGTGAACCATGGCCGCGCACATGCGACGAACCGCTTCCGCCCGGGACTCGGCGGATTCGCGGGTGCTGACAAAGCCGGCTATGCCGCACATGGGCGCAGGGTAAAAAAACCGAGCTTCGCCGCGTCGCTTCCTGTTTGAAAGCAACGACCGGGGGAGTTGCGGGCAAATGAGCCCATCAGGAGGCGGCTAGGGTTTATACCCCAGCCGGAAAAGACTTAGTGAATCCCCGGAACTTAGCAATCCCGTTGATAATGGCTGAGTTTCACGCGCAGATGGCGGCGGCAATCTCGGCCGCTTTCTGTGGAGACACCAGTTTTCCGACCAACAGCAAGCCGAAGTCGATCGCCGTGCCGGCTCCGCGCGAGGTGATGAGTTTGCCGTCAACCACGCAGCGCTCGGCGCTTTGGATATCGGGCAGCTCGTTCGCCACGGAAAAATGCGCGGTGTATCTGCGGCCGCGCAGCAATCCGGCGTCATGCAATATGGTGGGGGCGGCGCAAATGGCCGCCAGCCACCCATCGCGGGCTTGCTGGGCGAGGACGAGCTGACGCACCCGCGGGTCGGCGCGCAGGGTCTTCACTCCCGGCCCGCCGGGCAGAAGCAGGCAGTCGAAAGCCGGTTTGCTCACGTTGTCGAGCAGGGTGTTCGCGTGCAACGTGAGGCCGCTGCGCCCGGTGGCGTGGATGCCCGGACCGAGCGCGGCGAGGGTGACATCCACCTCCGCGCGGCGCAGCAGATCGATGGGGGCGACGGTTTCAATTTCCTCAAAACCGTCCGTGAGGATTGCGAGAACGGTGGGCATGTCTTTCCCTAGTCAAATGGACCCCGCGGCACACGGCAAAAATTCACCCAACCGGCTGGTTGTGCTGGGGGCGGGCTATGTCGGCGGGCAATTGGCGCGGGAAGCCAGGAGCCGAGGCTTCGAGGTCGTGGCTTTGACGCGCAACCCGGTCAAGGCGGCGGCGTTGCGGGAGGACGGGATTCAGGTTGTGGAAGCCGACTTGGCCAACACGGACTGGCACGCCCGGATGCCGGCAAACGTTGATCTGGTGCTCAATGCGGTCAGCTCCGGCGGCGGTGGGCTCGAGGGCTATCGCCACAGCTATGTCGTCGGCATGAAATCCGTCATGAGCTGGGTGTGGCAATCGCGGCCCAGGACAGTAGTCTATACCGGCAGCACCTCGGTCTATCCGCAGGACGGCGGCATCGAGGTGGATGAAACGGCCGCCACCGAGCCCGCCGACGAGCGGGCGGCCCTTTTGCTGGAAGCCGAGCGGATCGCGCTTGCCGAAGCGCTGCCGGCAGTCCGGGTGTTTGTCCTGCGGTTGGCGGGGATTTACGGCCCGGGCCGCCACCATCTGTTGGATCAGATCCGTGCCGGCGAAGCGCTTGCCGGGTCCGGGGAACGCCGGCTCAACCTGGTGCATCGGGACGACATCTGCGCGGCCATCTGGCGGTGCTTCTCAGCGCCGCCCGAGGTCGGTGGTGGAATCTTCAACGTCGTGGACGATGCGCCCGCGCCCAGAGCCGAGGTCGCGACCTGGATCGCCGGCCGGCTGGGCCTGCCGGAACCGGTGTTTGATGCGGGCCGGCCCGGCCGGCGACGCGCGGCGATGCCGGATCGCACCATCCGAAACGGCAAACTTCGGGCGATCCTCGGCTGGCAGCCGCGACATCCCACGTTTAGGGAAGGCTACGAAACTTTGTTGTCGCGTTAGCTCCCGCGCGGACTTTCAACTCACGTTCCCTTAACTCATAACCCACCCAAATCCATGGCCGGCGTAGGCAAACTCCTCAAACAAGCCCAAAAAATGCAGCGTGGCATCGAGGCACTTCAGGTGCAGCTCGAGGCCAAGGAAATCGACGTCACCAGCGGCGGTGGCGCGGTGAAAATCAAGATCAACGGCGCCGGCAAGTTTCTCGCCCTGACACTCGATCCTGAATTCCTGAAGGAAGACCCCAAACTCGTCGCCGACACCCTGTTGGTTGCGATGCAGGACGCCGCCAAGCAGGCGAAGGAATACAACGATGCGGAGATGCAGAAGGTCACGTCCGCATTCCAGATGCCGGGAATGATCTGAGACGTGATGCAAGCAGGACGAACCGGGAAGCTGGCATCCGAGTGACCGTGGAGCGCGTTGCCGCCCCTTCATCCTACTCAAATTGCATTCATATTCTCCATGACGCCCGCGTTTGAGCAGCTCCAAAAGCAGCTGAAGCAACTGCCCGGGGTCGGGTATCGTTCTGCCGAGCGGATTGCCCTGCACCTGCTCGTGGAGAAGCCCGCCCAACTGCCGGCGCTGGTCCATGCCTTGGAATCGGCGGCCGGGGCGGTGCACCGTTGCACCCGTTGCGGGAATCTGGCCGAGGAAGCGCTTTGCGCGGTCTGCACCGACCCGCAGCGCGACCATTCCGTGGTTTGCATTGTCGAGCATGTGCCCGATCTGGTGGCGATCGAGCGCAGCGGCGCCTACAAGGGTGCTTACCACGTGTTGCACGGCCGGCTGTCGCCCATTCACGGGGTCGGTCCGGCCGATCTCAACTTCGAGGCCCTGATGGCGCGCATTGCGCGCGGCGAGGTGAAGGAACTCATCCTTGCCCTGTCCAACGACGTCGAGGGCGAGGCGACCTGTCATTACCTGAGCACGCACCTGCCGCCGGGTTCGACGGTCGGGATCAGCCGCATCGGTTTTGGACTGCCCAGCGGGGGCGGGGTGCTTTATGCCGACTCGGTTACCCTCCGCAGCGCCCTGGAGGGACGGCGGCACTATTCTTGATTGCGCCACGGCGGCTTTCCGCTTCATTCGCCCCCAGTCAAATGCGCCATTAGTATATCGGCTATTATGTGTGCTTCCCAAGCATGAGAGGTCGGTTCGACTCCGACATGGCGCACCAAGCTTCGTCCCGCTGCCGCGATGATCTGGCAGCATATCCCCAACCAACATCAACCCACATGAAATCCCTGAAACTGCTCGTGGCGCTGCTCTTTGCGGGCGCGCTGACCCTGTCGGTGGCCCAAGCCGGTGACGGCAAGGGCGAGTGCAAAGACAAGCCGGCCGAGAAATGCTGCGAATGCGGCGTGGACAAGGACGGCAAGGAGTGCGGCAAGGACAAGGAATGCTGCTGCGCCGCCAAGAAGGACAAGAAAGACTGCGAAGATAAGAAGGATTGCGACAAGCCGAAGGGCTGATCGCATGTCCCGATCCGTTCACGAGCCGCACCGCCCGGTGCGGCTTTTTTATGCCTCGGCCGGAACCGACTGGGCCTGCCGGTTGCGCCAGCGGTCCAGCACCCGGCGATGGATGTCATCCGGCGACAGTCCGTAGGCGGCCCGGAGGGTTTCCACGTTTGAGCCGTGCTCGATGAACTTGTCGGGCCAGCCGATGCGCTCCACCGCGGTGGGGCAATCGGCTTCCTGCAGGGCCTCCAGCACGGCGCTGCCGAAACCGCCGGCGACGACATGGTCCTCCATGGTCACAATCAGCGGAATGCAGGCCGCGTGGCTGAGCAGCAGCGCGCGGTCCAGGGGTTTGGCAAAGCGGGCGTTGACGACGCCGACTGAAAGATTCTCTGCGGCGGCCAGCCGGTCGGCCAGTTGCAGCGCATCCTGCACCATCGGGCCCAGCGCCCAGATCATGATGTTCGAGCCCTCGCGCAGCACTTCGGCCTGCCCGATGGAAATTGCGGCCGGGGTGGGCTTGACCGGCACACCCAGACCGGACCCGCGGGGATAACGGATGAAACTCGGTCCCTGCAGGGTGAGCCCGGTGTGCAGCATGTCCACCAGTTCGTCCTCGTCCTTCGGCTGCATGACGACGGCGTTGGGGACGCAGCGGAGGTAGGCGAGGTCAAAGAGGCCGTGGTGCGTGGGGCCGTCATTCGGGGAGAGTCCGGCCCGGTCCATGCAGAAAGTCACAGGCAGGTTCTGCAGGCAGACGTCATGGATGATCGGATCGTAGGCGCGTTGCAGGAAAGTGGAGTAGATCGCGACCACGGGGCGGATGCCCTTGGTGGCCAGGCCGGCGGCGAAGATCGCCGCGTGCTCCTCGGCGATGCCGACGTCAAAAAACTGGCCCGGCACCGCCGCGGCGAGGTGGCTGAGTCCCGTTCCGCTGGGCATGGCGCCGGTGATGCCGACGATTTTCGGGTCGGCCCGCGCGAAACGCACCATGGCCTGGCCGAAAACATCCTGGTAGCTGGGCGCGGTGCCGGGCGCGGCTTTCTTGCTTTCGCCGGTCGCGGGATCGAACGGGCTGGCGCCGTGGAATTTCTCCGGCGAGCTGATCGCGGCGTTGAGCCCGCGGCCCTTTTTGGTCAGCACATGCACGAGCACCGGCACATCGCAGTGCTTGGCGAACTCCAGGTTTTTGGTGAGCAGCTCCAGGTTGTGGCCATCAACCGGCCCCAGGTAGCGGAGGCCGAATTTTTCGAAGAGGGAGGACTCGACGAAGAAGTCCTTCGTCTCGCGCTTCCACTTGTGATAAACCCGGTTCATCTCCACCCCGGCGGGGAAGCTCTTGAAGAAGGCCTCGATGTCGTGGTGCAGTTTGTTGTAGGTCGGGCTCGTGCTGATGCGGTTGAGGTAAGCCGAGATGGCGCCCACGTTCTTGGCAATGGACCATTCGTTGTCGTTGAGGATGACAATCAGCCGCTTGGTCGAGGTGACGATATTGTTGAGGGCTTCGAGCGTGATGCCGCAGGTGAAAGCGGCGTCACCGCAGACCGCGACCACATGCTCGCCGGTGCCGCGCAGGTCGCGGGCGGTCGCCATCCCCAGGGCCGCGGACAACGCCGTGCCGGCATGCCCCGCACCGAAGGCGTCATGGGGGCTTTCCTGCCGGTAGAGAAAACCGCTGGCGCCGCCGGATTGGCGGAGCTTGCGGAAGAACGCGCCGCCTCGGCCGGTCAGCAGCTTGTGGACATAACCCTGGTGCGCGACGTCAAACACCAGCTGATCCTGCGGGGTCTCAAACACGCGGTGCAGCGCCAGCGTGAGCTCGACAACACCGAGGTTGGGACCGACGTGGCCGCCGTTGCGGGCGGTGACGGCGATGATTTCGTCGCGGATCTCATGGGCGAGCCGGGGGAGGTCCCCGGCCGGCAGCGCTTTCAGGTCGGCCGGGCTGGCGATGCGCTCAAGCAAACGCGCGGAAGGGAGGGACTGGTCCATGGCAGGCGGGGCGGCGTCACTCATCGCGGCCGGTTTCAAATTTGGCGAGGACGGCGCCGTCCTTGGATTTTTTCAACTGTTCGATCCTGAGCTCCGCCTCCTTCAGGCGGGTTTCGCAGACCTTCAGCAGCCGGCTGCCCTCCTCAAACCTGGCCAGCAATTCGGCCAGCGGCACTTCGCCCGATTCCATCGATTCGACGATGGTCTCGAGTTTGCCGAGCGCGTTTTCAAAGGAGAGTTTGGCTTCTTTGGCTTCCACGCCGTCACGATGCGAGCCGGTCGGTGCATTTCAAACAATCTTTGGACTGGCGGCACCGCGGGATTTGGATGCACTGGCGGACATGACAATGGTTCTCTGGATCACGGCCCTGCTCATGGTTTTGCGGCTGGCCGGCGAATGGTGGCTGGGGACGCTGAACCGGCGCGAGGTGCGGAAACACGCCGGGGTGCCGCCGCCCGCAGTGGCGGCGATCATGGACGAGGCCACCTACCGCCGGGCGGTCGCCTACACCCTGGAGAAATCCCGGTTTGGCCAGCTGGTGGAGCTTTTTGACGCCCTTGTCCTCGCGCTGGTGGTTTTCGGCGGTTTGCTGCCGGCGCTCTACGGCCAGTTCGCGCATTGGGGCGGTCCGGATGCGGCTTGGAGCGACGCGTTGTTTATCCTGACCGTCGGCGTGCTGCTTTCCCTGCCGGGCCTGCCTTTCGACTGGTGGGCGCAATTCCGGATCGAGGCCAGGTTTGGCTTCAACAAAAGCACCCCCGGGCTGTGGTTCAGCGACAAGCTCAAGGGCCTGCTGCTCTCGATCCTGATCGGCTACCCGTTGCTTTGGGTGCTGCTTTCGCTGGTGCACTGGGTTGGGGAACATTGGTGGCTGTGGGGCTTCGGCGTCCTGTTCGGTTTCCAGCTGCTGATGCTCGTGCTCTATCCGAAGCTCATCCTGCCGTTGTTCAACAAGCTGACCCCGCTGCCCGACGGCGAACTGCGCACGCGTCTGCTGGCTCTGGGCGACCGCACGGGTTTTAAAGCGCAGGCCATCCAGGTGATGGACGGCTCGAAGCGGTCGGGCCATTCCAACGCGTTTTTCACCGGTTTCGGCCGCTTCCGGCGCATCGTGCTGTTTGACACGCTCGTCGCGCAGCTCACCGGCGAGGAGTTGGAAGCGGTGCTGGCGCACGAAATCGGGCACTACCGGCGCGGACACATCCCGAAGATGCTGGCCGTGTCGGCGGCGACGCAGCTGGGTGGCTTCGCCCTCATTGCGTGGCTGGCGCGCAGCCCATGGTTCAACACGGCCTTCGGTTTTCCGCCGGGCGAACTGGCACCGGCGTTTTTGCTTTTCGGACTGCTGAGCGGGCTGGTGCTGTTTTGGTTCACCCCGGTGGGAAATTATTTTTCGCGCCGGCATGAGTATGAGGCGGATGCCTTCGCCCGCGAGGCGATGGGCGCCCCGGCGCCGCTCGTCGGCGCCCTGAGGAAACTGGCGCAAAAGAATCTCACCAACCTGACGCCACACCCGTGGTTCAGCGCGTTTTATTATTCCCACCCGACCTTGGTGGAGCGGGAGCGGGCCCTGACGGGGACGGGATGAAGCGGGCGCTGGCAGTCGGCTGCATCTGGCTGCTGCTGGCCGGAGCCGGCGCGGCGGAGACCCTGCGTATCGCGACCTTCAACATCGAAAACTACGGGCCGGCCAACCGCATGACGGCCGCCGGCTATCGGAAGGATTATCCCAAGCCCGAAGCCGCCAAACGTGCGTTGCGGACGATTCTCCGGGAAATCGCCGCCGATGTCGTGGTGCTGCAGGAGATGGGGCCGCGGCCGTATCTGGACGAGCTGCTGCGCGATTTGCGCTCCGAAGGTCTGGACTACCGGTTCACCGAGCATCTGTCCGCCGAAGACGGTGCGCGCCATGTGGCGCTGCTTTCGCGGGTGCCGCTGCGGACGGCGGTGCGCCATACCGACCTGACATTCAAATATTTTGGTGAGCCCGTGCCGGTGCGGCGCGGGCTGCTGGAGGTGACGGTCGCCGCGCCGGGCGGCGAGGTCACGCTTTGGGCCTTGCACCTGAAAAGCCGTTTTACGGAGAGGCCGGACGATCCGGGCGCGGCAAAGTTCCGCGGCGGCGAGGCGACCGCGATCCGCAACCGGGTGCTGGAGCGCTTTCCCCGGCCCGACGCCGCGCGGTTCATCATCCTCGGCGATTTCAATGACGGCAAAAACAGCGCGCCGCTGCGCTACATGCAGAAGCGGGGCCCGCGGGTGATCGCCCGGCTGCTGCCCGCGGCCGATTCACGGGGCGAAAGCTGGACTTCCGTCTTCCGGCGCGAGGAGACCTATTCGCGGGTGGACCATATTCTGGTTTCCCCGGCGCTGCTGCCACAGGTGGCGGGAGGACGCGCGGTCATCCATGACAGCGCGTCAGTCATGCAGGCGAGCGACCACCGGCCCGTTTACATCACGCTTACCGGGCCGGCTGGAAAATAAAAAAGCCGGCGGTCGTGCCGCCGGCTCGGGTGAAGCGCTTGGGGTTTACTGGACGGTCACGGGGATCGTGACCTCGCCGGACCCATAGCCCTTCAGGAAGAGGCTGCCGGCACCGGGTTTGCCGCCCTGCACGCCGACCGAGACGGAAGTCTGTCCGGCGGGAACCACGACCTCGGCCATGATGACCGACTCGGGAATGTCGGTGGTGACATCCAGCAGGAGCCCGCCGGCGGGCGCGGGATTGGGAATCGTGAAAACGAGGTTTTGCATCTCGCCGGGGCGCAGGTTGAGCGCGGTGGGCATCACGGTGAGGTTGCTGGGGTCGATGCGGAAAGTGCCGACCGGGGAATTGCCCGAGGCGCTGCCCAGCATGACCTGGTAATTGCGGGCTGGCTCCAGCGCCGGAACGAAGAAGCTCAGGGAGTTGGGCGACTCATAGACCGTGCGCGTGGGCACGCTGTCAAAATAGATGATGTCCTGGGGGGAGAATCCGCGGCCGAGCACGCTGATCCGCGCGCCGACCGGTCCGCGGCTGCTTTCCAGCGACAGTACGTAACGGTTGACGATGTTGGCCCGGAAGATCTCCGAATAGGCCTCACGGTCATCGATGGTATCGCGGAGCTCGACCTGGTAGTTCACCAGAAAATAGTAGGCGAGCTCGGTGCGACCCGGAGGCGCTTGGTAATCAAACTCGTAGATGTTCGCCCCGAGCCGGCTCGCCGTCATGGCATGGTGCTGCCCGTCAATGATGATGAACGGCTTGATGTTGACCGGGTTGACGACATTTTGCCGGGTCGTGAGACGCAGCGTGATCGTGTAAATCCCGGAAGGGTTCTCGGGCAGGCTGGCCGGAGTGAGATTGGTGAGCGTGACGTTGTCGCAGCCGGTCAGCAGGACGATGCCGCAAAGAATCAAAGGCAGGACGAAAAACCGTCGCATTCTGGAAAGTCGGGAATTTTGCATTGGTTTTGGGTTAAAACCGGTCAGTTAAAGATTGTTAGTAATGAGCGACTTCATGGCAGGGCAAGACAAAGCTGAATCGGCCGGGCCGCTGGGCTTGTATGTGCATGTGCCGTTCTGTGCCTCGACCTGCGATTTCTGTGCATTTTATCAGACCAAACCGACCGGTGATGCCGTGGATAAGTTCCTGACCGCGGTCGAAGTTGAGGCGGCGTTGGTGACGTGGCCGCGGCCGGCCGGCACGGTCTTTTGGGGAGGCGGCACCCCCGGCCTGCTGGCGCCGGCCGATTTGAAACGGCTGGGTGGACTCGTGCGGCGGTTGACGGCCGGCCGGCATGAGGAATGGACGGTCGAACTGGCACCGGCCTCCGTGACCGAGGCACGGCTGGCCGTGCTGCGGGAGCTGGGGGTCACCCGCATTTCCATGGGAGTGCAGAGTTTCCGGCCCGCCTTGCTCGATGCGCTCGGCCGCCAGCACACGGTGGAGCAGATCCACCGGGCCTACGGGCGCATCCGGGCCGCCGGGTTTGCCAGCGTCAACCTCGACCTGATGTTTGCCCTGCCGGGCCAGACGGAGGCGGACTGGCTGGCCGATGTGGCCGAGGCGCTGCGATTGGCGCCCGACCACCTGTCCACCTATTGTCTCACGTTTGAGGAGGACACGGCGCTCTGGGTGAAGCTGGCCCAAGGCCGGGTGAAGCTGGATCCCGAGCACGAAGCGCGGCTCTATGAAACCACCTGGGCGACACTCGCCGCCGCCGGTTACGAGCAGTATGAGGTTTCGAATTTTGCCCGGCCCGGCCATGCCTGCCGCCATAATCTCAACACCTGGCGCATGCACGAATGGGTGGGGCTCGGCCCTTCCGCGGCTTCGCAACATGGCGGCTGGCGCGGTGCCAACGTGGCCGACCTCGCGCAGTGGCACACCCACCTCGCCGACGGCCGCCGCATGACGGAGGACCGGGTGGAGCTGGGGCCCCGGCAGTTGGCGGAAGATGCGCTGATTTTCGGCCTGCGCCTGAATGCCGGCGTGGATCTCGCTCCGTGGCGCGAACGTTGCCCTGAGGCCCCGTGGGGCGAGATTGACGCCTTGGCCCGGCGGCTGGCGGATGACGGGCTTGCGATCATCGAACAAGACCGGCTGTGCCTCACTGTGCGCGGAAGACTGTTGGCCGATTCGGTGGGCTTGGAAGTCATGGAGGCGTTTCATGCGACGGTTTCTGCCTAGCCCGCTGACGGTCGTGTTTGCGTTGCTTGCCGCCGCGTGTGGCGCAGCGCCCGGGGCCGTGCTCGTGCTGCAGACCGATTTTGGCACCAAGGATGGCGCCGTGGCCGCCATGAAGGGCGTGGCGGTTGGCATCGAACCACGGCTCGTCATCCATGACCTCAGTCACGAGAACACCCCGTATGACATCTGGGAAGCCGCCTACCGGCTGAAACAGACCGTGCCCTACTGGCCGGCGGGAACGGTGTTTGTTTCGGTGGTTGATCCCGGGGTGGGTTCGGCCCGCAAATCGGTGGTGCTGCGCACCGCCAGCGGCCACCTGCTGGTGGGACCCGACAACGGCACCTGGACCTTGGTCGCGGAGGACCTCGGCGTGGAGGAAGTGCGGGAGATTGACGCGGACCGCCACCTGCGCGGGGGCTCGGCCAAGTCCTATACGTTTCACGGGCGCGACCTTTACGTGCTGGTTGGCGCCAAACTGGCGGCCGGGCAGCTCGCGCTGAAGGAGGTCGGCCCGCCGCTGACGGCCGGTGTGGTGCGGCTCCCTTACGAGCGGGCGCGCAGGGCCGATGGGGTGCTGCTCGGCGGCATCCCGGCGCTCGATGTGCGCTATGGCAACATATGGACCAATATCGACGAGGAGTTGTGGGCGGAACTTTCACCGACGCCGGGGGATCTCTTCCGGGTGACCATTCAGCGCGGCGACACCACCGTCTATGAAGGCGAGATGCCGTATGTGCGGACCTTCGCCGATGTGCCGGCGGGCCGGCCGCTGCTTTATCTCAACAGTCTTTTGCACGTGGCCTTCGCGCTGAACATGGACAGTTTTGCGGCGCGCCATGGGATTGAGAGCGGGGCGGAATGGCGGGTGTGTGTGGAGCGGATGCGATGAAGCTTCCCGCCGCATGCTGCCTGCTCCTGCTGGCTTTGGCCGGCTGCCAGTCCCGGCCGACGGCGGAGGACATGCCGGTGGTGGCGCGCTTTTGGCTGGAGACGGAAGCGGACCGGGCCGTCACGGTCCGCCTGCCGGTGAGCGAACTGCTCATCCCGCTCGCACCCCGGCCGGTGATCACCGAGTTCGACATCGTCAACGTGGAGCTGGCCGAGGTGGAACTGGGGCGTTGCCTGATGTTCCAGCTGACGCCCGGCGCGGCTCGCGACCTGTTTCGGCTGAGCGCCTCCAACCAAGGCCGACGTCTGGTGGTTTTCATCAACGACGAGCCGGCGGGGGTGCGCTTGATCGAGCGGCCGGTCGAAGGCGGCGTGCTTTACACGTTTCTGGAAAGGCCCGACGCCGAATTGACCGAAATCGTGCGCGGATTGAAGCGCACGGCGGCGACCATCCGGCAGGCCACCGCCAAATAAACCCATGTGGAAATTGTTCGTCCTGACCCTGCTCGGCGCCGCGACCCTCGCGGCGCAACGCATCGAGATCAACTGGCCGGCGCCCCATCCGGGCTTTGCCCAGGGCCGGCCACCGGCGGAGTATCTCCAGCATGCCGGGTCGGGCGATCCCGAATCGGGCAACTTCGGCGGCGTGCGGAGCGGCGGCGGCCAGTTTCACGAGGGCATTGATATCGTGCCGACCAAGCGGGACCGGCGCGGCGAGGCGACGGATCCGGTGTTCGCGGTGCTCGACGGCGTGGTGCGCCACGTGAGCCAGATGGCGGGCAAGAGCAGCTACGGACGCTACGTGGTGTTGGAGCATCCCGGGGTGGAGCCGGCGATTTACACGCTCTACGCGCATCTCGCCACGATTGATGTGGGCATTCGTCCCGGGATGCAGGTCCGCCGCGGCCAGACTCTCGGGGTGATGGGGCGGTCCGCCGGCGGCTATGTGATTCCGCGGGAGCGGGCCCACCTGCATTTTGAGATGGGGCTCATGGTGACGAGAGATTTTCAGGCGTGGTATGACTGGAGAAAGTTCGGCAGCTCCAACGAGCACGGCCTCTACAACGGCATGAACCTGATGGGCTTCAATCCGCTGGACTTCTACCAGAAGCACCGGGCGCGGGCCGTGGACAACTTTCTCGATTACTTCGCGCAGATGGAGCCCGTCGTGAAGTTCCGCATCGCGACGCACCGCCGGCCGGACTTTGTGGACCGCTACCCGGAGCTTGTGCACAAGGATCGTCCGATGCTGGTCGGCGGCTGGGAGGTTTGGTGCGACTGGACCGGCTTGCCGTTCCACTGGCGGGCGCTGACGCCGGCCGAGGTGCGCGGCATGAAACCGAATGAAGTCCGCCTCATCGAGGTGGACGAGGCGGAGGAGCGCCGGCAGCGCAGCAAGCAACTGGCCGTGCGGCGGGCGGGCGGCTGGGCGCCCGGCCGCGACCTGCAGACGCTTTTGCAGCAGCTCTTCGGGCTGCGCTGAGGCAGCCCGCTCAGCTTTCCGGTTTGAGTGTCTCCAGCAGGGAGAGAAACCCGGGGTGCTGCCTGAGCACTTCGAGATCGGGATCCTGCGACATCCAGTCGAAGTCCCGGTAGCCGAGCTCAACCGCGCGGTGCAGGGAGCGCAGGGCGTCGGCCTGCCGCTTGGAGAGGGCGAGGCTGCAGGCGAGATTGTAATGGGCCGTCGCGTTGGCCGGCTGCAGCTTCACCAGCTTCCGGTCCATGCGGAGGCCGTCGGCGATGCGGCCGTGCTTGGTGTAGAGGCCGCCCAGAATCTCCACCACGTCGGCATAGTCGGGCGTGCGTCGGAGCACCGACTCGAAGAAGCCCGTTTCGAAGGCGGCGTCGCGTTCCTTGGCCATGGCTTCAGCCGCGGCGCGGGCAGCTGCCGGTATCGCGCCAGGCGTTGCAGTGGGCGCTGACCTGCAGGCGCTGGCTGACCGGGGTCAGACCGAGCTTGGAAGAAACGGTGCTGCCATACCATTCCATGAACGGGGCGCTGATCTCGAAGATGCGGTCGCAGTCCACGCACACGACCTGGGCCACCTGGGTGCCGCTGTCACGGATGGGCAGGTAGTATTTTTCGCCGGAGCCGATGTCCACCTCGCGCAGAAGGGCGCTCTGGGTCATGATCGGCAGCGTGCGGTAAACGGTGGCGCGCGAGACGGAGTCGTCCACCTTGCGCGCGTGGTCCAGCAGCTGTTCGGCGGTGAAATGCTCCTTCTGCGCGTAGGCCGTCTCGAAGATCGCGAGCCGCTGGTTAGTCACACGCAGGCCCTTGAGGGCAAGGAATTCGCGGAATTTTTCGCGGGCGGCGGGGAGACTCACGGCGCGACTGTTTGAATGCGGCCGGGGCCTGTCAACCCGTTCGTGAGCGCGGCGGGCGCCGAGCTTCAGGTTTGCCAAGCCGCGGCGCCCCCGCCGTCATCCGCTGCGATGATTGTGGGCGTTCATCCCTTGGCGGGCTTTGACAAGCTGTTGCACTACCGCGTCCCGGACCACCTCGCGCCGACGCTGGCGGTGGGATCCCTGGTGCGTGTCCCGGTGCTGCGCACTCTCCGGCTCGGGGTGGTCGGGCAGATCGGCGCGCCGGCGGATTTTCCGGCGGATCGCCTCAAATCGGTTGCCCAGGTTGTGCATCCATTTCCGGCACTCACCGAGGAGCTGTTGCAGTTGGCGCGGTGGATGGCGGGCTACTACGCGTGCCCGCTGGACGGCATCATCGAGACCATGATTCCCGGCGCTGTCCGCAGCGGCGCATCCCTGAAGGTGGAGAAATTGCTCGGCCTGGCGGGGCGGTTGGATGCGACCGAACTGGCTGCGCTGGCCCGCCGCGCGCCGCAACAGGCGCGGCTGTATGAGTTTCTTGCCCGGCAGTTCAAGCCCCAGGCAAAGGCGTTGGTGTTGGCCCGTCTCGGGGTCACCGCGGCGCCGGTCACCGCTCTCGTGCGGCGAGGTCTGGTCACGGAAACGGAACGCCGGATCGAACGGGAGGCCTACCGGGATGAATTTTCCGCGGAGGAGCGGGTGGCTTCGGTGCCGCCCCGGCTGAACGAAGAGCAGGCCGCTGCGGTGGCGGCCGTCACCTCGCACCTCTCGGCTGGCCGGTTCAATGTCACGCTGCTGCACGGGGTGACAGGCTCCGGCAAGACGGAGGTTTATCTGCACGCGATTGAGGCGGTGTTGAAGTCCGGGGGCGGGGTGATTTTTCTGGTGCCGGAAGTGGCTTTGACGCCGCAGACGGTCGCCCGGCTGCGTTCCCGGTTGGAGTCGATCGCGCCGGACCACAAGTGCGTGGTTTGGCACAGCCACCTGAGCGAGGGCGAACGGCTGGACGGCTGGCTCGCGCTGGCCAACGGTGAAGCCCGGGTGGTGGTGGGCGCACGTTCGGCGGTTTTCGCCCCGGTGAAGAATCTCCGGTTGATCGTGGTCGATGAGGAACACGAACCCGCCTACAAGCAGGACGAGACGCCCCGTTATCATGGCCGCGACGTGGCGGTTTACCGGGCCAAACTCAACGCGGCCGTGTGCCTCCTCGGCTCGGCCACGCCGTCGTTGGAGAGCTACGCCAACACGCGGGCGGGGCGTTACAGCCTGGTCGAATTGCGCCGGCGGGTGGATGCGCGCCGGCTGCCGCACATCGACATCGTGGACATGCGGGTGGAGGTCGCCCGGAGCCGCGGGCTCACGACGCTGTCGCGCCGGCTGGCCGACGCGATGCGCGACCGGCTGGAGAAGCGCGAGCAGACCATCCTGTTC
Organism: Opitutaceae bacterium; assembly: GCA_026125215.1. Classification (GTDB taxonomy): domain Bacteria; phylum Verrucomicrobiota; class Verrucomicrobiia; order Opitutales; family Opitutaceae; genus UBA2377. The sequence continues at coordinate 15,099 of JAHCLN010000041.1, forward strand.
ATCAACCGGCGCGGTTATTCCTCGTCCATGCTGTGCACGGAATGCGGCCACGTGGAGGAGTGTGCGCACTGCAGCATCGCGATGACCTACCATCGCACGGACGAGACCCTGCGCTGCCACCTCTGCGGCGAGCACCGGGCGGCGCCGCTGACCTGCCCGAAATGCCGGTCGCCCAAGATCCGCTGGCGGGGCCTGGGCACGCAGCGGGTGGAGGAGGCGGTGCGGCGCGTGCTGCCACGCGCGCGGATCGAACGGATGGACACCGACACGATGGGCAGGAAGAACCGCTTCCGGGAGATCCTCGGGCAGTTTCGCGCGGGCCGCATCGACGTGTTGGTGGGCACGCAGATGATCGGCAAGGGGCTGGACTTCCCCAACGTGACGCTCGTCGGCCTGGTGGACGCCGACATTTCCATGCATATCCCGGATTTTCGGGCCAACGAGCGCACCTTCCAGCTGCTGGTGCAGGTGGCGGGCCGGGCCGGGCGCGGGGACCGGGCGGGCGAAGTGGTGGTCCAGACCTTCACGCCGCAGGCGGAGGCGATCCAGTTTTCGCGGCAGGCCGACTATGCGGCCTTCGCCGAGGCGGAGCTAAAGCTGCGGCACGATTTCAAATACCCGCCTTACCGGCATCTCATCCAGCACCGGTTCCGCGGGCCGAATGCCGAGAAGCTGAAGTTTTTTTGCGAACAATGGGCCCGCCGGGTGGAGCAGCATTTTGGCGCCCGGCTGGAGCTGCGCGGGCCGTCGCCGGCGCCGATCGAGAAGATCAAGGACGAGTATCGCTGGCAGATCTGGTATTTTACTTCCAGCGTAACGAAGGTGATTGGCGAACTCGACCGGCTCCGCGGAGAGTTTCCCTGGCCGAATGAGATCACGCAGGTGCTCGATTCGGACCCGGTCAGCCTGATGTGAGCCTCAACCGGGCGGCACGCGCCACCGGGTGGCGACGATGCCGGGTTTGTGCCGGTGAATGTCGGCCGGATCAAAAGCGGGCTTCTGGTAATAGACGGTGAGGATCTCGCCGGGGCTGAGTTCCACGGAAGCCGGATAGCCAAGATCGTGGTTGCCGTTGTCGTCGCGCAGCACGACTTCGTCCGCGATGCTCCAAGTGATCCCGTCGCGGCTCAAGGCTGCGCGTTCACCGAACGGCTTGCGCCGGTAACCGTAGGTGCAGAGGGCGCGGCCGTCCTGCAACACCGTCAGATGCGGCGGGAAGCCCAGCAACTGCGTGCGATAGGGCGGCACCCAGGTCTGGCCGTCATCGTCGGAATAGGACGCCCAGAGATGCAGATCGTCGCGCCGGTCGTCATACTGGATGGCCGTGTAGCGCAACATGACCAAAACCCGTCCGGAGGGAAGTTGCACGACGTGGGGCTCGCCGATGCGGTGCGTGGCCGGGGAGGGATTTGGGATGATCGCGGTCTTGGTCCAAGGGCCGCCCGGCTCGCGGGCCACCTGGATGCTGACGTTGCCGGCATCGCCGCGGTAAGCCGCGACCAGCAGGCCGCCGCTTTTCAGGGCGATGCCGCCGTGCACGCTGTCGGGCCCGCGGGTGGGAGCCGACCAGGTTTGGCCGTGGTCGTCCGATGTGATCACCCAGCTGCCATGGTGGTGGGCGGCGGCCCGGTAAGCGGGCTGTCCGACCATTTCGACCCACTCGGCGATGAGCTGCGGCGGGTAGGCGTCGAAAGGGAGAGAGGTGAAGTTCTCCGCTTTCCAAAAAGTGGACCAGACATGCATCGCGATCCGGCCGTCGGGCAGCACGGTCAGTCCGCATTCGCGGTCGTCAATGGGTGTGTCGTAGGCCACGGCCGGAGGCGTCCAGGTTTCGCCGTTGTCCGTTGAGCGCATGGTGACGATCTGCCCGTCGGGATACATGTGGTGGGCGGTGCGGACGAAGGCGAGGAGGAGGTCGCCGTTGCCCGCCCGCACCAGCGCCGGCCAGGCGCAGTAATGGTCGGGGTGCTGGTAGAGGATTCGGTGCGAAAGGACGGTGGCGGACATGATGCCGTGGCAGCGTGCAAGGCCTTCCGGCAGAGTCGAGACTCGCCTTGCGGAACGAAATCATGAGCATCCCGGCACCGCGTATGAAACTTTACTTCATGGGCATCTGTGGAACTGCGATGGGCCAGGCCGCCCTGCTGGCCCGGGCGGCGGGACACGAGGTGCTGGGGGCCGACACCGGGGTGTATCCGCCGATGAGCACCGTGCTGGCCGCGGCAGGCATCGCGGTGCACGAAGGCTACGACCCGGCCCGGCTGGCCCGGCTGGCGCCCGACCTTGTGGTCATCGGCAACGCCCTGTCGCGCGGCAACGCGGAGATCGAGTGGCTGCTCGACACCCGGGCGATTGCCTTCACTTCCTTGCCCGCGTTGCTGGCGGAATTCGTGCTCAAGGGCCGGCGGAACATTGTCATCGCCGGCACGCACGGCAAGACGACCACCACGGCGCTGACGGCGTTTTTGCTCCGGGAAAACGGCCGGCATCCGGGCTGGCTGATCGGCGGCGTTCCGCAGGATCCGCCGACCGGCAGCGAGTTGGGCGCTGCTTCCGACCCCTTCGTCATCGAGGGCGATGAATACGACAGCGCGTTCTTCGACAAACGCAGCAAGTTCATCCACTACGCCCCGCACATCGCGGTGATGAACAACCTTGAGTTCGATCATGCGGACATCTTCCGCGATCTTGCGGACGTGCAGCGCACGTTTCTGCACCTTGCGCGCATCGTGCCGCGCAACGGCTGGATCGTGCGCAACGGTGATGACGACAACCTGGGCATGCTCGGTCCCTGTGGCTGGACGCGGGTGGTGACCGTGGGCACGGGCGAGGCCAATCAGGTCCGTATCACGGGCTTCACCGAGGATGCCGGCGGGGCGGCGTTCACGCTGCATTGGCGCGGGGCAAAGTGGGCGGAGGTGCGCTGGTCCCAGCCGGGTCTGTTCAACGCGCGCAACGCCGCGATGGCCGCGACCGCGGCAGGACTGGCCCTGGATCCCGAAAATCCGGCTAGGTTGGATCTGGGCGCATTGAGCCGATTCCGGGGGGTGAAGCGGCGCCAGCAGGTGCTCGTGGATACGCCGACATTGAAGGTGATCGAGGACTTCGGGCACCATCCGACGGCACTGGCGGAAACGCTCCAGTCCTTTCGGCTGCGCTACCCGGGCCATGTTATCCATGCGGCGTTCGAGCCACGCAGCAATACCTCGCGCACGCGGGTCATGCAGGCCGGTTTCATGCGGGCGCTTGCCTGTGCGGACGAGGTCTGGCTCGGCGCGGTGAGCCGGGCCGAAAAATTGACGGAGAGCGAACGGTTCGATGCCGAGGCCGTTATCCAGCATCTGGCCACACAGGGCGTTGCCGCGCGCACGGCTCCGACCAATCAGGCGCTGCTTGAACTCATGCTCGCCGGCATCGCCGCCGCCGACGGCGCACCGAGCTTGATGATTTTCTTCACCAACGGGTCGTTCGACGGCATCATTCCGCGCTTTGTGGCCGCGGTGCAGCCCGCACCGGCGTGAGGCTCAGTCCACGGGAATCGCCTTGGCGCGGTAATACTGGATGTCGAGCGGCTCCGTCGTCGGGTAAAACGCCACCACATCGGACAGCGTCATCAGAATCCAGGGTGCGTTGGGCGAGGCGCCGTTTTTGGTATAAACAATGTCGTCGGCGATGTAGATGCAGGAGTGAATGACGGTGCCGTCGGCTTTGGCAAACATCACCACGTCACCGAACGTAGGGTCGGTGGTGATCGCATGATGATCCTCGCTGAAGGCGCGGTTGACCTCGGCGATGTCCATGTAGCGCGGATCGGAGACGGAATTGAAAAAATTCAGCGTGCTCCAGTGGCAGTCCATGTAGGTCCGGCTGCCGGGCTCGTCGGGCGTCGGGTAGGTGTAGAGCAGCGACCGGGGTTGGCGGGGAAGCAGGTGGATGATGTCGATGGTGGTGCCGTTGCCTTCGCGCACGAGGGATTGCAGCAGCGGCTTGATGTCCTTGGCCCGCTGCCCGCGGCCCCAGTAGCGGTCGAGCGCCGCGATGTCCGAGTCGGCGCGGATGCGCAGTTTCACCATCAGCGTGGACTTGCGGGCCAGGGTCTTGATGAGCCGCGTGCGCTCGTGGAGGGTGGGCACCTGCGGCAAAATCAGGCCAAGGTCGGAAAACAGCAGCGAAGTGCCGCGCCGGTAGAGCAGCCGCTTTACCAGCTCGACCGTTTCGGGTTTCAGCCCGCTGTGCGCGAACCATTCGGATGCGACGTCGGCGCGGAAGCGGAAGGGGTCGTTTTGGTCGGGGTTTTCCTCGAATTCGGCGAGCACGGAGTAAATCTGCGTGCGCGCTTCCGGGGATAGCGCCAGCACGATGTCGCTGTTCGGCCGCATGCGGATGCCCTGCGGCGAGTGTTCCCAGAGGCTGCGGTCGTTGAAGTGGGCGCGCTCGTTTTCCCGAAGCGGAACCGTTGCCCAAAGGGCCGCAAGCTGGTCCGGGCTGTAACCCGGAAAATGCCAGACGGGAGCCCGGGCCTTGGGTTGGGCCACAAAAACGACGGATTCCGGCGGCTCAATCACGATGCGGCTGTAGCTCAGCTCGCCCCAAGGTCCGGGTTCGCATTGGGTGACATGGCCGGTGGTGGCCGGCGGAGTGATCGTGCCGCTGCGGAGCAGGTAAAGCAACAGCGCCCAGGTTGCGACGAGCATGCCGCCCATCAGCCAGAGCACGGTCCTGGATGCGAAGGAGGTGGAGCCGGCGGTGCTCATGCCTGGCGGCTACTGGGCCTGCTTCGCGACTTTGTAAACCACCGGTTCCGCGCCCTTGGGGAGCGCCAGCAGATCGTAGTCGTGAAAGGAATTGATCGTCACGCGGGTGAACTCGCCGACCGGCAGGTTGCGCGGCACATAGACGCGACCGTCTATGTCCGGGGCGTCGGCCTCGCCGCGGGCGACTCCGGGCTCCTCGACGAGGACCTTGAGCGTGCGGCCAACATACGACTTGGACACCTCGCCCGCGATGCGCTTCTGCAACGCCATCAGCTTGTGCCAGCGGGCTTCCTTCACCTTGGCGGGAATCTGGTCGGGCATCTTCGCGCCGCGCGTGCCTTCCTCCTGCGAATAACGGAAAACCCCGAGCCGCTCGAACTTGGTTTCCTCGATGAACTGGCACAGCTCGGCGACGTCCTCTTCGGTTTCGCCGGGAAAGCCGACGATGAAAGTGGTGCGCACGGCGATACCCGGAATGCCGGCGCGAATGCGGCGGATGAGGTCGCGGATGTAATCGCCGCTCGTCTCGCGTTGCATCTTGCCGAGCATGTGATCGCTGATGTGCTGGAGCGGGATGTCGATGTAGCGGGCGACCTTCGGGCACTCGGCAATGGTCCTGATGAGTTCGTCGCTCCAGTGGGCCGGATGCGTATAGAGCAGGCGGATCCAGAAGTCACCCTCGATGGCGTTGAGCTCGCGGAGGAGGGTGGTGAGGGCGGTGCCGCGCGAGGAGTCCACCGGGGTGCGCGGGTTGGGACGTTGTTCCCACGTGTCCATGCCGAAGAAGGTCGTGTCCTGCGAGATGAGGTTCAGCTCCTTCACGCCTTCCTTCACAAGTTGACGGGCCTCCGCGACGACGCTTTCGACGGTGCGGCTGCGGTGGCGGCCGCGGATCTGCGGGATGATGCAGAAGGTGCAGCGGTGGTTGCAGCCCTCGGCGATCTTGATGTAGGCGAAATGCTTTGGCGTGAGCCGAAAGCGGGGCGTGTCGTAGTCCGGGATGTAGGTGGACTTGCCCTCGATGAAAACGGCGGGCTCGGCCTTGGGTTCGTTTTTGCCGCGTTCCTTGGCGTAGATTTCCTCGATGATCGGGGCGACCTTGGTGACCTGATCGAGACCGATGAAGGCGTCCACCTCGTCGTGCAGCTCGGTCTTCAGGTCTTTTGAAAACCGCTGGCTCATGCAGCCGGCGACGATGAGCTTCTGCTCCTTGCGGCGCTTCCTCATGCCGCGGTTCTGGTGAACCTCGAGAATGTGGCCGATCGATTCCTCCTTGGAGGAATCGATGAACGAGCAGGTGTTGACGATGACGACGTCAGCCTTTTCCGCTTCGGGGATAACGGCCATGCCGGCCTGGTGCAGGTGGCCGACCATGATCTCGCTATCGACGAGATTCTTGGCGCATCCGAGGGAGATGAGGCTGACCTTGATCATCGGGGGACGAAAAACCGCGGCAGACAAAGGCCGCGGTTCGCTCGGGACATGGCGGTGTGATTACTTTTTCGCCGGCTGGGTGCGGGCCTTCTTGCGCTTCAGGTAGGCAACGCGGCGTTTCTTTTTGATGTGCTTGTTGTATTGTTTGCTCATGGGTGGTGAAAGGATGAACGGTCAGCATCGGCGGGGCGGGGCGGCTAGTCAAGTGCCGGGCGGCGGCGTGGCGCCCAGCGGTTCGGCCGCCGTCACCCGCGTGCCTTCCCGGGTCCAGCGGTAGACGAGGGGCCGCCTGGTGCGGTCGAGCTCCTTGTAGAGCCCGTCCGGGCTGCGCTTCGGGACGGTGAGCTGCTCCAATCCGCCGGCGTCGCAGTTGAGAAAGCGGGCATAGGGTTTGAAGTGCTCCGGCCGGCCGATGATGTGCGACCAGCCGGCCGCCAGGCGCGGCGGTTCCCGGTCCAAGGCGAGAAAACTGTAAGGCAGGCTGCGCAAATCGATGCCCGCGCGCTGGCCAAACTTTACCCAGTCGGGATTGGCGAATATCTCCGACGGCGGGGCCGCAAAGTGATGGCACCAGTCCCGCTCGTGCTCCGGCGCAAGCATCGCGCAGGCACCTTGATGGGTGCAGGGTGCGACCACGTGAAATTGTCCGCGCAAGCCCTCCCTAAGAGCTCCGAGCGCGCGGCTGACCCGGTGGGTGCCGGATTCCACCCAGATCACGGCCGAGGCGCGGCGGATGAGCTGGAGCAGACTATCCTGTGCGGCCGGCGCGAGTTCATTGAGCACATGGCTGATGACCAGCAGCCCGACGGGCTCGTCGCCGGCGAGAAATCCGGGTGTGGCCGCGCTGACGTTGAGGGAAGGGAATGCTTCGGTCGCCCGGTTGCCGGCAAATTCGACGGCGATGGCTTCGTGGTCCCACAGCAGCAGTTCGTCGAAACGGCCCTGGCCGAGGCGTTCGATCACCCGGCGGCCGGCGACCCCGCTGCCGCAGCCCCAGTCGAGAATGGAGCGTGCCGCCGGGGTCCAGCCGCGCAACTGCAGCTCGGTGAGCACGTGGTCCCATTTCCAGCCGATGCGCTCGCCGTAGGTCAGGTCGTAGCTGGCGAGGGCGGCGTCGGATTTCCAGTAAGGTCCGTCGGCGGCGGCCCCGTGCAGAAACCCGTCGCGCAGGCGGTCCAGTGCCGTCCAGTCGAGTTCGGTCCAGTTCATACGGTCAAGGGGAGCTGCAGCAGCGTGGCCAGGCGCTGGGTGCGGATGCCGTAGAAGGCGGCGAATTCGCGGAGCCGGTCGCGCCGGCCTGGATCTCCGGGCGCGTGGGCCTCGATGGCGGAGATCATGAGATTTTTGGCGGTGTGCTCGGTGGAGATGAACTCAAACACCTTCGTGCGGTAACCGGCCCATTCCAGCAGGAGCGCGCGCAGGGCATCGGTCACGAACTCCGCCTGTCGCTCCTGAAAGATCCCATGCCGCAGGGCGGGCGCGAGCACCGGCGGGGCGGTGAGCTGCGGGCGCAGCTCTTTCTGGCAGCAGGGCGACACAATGAGCAGCCGGGCGCCGGCCTTCAGTCCGTAAGCCAGGGCATCGTCGGTGGCGGTGTCGCAGGCATGCAGGGCGATAAGCACGTCGAGCTCGTCCGTCGTCCCCGGTGCGGGCAGGGCGCCGATTTGCCCGGCGGTGAAGCTCAGATGGGTGAACTCGTTTTCCCGGGCGATACGGTTGCAGGTCTCGACCAATGCCGGCCGGGACTCGATGCCGCGGATGACGGCACGTCCGCCCAGGAGGCCGGCGAGCGCGAAGGTCAGGTAGCCCTTGCCGCTGCCCATGTCGGCGATGCGCAGGGGTTGGCCCGCGGTGAGTCCGGCCTCGGCCGTGAGATGCTGGAAGACCTCGGCGAATTTCTGGATCTGCCGGTATTTGTCGGCCATGCCTTCGCGGACCTGTCCGTGCGGGTTGGTGACACCCAAATCCCGCAGCCAGCGGGAGTCGGCCGGGATCAGATGCTGTTTTTCGCGGTCGTGGCCGGTGTTTGCCGCGACCGCTGTGGCGGCGGTGGTTTTCAGCCGGCTCCGGCCGCCGGGATCGGATTCAAACTGCGTGACCGTATTGCCGGCGAAAAGGTGGGCGTGCAGAAAATCAGCGCCGATGAGGCCCGACAGCAGGGCGATGGCTTCGTCCGGCGGCAGGTTTTTCGTGATGTCCTGCGTGGCGTGTCGCCAGACCAACGCGAGGTGCGGGCCGGATTTCAGGGTTACGGGCCGCACGTGCAGGTTGTGCACCGTGGGATCGGCGCCGCGGTATTTCCCGAGCGTGAGCTTGGCGAACGTGCCGGCGCTCACGGCTGCGGCCAGTTGGGCGATAAACTTATCCCGGTGGGAGGAGGGCATGGCTCAGCGGAGTGCAACCGGGGCGATGTAATAATCCAGCGGCATGCGTTCCCAGGTATTTCCGGTTGCGCGGCGTTCTTCCCGGGTGGTGAAACGGTATTCATAGCGCACGGCCCGGAGGTAACGGGGCGGAGCATCCGGAAACGGATTGTGCGCCAGCAGACCGGTGACCGCGGGGTTGTTTGTGAGCAGGTCTTCGCACAGGGCGGACATCCAGGGATTTTGCTCCGGCCGCCCGAGCGCGGCAAACCACATCTGCCAGTCGAGCCGGGGCTGGTGCGGGGCCGCCCAGGTCGGCCGGCGGGCCGGATCGCCCGGCTTGTGGCGAAATTCATAGGCCTGCCAGTAACGCCGGTCCATGCTGCCCTCGATCACGATTTCCGGCCGGGTCGTGGTCATCACCATGAACAGGCCGTAGTTGTTGAGGCTGCGAAAGGGGTGCACGGTTTCGGCCACTTTCCAGAAGGCGGCCGGCGGTTGCCAGTCGCGCTTGACCGAGGGAATGGCCTGGACGGCGGTGAACAGCGTGATACCTGCGGCGGCCGGCCACAGCACCCAGCGGGTCAGATACCGCGGGGCGAAATCGTCCGCGGCGGGCAACGGCAGTTTGAACCGCCGCCAGCAGGCGTCATCCAAGAGAGGCAGGCAGAGCGCGACGGTCAGGAGGTTGAAAAAGGTGTAATTGCCCGTGAGAGCGATCAGCACCATCAGCCCGATGGTGGCGAATGCCGCGATGTGCCGCAGGATTCGCCAAGGCGACCAGAAGAAGAACGGCAACAGCAGTTCAATGCCAAACATGATGGCGCAGCTCAGGCGGTGGAACCAGACGGGCAGGTGATGGGCGTGCCACGCGAGCGGTGT
>JAHCLN010000042.1 GCA_026125215.1 Opitutaceae bacterium
CCGGAGACCGTCAATCTTCCACACGGCGTTGCGGTAGTCGAAAACGGCGCTGGCGCGAAGTTCGCCATCCAGGCCGATTTCGCCCAGTGTGCGGGTGTAGTCGTCGCGGCCGCCGGTGGCCCGGGCGTAATGGGTCAAGCGGCCGCCGATCACGGGCGAGAGTCCGAGCCACGGCCGGGGGGCGAAGCCGCCGCGGAGTGAATAGTGGGCGTCGAAGCGGTCGCTGCGCAGGGTGGGACCGCCGCCGGGCGTGCCTTCGTGCAGGGCGGAAAAACTGCCGCGGAAACGCTGATGGAAGCCGTGGCCCAAGGGCCGGGGCAGCAGCTCGAAGCTCAGCTCGGGCAGCCGTTCCTGCACGCGGTGGTAGCGGTTCGGCTGCACGCGGAGGAACAGGGAGCTGAAGGAGTTGGAGCCGGTGTGCAGGGCCTCGAGGTAGCTGTCGGGCTCCTGCACCGCAAAAAATTCCTGGGGACGGAAGTCGCGCAGGATTTCCGAATCCCTCCAGTAGTTGAGCTTGGCGGTGAGCCGGAGCTGATCGCCGAGCTCCTGGGCGTGCCACCACTGGACATAGCCGCGTTCGCGGGGCACGGGACGGCCGAGCACATCGGTCAGGCGGTCGCCCGCGTCGCTGATGAAGCCGGTCTTCAAATCACCGTGCATGGCGCGGCCGCCGGGAGTGAGTTCGTAATGGGCGGAGGGTCCGAACATGAGGCCGCGCTTGGAATACAGGCCGAGGTTGCCTCCCAGCCGGGTGTCCGGTCCGAACGGCAGATGCGCCCCCGCCTCGCCGAAGAGGCCCAGCGAAGACCGGTAGCCGGCGGAAAGGGAGAAATAGGAGATGAAGGGCAGGTTCAGCCGGTGGGAAAAACGCGGCACCGTGACGGGCTGGAACCGGCCCACGCCCAGCCGCGCGTCGCGCGCGCTGATGCGGCCGTCGGCCTGGTAGGCGATTTCGGCCGCCTTGACCGTAGGCTGGTAGGGACCCGGTTCGCGGATCGTGGCGACGGCGTCGGTGACGACGACTTTCTCCGGGGTTCCTTCCGCGGCCCGGCCGGAAACATAGTAGGGATGGCTGCCGAGTCGGGGAAACGTAAGGCTGAAGGAGCGGTCGCTCCGCCGGTAGGTTACCCGGTCCGCCAGCACGCGCTGGCCGCCGCGGGTGAAGCGCACGGCACCGCGGGCGACGATGAGATCGCTCCCGGCCCGGTAACGGATCTCGTCGGCCTCGATGAGCACCGTGCCGTCGGTGAACCGGGCGTCGCCCGCCATGATCACGTCGCCGGTGCGCTCGTCATAGCTGGTGGTGCGGGCGGACAGATCCGAAGGGCCGGCGGGCTGGGCGGCGCACAGGAACGGCGTGAGGGCGAGCAGCAGGATGAAGCAAAGGCGGGTCAAGCAGCGCGGAGCAAAGTCCGCCCGCTATGCGCAGGCAAGCCCCCAAGCGGCTGGGCTGGCATACTTTTCGCTTTCAGGCGGCCGCCGCACTCCGCAAGGTAAGATCGGTCCCATGGCAAATAACATCCGCCGGCAACATGCCTCCGCCCTCAACGAACTGGCGCAACTGCGCCGGGCGGTCCGTGAACTGGGCTCGTCGCTGGGCCGCGTGATCGCGCGACTCGAAGGCGAGGCGGCCTTTGCCACGGTGGAGCGGCTGCGCGGCCTGGCGAAGGCCAGCCGGGCCGGCGATGCCGGCGCGGCGGGAAAGCTCGCGGCGCAGGTGCGGCGGCTGGGGCCGGCCGAGGCGCAGACGCAGGCCATGGCCTTCACGCTCTATTTCGAGCTGGTGAACCTCGCGGAGGAAAACTTCCGGATCATGCTTTTGCGCCGGCGACGCCAGGATTCGGACCAGACCGCGGCCCGGCGGGAATCGATCGAGGCCGCGGTGCGGCAGCTGAAGGCCGCCGGCGTAAAACCGGCGCAGATGCAGGCGCTGCTGGACCGCATGCGCATCGAGCTCGTGTTCACCGCGCATCCCACCGAGTCGAAGCGCCGGACGCTGCTCACGAAGCTGCAGCGGCTGGCGGAGATACTCCGCCAGCGCAGCCAGCCCGACATGGTGGCGGATCCCGCGTTGCTCGATCCCGAGACGGTGGAGCGGGAGATCGTGTCGCTGTGGCTGACCGACCGGAGCCGGGTGGCGCGGCCGGAAGTGACCGACGAGGCGCGCACGGGCCTGTGGTATCACGACACCGTGCTTTATGCGACTTTGCCGCGGCTGCAGGGCGATCTGGAAGCGTCCTTGGCCCGGCACTACCCGGGCCTGCGGGCTCCGGCGCGCTGGCTCACCTTCGGCTCATGGATGGGCGGAGACCGTGACGGCAATCCCAACGTGACGGCCGAGGTCACGGCCGAGGTGCTGCGGCTGCACCGCCGGCTTGCGATCGAGAAGATGCGGCTGGCCGCCCGGGATCTCGCGCGCTCGTTGACCGTCAGCGACCGCCGCGACACCGTCGTGCCGGCGCTGGTCCGCGGCTTGCGCGAGCAGCTGCACCTGACGCAGCATCTCGAGGAATTGCAGCGGCGCTATCCGCATGAGCCTTACCGGCTGCTGCTGGGGGTGCTGCGCGAACGCCTGCGGCAGGCGGTGGAGGAGACGCGGCAGGCCCGGTTTCTCCCGGGCGACGCCGCGGGCGGTCCGGTCTTCAGCGCACAAACCGTGGCGGAAACCTTCGATACCATCCGCGACAGTCTGGCGGCCGGTCGCGGCGAGATGCTGGTGCGCGGAGAACTGCGGACGGCCCGGCAACAAATTGCCGCGTTTGGCCTGCACACGGCCCGGCTGGACCTGCGCCAGCATTCCGGCCTGCACGAGGAGGCGGTCGGGGAATTGCTGGAACACCGCGACTATGCGAAACTCCCCGAACAAGAAAAAATCGCGCTGCTGACCGAAGCCGCGCGGACGGCCCGACCGGTGACGGCCGAAGCGATCGCACGGCTGTCGCCGACCGCGCGCGCGGTGCTCGAGCCGCTGCTCCTGGTGCGCCACGCGACGACGAGCTTTGGGGCCGAGGCCCTGGGCATCTACGTGATCAGCATGACGGCGGAGGTTTCCGACCTCCTGGAGGTGGAAGTCCTCATGGCGGCCACCGGGGCGAGCCTGCCGGTGGCGCCGCTGTTTGAAACGCTGGACGACCTGCGGCGCGCGCCCGAGATCCTGCGGAGCTATTTTGCGCTGCCGCAGCGGAAACCGGCGCACCAGCACATCATGCTGGGCTACTCCGACAGCAACAAGGACTGCGGCTACCTCACGGCCAACTGGGCGCTTTACCGTGCACAGGATGAAATCGTGCGGGTGTGCCGGGAGCAGGGGGTGGCCGTGACCCTTTTCCACGGCCGGGGCGCCACCATCGCCGGTGGCGGCGGGCCCGCGGCCACGGCAATTCTCGCGCCGCCGGTGGGCCTGCGCGACGGCGGCATCCGCGTGACCGAACAGGGCGAGGTGCTGTCCACGCGCTACCACGATCCCGACCTCGCCCACCGCATCCTGGAGCAGATGGCCTACGGCGTGATGCTTGGTATCCACGCAGCGGAGACACCCGTGAAGCCGCCTGCGGCGTGGGTCGAGGCGATGGACACGATGGCGGCGGCGGGTTACGAGGCCTATGCCGCGCTGGTGCACCACGATCCCGAATTTTTGGAATTTTGGCGGCAGGCGACACCGATCGACGAAATCGGCAACCTCAAGCTGGGTTCGCGGCCGACCTACCGGAAGGCGACGACCCGGGTGGAGGATCTCCGCGCGATCCCGTGGGTGTTTTCCTGGATGCAGAGCCGGTTTAATTTCCCGGGCTGGTTCGGCTTGGGCAGCGGGCTGGAGGCCGTTCTGCGCCAGGGTGCCGCCGGCCGCCGGCGCTTGCGCGAGATGCACCGGGAATGGCCGTTCTTCCAGACCCTGATCGACAACGCGCAGCTCACGATGCGCAAGGCCGACATGGGCATTGCCACGCTGTATGCGGGACTGGTGACCGACGCGAAGATCCGGCGCCGGATCCTCGGCGTGCTGACGGCGGAATTCACGCGCACCGAGCGGGCCATCCTTGCCGTCACGGGTGCACGCCGGTTGCTCGCCAAGGAGCCCGTGCTGCTGAAATCGGTGGAGCTGCGCAACCCTTACATTGATCCGCTGAACTACCTCCAGGTCGAGATGCTGCGCCGGCTCCGGCAGGGCAAGCTGAACGAGGCGGAGACCGCCGCCACCCGGGCGGTGGTCGAACTGACGATCAGCGGCATTTCCGGCGGATTGAAAAATACGGGCTAGACCCCGCCCGGGTGGATGCCCACGGTGCCTTGCAACTTGGTCATAACCGCACCAGAGATCGACGCCCTGTTGCACGCGCGGCACGCCGCGCCCCATGCGGTGCTGGGCATGCACCCCTGCGTGAAAAAGGGACAGCACGGGCTGGTCGTGCGGGCCCTTGTGCGGGAGGCGGTGCGTTGCGCCGTGGTGGCTGCGGGCCGGCGGGAAGCCTGGGCGATGACCCGGCTGGACCCGGCCGGGCTGTTCGAGGCGTTCATTCCGCGCCGGCGCGAGGTTTTCCGCTACCAGCTGCGGATCCACACGGCCGGCGGCGAGATGCGGCAGTTTGCCGATCCGTATGCCTTCCTGCCGACGCTGGGAGCGCAGGACCTTTACCTCTTCAACGAGGGCAACGAGCACCGCATCTACGAGAAACTGGGAGCGCAGCTGCGGACGGTGGACGGCACGGCCGGCGTGGCCTTCGCGGTCTGGGCGCCGAACGCCACCCAGGTTTCGCTGGTCGGCAACTTCAACCACTGGGACGGGCGTTATCATCCGATGCGCTCGCTGGGTGCGTCGGGCGTCTGGGAGCTTTTCGTGCCCGGGCTGGGTGAAGGGGAACTCTACAAATTTTTCATCCGGGACCGGCAGGGCGTGGTGCATGCGAAGACGGATCCCTACGGCACCCACTTCGAGGGTCCGCCGAACAACGCTTCCATCGTGTGCGATGCCCGCAAGCACCGTTGGCAGGATGATGCGTGGATGCGCCGGCGGGCGGAGCAGGCGGGCCGGACCGACCGGCCGATGTCAATTTACGAGGTGCACCTCGGTTCCTGGCGCCGCAAGCCCGAGGACGGCGGCCGCCCGCTGACCTACCGGGAGCTGGCCCCGGCGCTGGCCGACCATGCGACGGAAATGGGTTTCACGCACATCGAGATCATGCCCGTGGCGGAGCATCCCTTCGACGGTTCCTGGGGCTACCAGGTCACGGGATTCTACGCGCCCACCCGGCGCTTCGGACCACCGGAGGACTTCGCCTGGTTTGTGGACCATCTCCATCAGCGCGGGATCGGCGTGATCCTCGACTGGGTGCCCGCCCACTTCCCGCGCGACAGCTTCGCGCTGGCGCTGTTTGACGGCACCCACCTCTACGAACATGCGGACCCGCGCAAAGGGGCGCACATGGACTGGGGCACGCTCATCTTCAACTACGGGCGCAACGAGGTGCGCTGTTTCCTGCAGGCCAACGCGCTGGCCTGGCTCGACCGCTACCATATCGACGGCCTGCGGGTGGACGCCGTCGCCTCCATGCTGTATCTCGATTATTCCCGCAAGGAAGGGGAATGGATACCCAACCGCCACGGCGGCCGGGAGAACCTGGAGGCGATCGATTTTCTGCGGCAGACCAACGAACTCGTGCGCCGCTACCACCCGGGTGCGGTCACGATCGCGGAGGAGTCGACGTCGTTTCCCGGCGTCAGCCGGCCGGTGGCCGAGGGCGGGCTGGGCTTCGACTACAAATGGAACATGGGCTGGATGCACGACACCCTGCGCTATTTCTCCCGCGAGCCCGTTTACCGCCAGTGGCACCAGCACGACCTGACCTTCGGCATGCTTTACCAGCATGCGGAGAACTTCGTCACGGTGTTCTCGCACGACGAGGTCGTGCACGGGAAGGCCTCGATGCTTTTCAAGATGGGCGCGTGGCACATCCCCGAAAAAGCCGCGAATCTGCGCGCGCTTTACGCCCACATGTGGGCGTGGCCCGGCAAAAAACTCCTGTTCATGGGCGGCGAATTCGCCCAGTCACACGAATGGAACCATGCTGCGAGCCTCGACTGGCACCTCTGCCAGTATCCGGACCACGAGGGCGTGCGGCTCCTCGTGCGCGACCTGAACCGCCTCTACACCGGCGAACCCGTGCTGGGGGAGAACGACTTCAATCCGCAGGGCTTCGAATGGATCAACGCCGACGATGCCGCCGCCAACGTGATCGCCTACCTGCGCCGCGATGCGGCCGGCCGGACGCTGTTTGCCGTGGTCGGCCACTTCTCGGCCGTCACGCGGCATGACTACCGCATCGGCGTGCCCCGGGCCGGCCGGTGGACCGAGGTGATCAACACCAGCAGCGGGTTCTACGGCGGCACCGGCACCGGCAACGCCGGCGGCGTGGTGGCGGAGACCGTGCCGATGCACGGCCGGGAGCATTCGATCCGCCTGACGCTGCCGCCGCTTTCGACCCTGATCTTCAAGTGGTCGGCGGAGGCCTGAGCCGCGGCTTCAGGCCGGGGAAGTGGAGGCCGCTTTCCGGTGGACGAGGAAGGTTTCCATGAGGCCGACGTTCTTGATGTTCACGCGGCCGACGGGCTCGAAGTCGAACCGGCCCTCGAGCTCGCGTTTGAGCCGGCCGCTGATCTGGATCTTTCCCGGCTGGCCGTGCGACTCCATGCGGGCGGCGATGTTGACGGTGTCGCCCCACAGATCGTAGGCAAACTTGCGGGTGCCGATGATGCCCGCGACCACGGGACCGCAGTGCAGGCCGAGCCGGATCTGCCAGTCGAGATGGTGCCGCCGGTTGAAAACCCGCAGGGCCTCGAGAAATTCGAAGGCCGCCTCGATGCAGACCTCGGCATGGTCGGGGCGCACCACCGGCACGCCGCTGACGAGCATGTAGGCGTCGCCGATGGTCTTGATCTTCTCGAGTGCCAGCTGTTCGGCGACCCGGTCGAAGCTGGAGAACAGGTCGTTGAGCAGCTGGACCATCCGGCTCGGCGAGCTGCGGGCGGCGATGCTGGTGAAGCCGACGATGTCGGCAAAGAGCACCGTGCACTCAAGAAAGCTGTCCACAATCGTGCGCTCGCCGGCCTTCAGCCGGTCGGCCACGGCCCGGGGGAGGACGTTGAGCAGGAGGCGCTCGGACTTGGCCCGCTCGCTCTGCAGCTGGGCGAGGAACGCCTGTTCCTGGTCGCGCAGCTGTTTCTTTTCCAGCGAGGCGGTGATGCGCGCGCGCAGGACGATCGGGTTGAAGGGCTTCGGGACGAAATCCTCGGCGCCGGCCTCGATGCAGCGCACGGTGCTTTCGACGTCGTCCAGCGCCGTGAGCATGATGACCGGCAGGTGCCGCAGACGCTGGTCGGTTTTGATGAACTCCAGAACGCGGAAGCCGTCGAGCTCGGGCATGATGATGTCGAGCAGCACGAGGTCGTAGTTGCCCTCGTTGAGCATTTTCAGCGCGGAGCGGCCGTCGCCGACCTCGGTGACTTCATACCCGAGCTTTTGTAGGCGGCGTCCGAGCATCTCGCGGTTGACGACGTCGTCGTCCACCACGAGCAGGCGCGAACGCGCGCGCGGCTCGCCGGGGGCGATGAGATCGGCGGCGGCATGGACGGGACTGAGGCCGGTGGCGAGGCCGGACGTAGTGCCAAGGGTGGCCTTGGCGGCGATGGCGCTTTCACCCGGCGCTCCCTGGCCGGGCATCTGGCCGGGCAGGGAATCGTCCTCGATGAAGTGGTAAAGGTTCAGGCCGGCCCGGTGGATGCGTTCCAAATCCGCGCCGAGCGAGCTCCCGGGCGTGGCTTCGTCGAGGCACAGTTCGGCGTAGCCGATGATGGCGTTGAGCGGCGTGCGCATCTCGCGGCGCATGGCTTCCACGTCGAGTTTGCCGGTCTCGATCTTCCAGGGGGCGAGGGCATCGTTGATCAGGGCGAGCAACTGGCCGCCGGAGGTGTGGATGCGTTTCAGGTCGCGGACGATGGCCGAATTGCCGTCTTCCTCGGCGGATTCGAGCAGCATCTCGCAGTAGCCGATGATCTGGTTGAGCGGCGTGCGCAGGTTGTGCCGCAGCTTGTTCAGCGCTTCCATGTCCCGGGCCTGGACGGCGCGGACATAGGATAGCAGGGAAGGCTGGCTGCCGGAAGCGGGCGGACGGGATTCTGCGCCGGAGCTCATCAGGCCGGGGGTGCCGGCGGCGCGGCGGGGCCGCGCTTCAGGAGTTCCTCAATCTTGCCGAGCAGGCGGGGCAGCTCGACCGGCTTGGTGTCAAAATCATCGCAACCGGCATTGAGCGATTTTTCCCGGTCGCTGGACATGGCGTGGGCGGTGAGGGCGATGATCGGCGTGCCGGCAATTTCGGCGTCGGCCCGGATCTGGCGCGTGGCCTCCCAGCCGTCGATCACGGGCAGGCTCATGTCCATCAGGATGAGGTCCGGCTTTTCCGACTTGGCCTGGGCGACG
The DNA here is from genome assembly GCA_026125215.1 of Opitutaceae bacterium. Classification (GTDB taxonomy): domain Bacteria; phylum Verrucomicrobiota; class Verrucomicrobiia; order Opitutales; family Opitutaceae; genus UBA2377. The sequence goes on from JAHCLN010000042.1 coordinate 8,471, forward strand.
CCGGCGGCGCCGTCCACGGCCGCCACGACGGTGTAGCCGCGGCGTTCGAGCCGGCGCGTGAGCATGTCGCGGTTCATTTCGTTGTCTTCGACCAGGAGAATTTTCGGCATGGTGGGATGGCGGTTGCTCAGGTTTGGGGGATTTTCTGCCTCGTCAAGTGGGCCTGCACGGCTTCCTGGACGCGCTGGATGAGTTCTTCACGGGAATAATTGCCCTTCTGGAAAATGCCGGCGGCCCGGCCGTTGAGCGCGGTGCGGATATCCTGGGTGATGTCCATCGAGGTGAAAACAAAGATCGGCACGGCGTTCCAGACGGCGTGCTCCTGCACCCGTTGGATAAACTGAAATCCGTTCATGATGGGCATTTTCAGGTCGAGGACGACGGCGGCGGGCACCTTTTGCTCGAGAATGGTGATGGCATGCTGGCCGTTGGCGGCGGTGCGGACGCGCCAGCCCTGCCGTTCGAGGATGCGGGCCATCATGTCGCGGGTCGGCGGGTCGTCCTCAACGAGCAGGACATCGTAGGGGGCGTCGTCGGTGGGCGGGCCGGGCAGGTTGACGGGGAAGGGCGGCACCGTGTTCATCGGGACCGTGGCGGGGTCGACCTCGACCAGACGGTGCTTGATGTCCTGCACCTGGAGGGGCATGCGGATGGTGAAGGTGGTGCCCACGTTCGGCGTGCTTTCCACGGTGATGTCGCCGCCCATCATGCGGGCGAACTGCCGGGAGATGGCGAGGCCGAGGCCCGTGCCGCCGAACTTGCTGGTGGTGGAGGCGTCCGCCTGGCTGAAGGTCTTGAACAGCCGGCTCATCTGCTCGGGGGTCATGCCGATGCCGGTGTCGGAGACCTTCATCAGGATGTGTTCGCCGTCGGTGTCGCGGGAAACCGCGAGCGTGACACCGCCTTTCTCGGTGAACTTGCTGGCGTTGCTGAGCAGGTTGAAGAGCATCTGCCGGACCTTGGTGGAGTCGGCCTGCATGTCGCCGACATCCGGCGCGCATTCGATGTAGAGCGTGTTGCCTTTTTTGGCGATGAGCGGCTGGGCCAGGCTGGAAACTTCCTGGATGAGCTTCGCGACCTCGAAGGTTTCGATGTAGAGCTCCATCTTGCCGGCTTCGATCTTGGAGATGTCGAGCACGTCGTTGATGAGGCCGAGGAGGTAGCGGGCGGCGGTGAGGATCTTGTCGAGGTCCTTTTCGGTCGCGGCATTGCCTTCGTCCTGCGCATCCTCGAGGAGGATTTCGCTGTAGCCGATGATGGCGTTGAGCGGGGTGCGCAGCTCGTGGCTCATCTTGGCGAGGAAGGCGCTCTTCGCCTGGTTGGCCTCCTCGGCGGACTTCACGGCCTGCGCCAGTTCCTGCGTGCGCTGGGCGACGCGGGTTTCCAGGGAGTGGTTGGCCTCCTCAAGCTCCAGGTTGGCCTGATGCACGCGCTCGCGCGCTGCCTCGGCCGCGGCGCGGGCCTGCTCGGTTTCGAGCGTGCGCTGCTCCACGGTGTCGAGCATCGCGTTGAACGACGTGATCAGCTCGCCGATTTCGCCGGAAGCCTCGAGCTTCACGCGCACGGAGTAGTCGGCGCTTTCCGAGATGCGATGGGCGGCGCCGGCCAGTTTGGTGATCGGGTCGGAGATGCCCCGCTGCAACCAGTGGGCGACGATAAAGGCAATCAGCGCCGAAATCAGAAACACCACGCCGGAGCCACGGAGCAGGTTGCCGACGCGCTCTTGGTCGGCCTGGGTCAGCTGGGCCTTCAAATAGAGCGTGCCTAGGGTGGAGTCCCCAGCCCGGATCGGGGTCAACACGATGGAACCGTCGTCAAAAAAGAGCTGCCGGATCCGGCTGGGCGAGGGGATGACCTCGTCGGTCCCGGCCTTGGTGTAGCCGGCGAGCAGAATGTTGTTGGGCGAATAAACGGCCGCCGCCATGATTTGCGGCTCGGTCGCGAGGATGCCGAGAGGAAGCTCCGATGAATCAGGGTTTTGGAGCAGAATGGGGGCGAGCCGGTCCACCATCTGCTTGCGCGTGCTGTCGAGCCGGCTTTCGACCTCGGCGCGAAAGGCATAGGCATCGTGGAGGTAGAGCCCGATGAAGGCCAGCGTCAGGTTGAAACCGCTGATCAGGGTGATCAGCAGGGTTAGTTTCCAGCGAAAGGGGAGACTCTTCACGAAAGCGATGAGGTTATAGGGTTTTCGTCCCAAACCGGCGGCAGTGTCAATCGGCTTTCCGGGGAGGGTCCGCGCCGGCCCGGCTCGGACCCCGCGCGGGCGCATAATCGGTGAAGGTCACCTCCATGTCGGCATCAAGCGACTTGAAGTAGGCCCGCCCGCGGGTGCGGGTCAGGATTTTCTCGAGCAGGGCGGGCCGCCCGTCTTCCGGCAGATGATAGTGGATGGAGGTGTGCATCTCCCGGATGCGCACGCCGAGGACCGGGGAGAAGGGCTCCTGGTTGCTCAGCTCAAACCGCCGGATGGTTCCGGTCGGGTGATGAAACGTCAGGGTGGCGCGGAGATGCCCGGCCGTGCGGTCGCCGCTGGACTCCCGGAGGAGTTTGAACCGGTAAACCGATTCGGTGGAGCTGCGGTTCACAAGTTCGGCCGAGGCCAGGTCGAGCTGTGAGGCGATGTGCGGGGCGGTGCCGCCCCGGGAACGGCGGGAGCGCATCTCGTTGTAATTGGCGGTTTCCTGCGGCCTCGGGGGCCGCCCATCCTGCGCCACGAGACTCCATCGGCTGAACTCCGGCCGCGCGGCGTCGCACCGTTCCACCAGCGTGCGGCCTTCGGCGGTAGTGGTCTGTGTAAAGGACCATCCGCGGGGATTTTCGGCGCGAAAGTTTGCGCAGGCCGCGGCAAAATCGGGCGGCAGCGGGGCGGCTTGGACCAGGGTTGCCAAAAGCGCGATCGGAATCAGACGTGACATCGCCCCAGCTTGGCGGGCAGGAAGGCGCTCAGGCAACCTGCATTCGCGGCCGCTGTTTCCGGGTGCGGTGGCGGATTGATAAATTGCTCCGGCTGTGCTTCGGTTTGCCAACGTTCACCGCCTGCGAATCATCTGTGAAAAAGCCCTGCCGGCCGATTTTTTAACTCGCGGCGGGTGAAAGAGAAGGCATCATCCATTTCCCGGAAATCACGAAACCTCACCTACCTACGCTAATGGCGCGCAAAATCAGTTTCATCAATTACAAGGGCGGCGTCGGCAAAACCTCGCTCATCGTCAATACCGCGGCGGCCCTGGCCAAATTGGGCAAGCGCGTGCTGTTGTGCGATTTTGACACCCAGTCCAACGCCAGCATCTGGCTGCTCAAGCTCGACCGGTGGAACAAGATCAACGCCAGCGGGGAGGGCGCCGTTTACTCCATTTTCGATCCGGGCAAGGCGAAGGTGAAGGACATCGTCATCAAGGACGTGCTCGAGGGCAAGGACGGCGAGAAGTTGCTGCCCGGGCTCGACCTCGTGCCCACGACCTTCAACCTCGTCGACTTGGAGAACGAGTATACCGGCGACCCGAAACGGCCGCCCTACCTCGTGTTTTACGAGCAGCTGGCCGAGATCGAGGCCAACTACGACTTCATCCTCTTTGACTGCCCGCCCAACATCCTGCGGGCCTCGCAGTGCGGCGTGTTTTCCTCCAACGAAATCTACGTGCCCGCGAATCCCGATGCGCTCAGCCTCATCGGCTTCACACTGCTCGTGGAGAAGCTGGGCAAGTTCCACCAGCTCACGGCCAGCTTCCGCAAGGCCTCGATGGGCGTGCCGGCCCAGGTGCAGGGCATTATTTTCAACTCCATCAAGACGGGGGCCGACATCGAGGTCCCGAAGATGCGGATGCAACTGCGGATGAACCAATTTCGCGCGGCCAAGCGCGTTGCGCCCACGGCCAAGATTTTCGAAACCCAGATCCGCGATGCGATGATCGTGCGCCGGGCCGTCGCGCTCGGCTTGCCGGTCATTCTCGTCTCGCAGGAGGCGGCCGAGGCCAGCCAGGACAGCGTGATCAACGATTACCGGCGCCTGGCCTCGGAAATCATCCGTCAGGGTTGACACGGCATCCGCGGCGGCGACTCTCCACCCAAAGCCTATGTCCGATACCACGACCAAATTCACTCCCAAGGAGTGGGACGAACTGCGGGCGGCGTTCTCCGCCTCGATCATGGTGAACACCTCGCTCAGCAGCCTCGCGCAGAACCTCGACGGTCCCGACTGGCCGATCAAGGCGAAGGACGAGACCGCGGCCAAATACGTGGAACTCACCCACGCTGAAATGCTCGAGATGCTCGCGTTGAAGGGCATCGCCGGCAAGGCCGACCTGCTCTACTCCATCCTGAAGGAAACCCTGGCCTTCGATGCGCCCTTCGGCGACATGGTCGAGCAGACCCAGGTCGCGGCGCAGAAGGACAACCAGATGCTGAAGAACATGACGCGTCTGGGCATAGCCGAGGATTTCCCGATTGCGCTCACCGCGCTCGGACCCGACACGCTGGAGTTCTGCAAAATGGAAAAGCTCACCACGCTCGGGGAGTTTGCCATCTTTGCGCAAAACATGTCGCAGAACGTGATCGTCGGCGGCGATTTTCGCCGGCTGCTCAACGCGCTCTCGCACATCGACGAGCAGACTTTGGCCGAGTTTCTGCCCTTCCGTCCCGGCACCAAGGGGCTGCACCTGATCGAGTGCCTCGCCCAGGCTTCCCGCAAGCCCGACGCCGCGGCCAAGGCCGCCACCGCCACCTCCTGGTTCAAGGACGATCTGGCCGCGCTTGAGGCGGAGACCAAGGCCGGCACGCCGCTCTCGCGTCTGCTCGTGGTGCTGCATGACCCCGCGGCGGAGAAAGCGGTCGTTGAATTGCTCAAGCCCTACGTCAAGAGCGCGGCGGAGGCCGGGCGGAAATCCGGGATCGGCTCGCTGTTCGGCTGGTTCAAGAAGTAATCATCATGGCCGGTCCTCCCAACCCGCCGATCAAGTTTCCGGTCAAAACCGCTCCAACGCCCACCCTGTCGTTGCGACGCCGGCAATCGCTCAGCCGGCCGCCTTTCCAGATTTCCGAGGCGGCGGCCGCCACCCGGCAGTCGATCAACACCTTTGTCTCCACTACGCGCACTCCCTGGGGGGAGACCAAGACCATCAGCGGCGACCGGGTGACCGAGCTGGAGCGCTCCCTGCGGCAGCTTGAGACCCTGCTCACCGAGCGCGAACGCGCCGTCAACGAGATGGAGGTCCGCCTGGCCGAACGGGAACGCGATCTGGCCGAGATGGAAGCGCTCATCGTGGCGCGCGAAAAACTGGTCGAACTCGCCCGCAAGCAGCCCGCCCAGCAGGTCGGCGTCAGCCAGGAGGAAAAGGATGCCCTGGCCCAGCTGAAGGCCGAGCTGGAGCGGCAGGAGGACTCCCTCAAGGAGGCCAAGCAGTCCCTGCGGGAGCGCGAGGCGTTCCTCGAGGACAGCGAGACCAAGCTTTTCGAGAAGGTGCAGGCCCAGCAGGAGAAGGAAATCCAGCTGGAACAAAAGGAGGAGGAGTTGCGCGCGAAAGCCCTGCGGCTGCGCGAGCTTGAGGCCAAACTCGATCCCACGGCCGCCGCCGCCCTCGAAGCCGAGAAGGCCGCGGCCAAGAAATTCGACGAGTTCAATGAGTGACGCCATCGGGCCGGCCGCAATCTCCCATTGACTCCCGCGGCGCGCTGCGCCGATTCTGCACGAAACATTTGCCGGTTTCCGGCGTCAAAACCGGCTTCACCTCTCCCTTTCTGCGCATGAAATTACTCCTTGGTTGTCTTCTTTCGCTTCTGCTGGCCGCTTCCGCGCTTCGCGCCCAGCAGGACGAAATCCCGGTGTTTGATCTGGATGAATATCTCCTCGATCCGAAGATGAAGATCAGCATCGGCTTCCGGGCGCTCGCGGGCCAAAAGGCCTCGTTCAGCGGGGCCGGCGGCGTCACGGGCTTGGTTCAGTCCACCCAGGCTTTCGGCGCGCTCGATGCGGTGGACGTCCGCCGCAGTTACCACGACGGCTACGTTGCGCAAAACACCCGCGTGGACGATGACGGGAATCCCATTGTGGACGGCCGCACCAACAACTGGCTTTTTGTCGATGAAAAGCAGCATGACGCCGACGCCGGGCTGGTGGCCTTCAACGCCTACAGCGCCGCGGTGACCGACAACGAGACCCGCAATCTGGGGAGCGGCAACAGCTATGGTGCCGAGCTGATCGTCGCCCGCGACATGGGCAAGATCGGACGCCGGGCCGAGTGGACGATTTTTGCCGGCCTCAGCCTCAACAGCATCAACGAGAGCACCCGTGACACCCTGATGGCGACGGTGACCACCGTGACCGACCGCTATTCCCTCAACGGGCAGACGCTCCCCAACGTGCCGTATTCGGCGCCCTCCACTTCCTTGGATGAAAACGGCAACGTCATCAACACGACGGTCCTGCTCGGCCTGAATCCGGACTCCCGCACCACCACCGTCACCACCGATGTTCCGGTCTCGGCCTATTGGAAACTCAAGGGGGCTTACCTGGCGGCCCGGGCCGGTCCCTCGCTCACCTACAACATCCGGGACAACCTGCGCCTGTCATTCAGCGCCGGCGCGGCCCTGGCCTATGTCGGCACCTCTTACACGGTTGAGCATTCTTTTCAACCGGAGACCAGCGACCTGATCACTTCCGAAGTGGTGGAATACGGCGAGGATCTGCTCACCGGCTACTACGTGGACGCCACCCTGGAATATTTTCTTGCCGAGCGGGCCGCCCTGTATTTCGGCGCGTTCTACCAGAGCAACGGCGAATACGACCAGTCGATGAGCGATCCCGCGGCCACCTATTCCACGCGGCTGGACCTCAGCCGGCTCCAGGGTTTCCGGGCCGGGTTGAACTACCGGTTCTAAAGCCCGGCGCGGGCTGTGCTCACGCTTCCTCCAGCCGGGCGAGCACGGTCTCGATCGAGTTCAGCCGGTCGGCGGGCATGAGCCCGTTGATGCGCGTGATCACCTGCTGGATGATGCCGTCGGGGCACGAGGCACCGCCGGTGATCAGCACGGTGCGTGGGTGCGGGGAAGGATTTTCCCACAGGGCCCGTTCCTGCACGCGGCCGCGGCTGTTGCCTTCGCGGAGGGACGGAAAGACGTAGTGTTCGACCACGCGGTCCGAACGGATGTTGGCCTCGGACTGGATGAAGTAGGCGCGTTCACCGAGCGTGCGCTCGCACAACCGGTAAAGCTGGTAGGTGTTGGAGGAGTTTTTGCCGCCGATCACAAAGGCGGCGTCCACCGGTCCGGCCAAGGCGCGGGTGAGGGCGTCCTGGTTGACTTGCGTGGCGTAACAGAGCGTGTCGTTGCGGCCGCCGCCGCCCACGCGTTCGGCCCCGGCCGCGCCGAAGCGCCGGACGTAGGTCTCGCGGAGGAGGTCGATGATCGCCCGGGTTTCGTTCATCAGCAGCGTGGTTTGGTTGACCACGGCGACGCGTTGCAAATCCCGCGCGACATCGAAGCCGGGCGTGTGTTTCCCGGCGAAGCGGCGCTCGAAGGTGGCCTGGGCGTCGGGCGTGCCGCCCGTGAAGAGTTCCATCAACAGCCGGCTCTCCTCGAGGTCGCGCACAATGACCGCGGGGGCGTGCCGCCGGGTGTTGGAGAAGGTGGCCTTGGTTTCCTCGTGCTCGGCCTTGCCGTGGATGATCACCGTGTAGCCCTCGCGGCCGTAGGCGCGGGCGGCTTTCCAGACTTTTTCCACGAGCATGCAGGTGGCGTCGTGCTGGCTGACCGCGATGCCCTTGCGCACGAGCCGGGCCTTGTCCTCGTCGGTCGCGCCGAAGGCGGGGATGATGACGATGTCATCGGGCGTAAGCGTGTCCCAGAGCAGGGGGCTGCCGGGCCGGCCGTCCACGGGATGGGGCTCGCCTTTGTCGGTTTGCAGGTAACGGAGCCCGCGGCGGAGGAGGTCCTCGTTCACGAAAGGATTGTGGATCAGCTCCGAGAGCATGAACACGCGGCGGCCGGGGTTTTCGGCGAGGGTTTCGTAGGCGCGCTCGATGGCGTTTTTCACGCCGAGGCAGAAGCCGAAGTGGCTCGGGATGACGTAGCGCACCGCGCCGAAATCCAGCATCACCGGATCGGTGGCCGTGCGCTCGTGCCGGCGGGCGAGCGCCTTGATGGCGGCGCAGAGCTGCGACTGGTAGAGCGCCCGGGCGGCCTCGTCCTGCGCGTAGATCGCGGTGTTGCGCTCCTGGGCGGGGCGGAATTTGTTCACGAAATCGTTTTCCCCCAGATGCAGGCACGGGATGGCGATCAGGTGCGGCTCCAGCGCCGGGAGCAGGCCGGCCAGCGACGGGGCGAGCATGGCCGGCGCCGCGGCCAGCTGCTCGATCGGCCAGAACTCGATCTCCGGGTCGGCGGTCGCGCCGCTCACCTGCACCAGATGAACGCGGTAGCTGCGGCCGCCGGCCGTGGCCGCAAAAAACTCCTTCGGCTCGGTGTGCGCTGCGCAGGCACCTTCCAGCCGGGCCGTCGCCATGGCCAGGTCGGTGCCGGTGAAAGGCAGGCCGGCTTTGGAACCGAGCTTGCGCACCGCCAGCCGGTTGGAGCGGTCGAAGGCCAGGATGCAGGTCAGCGGCGGAGCGGAGACGGTGGTGGACATGGACGGTGGAAAACGTGTGCGGAAACCGCCGCACTGCAATCCCGGTTCCGTGGCGCCGCTCCCGGTTGAAATTAGGGGTATCCATCCCTTGCTTTTGCTTCTGCCGGCACTAGTCGGTGGGTGTGGGTTTGGCACCATTATCACGACCGAAGCGCCGGCGGCTGGCCGGCCTTTTTGCGTTTCTGCTCGGATGTTCCGCGGTGGCGGCGGTGCCGGCGGACCCGCTCAGCGCGACCACCCGCTACATGGTCAGGGCATGGGACAGCGAGGCGGGGCTGCCTTTCATCGCGGTCACGGCCATGGCCCAGACCGCCGACGGCCATTTGTGGCTGGGTTCGTTCTCGGGCCTGGCGACTTTCGACGGGCACCGGTTTGCCGACCACCTTCCGGCCGATTTGCCCGTCCTGCAGGACAGCCATGTGCTTTCCCTGTTGGTGACTGACGATGACGCCCTGTGGGTTGGTTCGACCAAGGGTGTGGCCCGGCTGCATCGGGGAAAATGGGAGAATTTCGGACCGGAGGCGGGATTGCCCGGGGAAATGGTGCGTTCCCTGGCGCAAGCCCCCGACGGACGGGTCTATCTCACGTCGTCGCACCGGATCTTTCGTCAGGCGGGAGCCCGCTTCGAGGAACTGACCCCGGCGTTGCCCCGCACGCGGCGGGACACCCAGCGCATCTGTTTTTTTGATACCGAGGGCGTCCTGTGGTGCCACGGCGAGGATGAAATCGGCTATTTTTCCGGAGATCGCTGGCACCTGATCGAGACCATCGCGGACCCGCAGGAAAACGCCATCGTCGGCGCGGTTCCGGCCCGGGCCGGAGGCGTTTGGGTGGCCGATTATCGCCGGATCCGGCGATGGCATGAGGGCCGCTGGCAGGAAACAATCGCCCGGCCCGGAACGGGACAGTATGAGGCGCTGCGCCTGCTGGAGGACAGCCGGGGAAATCTTTGGACCGGCGGGTATGTTTACGGCGTGTGGGTTTATCTGGCCGATGAGCGGCGCTGGCTGCGCTGTGCGATGGAAGACGGGCTGCAGAACAACGCCACGCTGAGTCTGTTTCACGATGACGAGGAAAACGTCTGGGTGGGGTCCAACGGCGGCGGTGTCGCCCGCCTGCGGCCCCGGCTTTTCTCCGTGTTCGACGAGCGCCACGGTCTGGTGCAGCCGATCGTGAATGCGATCATCGAGCCCGCGCCGGGCCGCATGTGGGCGGCGACGCACGGCGGCGGCCTCCTGCCGTTTGACGGCCGCCAGTTCGGCCCGGCACTGACCAGCTCCGAGGTGCCGTTGGACCAGCGCTCCTGGGTGCACGCGGTGGTGGCCGAGCCGGATGGCACGCTTTGGCTGGGATTGCATGACGAGGGCTTGATCCGGTGGCAGGGCGGGCGGGCGACGGCCTTCCCGCGCGAACAGATCGGCTCGCCGCACGTTTACGGGCTGATGCTCGATTCCGGCGGGCGGCTTTGGATCGGCACCGCCGATGGCGTGGCCAGCCGGCAGGGCGGGGTGGTGACGCGGTATGAGGAAACCGCGGGCGGTCGTGGACAATTTCATGCCTTCGCGGAGGACCGTGCGGGCGTCATCTGGGCCCTCAGCCGGCAATCGGGCCTTTGGCGGTTGGTCTCCGGCCGTTTCGAACATGTGCCCAACGGCGGTGCCGGCGGCATGCTGCTGGCCGGGCTGGAAAACATTTACCGCGACGGCCACGGCGCTTTGTGGCTGGTTGGCCGCGACCGCCTGCTCGCCCGGCAGACCGACGACGGCTGGTGGGTTTAACCGACCAGCAGTCTGCCGCCGAACGGCAGCTTCTTTTCGCTGTTGGAAGATGAAGCGGGTGATTTCTGGGCGACCTCGGCCGTTGGGATCTACCGCCTTTCCCGGCGCTCGCTCGACGGCGTATTTGCCGCTACCGAGGCGAGGCTGCAGTGCGACTATTACGACCGGGCGGACGGCATGCGCAGCGCCACCTGTCGCAGCGGTTTTCAGCACGTGAATCTCCGGTCGGCGGACGGCCGGCTTTGGTTCAGCACGATCAAGGGGCTGGCGGTTACCCGACCGGAGCCGGGGGTGCTTCCCCGCGGCGCCGTGCCCCGTGCCATGGTGCAAAGTGTGCGCGCCGACGGGGCCGTGCTGCCCGTCACCGACGGAGGTGTGCGGGTGCCGCCGGGCACACAGCGTGTGGACATCCGCTACACCGGGGTGAGTCTGGGGTTGTCTGAGCGCGTGACCTTCGCCTACCAGGTGGGCGGCATTGATACGCGCTGGGTGGCGGCGGGCACGGAGCGCGTGGCGCGGCTGCCGGATTTGAAGCCCGGCCGCTATGTATTCCGGCTCAAGGCCATGACCCCGGAGGGCCGTGAGCACACGGCGGCCGATCTGCCGGTCATGGTCGAGGCGCGTTTCTGGCAGACCCGGTGGTTTCAGGCGGGCTGGATCGGCGGACTGGTCGTTCTTGTCGGCGGTGGCATCGCCGGCGGGCTGGGTTACTGGCATCGCCGGGAGAGCGAGCGGCTCGGGCAGGCCGCGGCCCTGGCCGTCGAGCGGGCCCGCGCCATGCAGGCGCGGCAGGAATCGGCCACGGCGGTGGCGGCCAGCCGGGCGAAAAGCGATTTTCTCGCCACCATGAGCCATGAGATCCGCACGCCGCTCAACGGCGTGATCGGCTCCGCCGACCTCATGCTGAACACGCCGCTCAACGAGGAACAGCGCACGCACATGACGACGCTCCGTGCCTCGGCCGAGGCGCTGCTCGCGGTCATCGACGACATCCTCGATTTCTCCAAGATCGAGGCCGGCCACGTGCGTATCGAGCCCGCGGAATTCGATCTCGGGACGCTGCTGGCCGATGTCATCGAGGTGGGCATGCCCCGGGCGCTGCAAAAGGATTTGGAGCTGGTGCTGATGCTGCCGCCGACGGTGCCCGTCCGGCTGGTGGGCGATGCCGCCCGGCTGCGGCAGATTCTGCTCAATCTGACCGGCAACGCCATCAAGTTCACCGACCGGGGCCATGTCATCCTCGCCGTGGAGCCGGCCGAGGCGGAAAAGAGCTCACCCGACGCGTGCCGGTTGGTTTTCACCGTCACCGACACCGGACAGGGCATCCCGGCGGAGGCCTTGCCGCGGCTTTTCGAGCGCTTTTCGCAGGTGGACATCTCGACGACCCGCCGCCACGGCGGCACGGGGCTTGGCCTGGCGATCTGCCATGGTCTCATAGGCGGCCACGGCGGCGACGTCAAGCTGGAGTCGCCGCCGGCCGGGGGGGCGCGGTTCGTCGTGCGGCTCCCGGCCCATCGGGAGGGGGCGAGGGATGCCTAGGCCGCGCGTGCTGGTCGTGGATGACGAGGAGGGGATGCTCGAGGTCTGCCAGGAGACGCTGGAGCGGCTCGGTGACGTGGAGGTCGTCGTCGAGCGGCAGAGCGCCCGCGCGGTCGAGCGGCTCAAGGACGAGGCCTTCGACGTCATGGTCACCGACATCCGCATGCCGGGGATCGACGGCGTCACGCTCCTGCGCAGGGCGCGCGAGCACGACCCGGACCTGCCCGTCCTCATGATCACGGGCTTCCCGACGATCGAGACGGCGGTCGAGTGCCTGCGGCTGGGCGCCGTCGACTACCTGACGAAGCCGTTCCTGCCCGACGACCTGCTGTCCAACGTGAAGCGCTTCCTGCAGGAGCGCCGGCTGAAGGACGAGAACCGGCTCCTGCGCCGGCAGGTCTCGCGCGACTACGCGTTCGACGACCTCGTGGGCGGCTCGCCGTCGATGGAGGCGGTGTTCGAGACGGTGCGGCGGGTGGCCGACACCGACGTCGACGTGCTCGTCGTGGGCGAGACGGGCACCGGCAAGGAGCTCGTGGCGCGGGCGATCCACCGGCGCAGCCGCCGCGGCAGCGAGCGGTTCATCCCGGTCGACTGCGGCGCCATCCCCGAGCACCTGCTGGAGAGCGAGTTCTTCGGCTACGAGAAGGGCGCTCACCGGGCGGTTCAGCACCGCAGCAACGGCCTGCTCGAGTTCGCCGACAAGGGCACCTTCTTCCTCGACGAGGTGGGCGAGCTGCCGCCGCTGCTCCAGGCCAAGCTCCTGCGGGCGCTGCAGGAGCGGCGCATCCGCCGGGTGGGCAGCAAGACGGAGACGCCGGTGAGCGTGCGCGTGGTCGCCGCGACCGGCCGCGACCTGGACAAGATGGTCGGCGACGGCTCGTTCCGGCAGATCCGTCATCGAATCAAATCACCACGATCAACGGCAAGATCCAGCTCCTGCGCCGCGCAGCGCGGCGACGACGTCCCCAAGCTGGCCCAGCACTTTGCAGCCACGCGCTGGATAAAAAGAACGCCGCCGGCGGACCCGCCCCGACGCCTCTGAGGTGTCGCGCCATCGGCCGTTGGTCGGGCAACGTGCGCGAGCTGCAGAACGGATCCGCCGTGACCGCGACGCGCGCCGACGAGATCGGTCGATAACTCTGACGCTTCGTCGTCGCCGCCGGCGACGTGGCGTCGTTGCTGGCCCTGACGAGGGCGGTTTGGGAGCCGCCGGCGGCCGCGCCTGGGCGCAGGGCGGCGGCTTTTCGAGCGCGCGCGCCGCATGTCCGCGTTCGAGCGCGAGTACCTGGCGGCCATGCTCGAGCAGCACCAGGGCGACGTCACGACCGCGGCGAAGGACGCGGGGATCCCGCGCGGGACCTATTACCGCCTGATGAAGAACCACGGCCTCAAGGCCAACGACTTCCGCGGCTAGAGGCACTGCCGAATGGTTAGCGCGTGAACGGCTGCAACGACCCGTTCCCGTTCCCGGTTGTTGGGGCCACATGAACTTCGACCACGAGCGCTGGTCGAGACTGACAGCGCCCGCAGCGCCCGCCAGTTGACGTGATCGACCGCCGACCGTGTGGGCTCACATGGGACACGGAGGCAACGAAGGTCCACGAAGGTCCATGGAGGTCTTGTCCTTATCTCTCCTCTCCTTCGTGACCTTCGTCGTCCTCCGTTGCCTTCGTGTCCCATGAGGCGGAAGGTCGTGGAAGTCATCATCGATCAGATCAAGCGGTCGCCGCTGTGAGAGTTGGCCGCTGCAGAGGCGCCCCTACCCGCGGCGGGGCTCCCGCCGCTCGAGCCACCCGGCCAGGGCCTCGTCTTCGGCGCCGCCGCGCGGGTTCTCGGGCAGTCCGCTGGGGGAGAAGCAGCCGCCGCGCCCATGGCCGACGTGCCCCGCGTCGACGCGCTCGTCGCCGAAGGCCATGGCGCGGACCACGTCGCGCAGGGTGAGGATCCCGACCAGCCGGCCGTCGCGGAGGACGAGCATGGCCGGCGCGTGATCGCGCACGAGGACCTTGCTGGCGTCCTTGAGGCGCATGCCGGCGGAGCAGCGCAGCGGGTCGGTGTCGATCGCCGGGCCGATCCCCAGCCCCATGACCTCGCCGAGCGTCACGTCACGGGCGCCGCCCTCGAGGAGCCCGTTCAGCCAGGCGAACAGGTTCGCGCGCGTGACGACGCCGAGCAGGGCGCCGGCGCGGTCGACGACGGGCGCCGCCTGGTAGTGCTCGCGGACGAGGAACGCCAGCGCGCCGGCCAGCGTGCAGTCCTGCTCCAGGCACACCGGCGCCGGCGTCATCACCTGCTCCACCCGGAGCTCCTGGACGTGGTTCACGGACCCCTCCTCCGGCGCGGCTCGGGCGCCGCGCTCCTGCCTGCAGCAGGTGGGAGCAAGCCGCTTGCCGAGCGGGAGCGGCGCAAGCCTCATGGGCGCGGCGCGGCTGTCATGGGCGAGTGACGGGTTCACGAGGTCGCGCGTCGCCGGCGCGAGAACCCGGCTGGCCCGCGATGGGGCACCGGCGTCCCAGAGGTCGGCCGTTCGACGGCGGTGTTCACGCCCACGTGACGGTCGCGGCGTGCCTGTCCTGCGACTCGGACGCGCGCGCCGCGCCACAAGCTCCGGGCGGAGCTCTGCTTCGGGGGCGGAGAGGCCGCGGCCCGCCCGTTGCGTCGAGGCCCGTCGTCCCGCGGTGGTCGCGGGGAGGGCTCACTGGATGTCGCGAACTGAAGCGGACCCCGCCGACCGCCGGGCGCTGGTCCTCGTCGTGGACGACGAGGAGGCCATGCTGGAGGTCTACCAGGACACGCTCCAGCGCCTCGGCGTCCGGGTGGTCGCCGAGCGCGACCCGCGCCGGTGCGTCGAGGCGTTCCAGCGCAACGGGGCCTACGACCTCGTGCTCCTGGACCTGCGCATGCCCCACCTCGACGGGCTGACGCTCCTCCAGCACATCCGCGCGGCCCACCCCCACCTGCCGGTGATCGTGATCACCGGCTACCCGAGCAAGGAGTCGGCGGAGCGCTGCCGGCAGCTCGGCGTCCTCCACTACATGCGCAAGCCGTTCGATCCGGAGGACCTCCTCCGGCGCGTGCGCGCGGTCATCACCCACGACGGTCGCTCGGGCGCCTGAGCGACGCGGAGGCTCTCATGCAGAAGCGGATCCTCGTCCCCCTCGACGGCTCGGCCCTCGCGGACCGCATCGTGCGCCAGGTCGAGCGGCTCCTCGTGCGCAAGGACCACGAGGTCGTCCTCCTGGGCGTCGTCGAGCCGGAGGCCGACCTCGCGGCTCGCGACGAGCGGCTGCGCGACGCGCGCGACCACCTCGAGACCATCCGCGACGCCCTCGTCGAGCGGGGCGCCGTGGCCAGCGTGCGCGTCGTCGTCGGCGACCCGGTCGAGGAGGTCGTCGCGCAGGCGGAGCGGCTCCAGCCGGAGCTCGTGGCCATGGCCACACACGGGCGCAGCGGCCTGTCGCGCTTCGTCCGCGGCAGCGTGACCGAGCAGGTGATCCGCGCCTGCCCCGCGCCGGTCCTCGTCGCCAACCCGCGCGCCCTCGACGCCATGGGCGGCGAGCTGCGCTTCGAGCGCATCCTCGTGCCGCTCGACGGCTCCGAGCTCTCGCTGGGGATCCTGCCGCTGGTCGAGGAGCTCGCCCGGCTCTACGAGAGCGAGGTCGTCCTGATGCGGGTCGAGTGGACGGTGCCCGTGGCGGCGGCCCCCTACCCGGCCGAGGTCGCCACGCTGCGCCCGCCGAAGGAGGTCGAGGCCTCGCTCGAGCCGGCGCGCCGCCGGCTCGAGCAGGCGGGGGTGCGTGCCCGCGCCCTGGCCGCCTACGGGCCCGAGGCGCTGGAGATCCTCGAGGCCGCCGAGCGCGAGCGGGTGGACCTCGTGGCCATGAGCACCCACGGCCGGCGCGGCCTGTCGCGCTGGGTCTTCGGGTCGGTCGCCGAGCAGGTGCTCCGGCACTGCACACGCCCGCTGCTGGTGCGGCGGGTCCACCAGGGCCAGGAGG
>JAHCLN010000043.1 GCA_026125215.1 Opitutaceae bacterium
GGGCGCGTCCATGAGCCGATCCACTTTCCGCTCCGTTTCGTTCCGCCGTGTTTTCGGGCGGACGGCTCTGGCCGTCGGTTGCTGGCTGGGCGGGTGGTTGCTCGCAGGCTGCGCACCACGATCGGCGGCTCCTGCCGACTCCGCCCTGCGCATCGCCCAGCGCAACGAGCCGGCCGATCTCGATCCGGCACGGGCCACTCTGCCCGATGAATTTTTTGTCATCCGCGCCCTGAGCGAGGGACTGGTTACCCCCGCGCCCGACGGCGGCGCGCCATTGCCCGCGGCGGCCGAACGCTGGGAAGCTTCCCCCGACGGTCTCACATGGAC
Organism: Opitutaceae bacterium; assembly: GCA_026125215.1. GTDB lineage: Bacteria > Verrucomicrobiota > Verrucomicrobiia > Opitutales > Opitutaceae > UBA2377. Next base: position 328 of record JAHCLN010000043.1, read on the forward strand.
CTTTCACCTGCGGCCCGGCGCCACGTGGTCGAACGGCGACCCGGTCACCGCGCGCGACTTCGTGGCGTCCTACCGCCGGTTGCTGAGCCCCGCGACCGCCGCCCCGAAGGCTGCGCTGTTCTTCGCCGTGCGCGGCGCGGAAAACTTTTATCACGGCCGCACGGCGGATTTCGCAGACGTGGGTTTCCGCGCCACGAATGACCGCACGCTGGTCGTCACCCTCGCCCGCCCCGCCCCACATTTTCTCGCGCTCGCCGCCAGCGGACCGTGGATCCCCGTCCACCCGGCCACGGTGGAGCGCCACGGCCGGCGCTGGACCCAGCCGGGCAATCATGTGGGCAACGGCCCCTTCACGCTCACCGAGTGGCGGCCCAACCAACGCATCGTCGTCACACGCCGCGCGGATTACTGGGACGCCGCCGCCGTAAAGGTGCACGCGATCCACTTCATCGCCTTCGACCACGGCGACGCCGAAGAACGGGCCTTCCGCGGCGGGCAGCTCGACGTGACGATGGCCGTGCCGCAGAGCAAACTCGCCGCCTACGCGGCCGAACGCCCCACCCGGCTGCGGCAGGTGCCACTGCACGAAACCCGTTACCTCGCCTTCAACACGCAGCGCGGCCCGCTGGCCGATGCGCGCGTGCGCCGGGCTCTCTCGCTTTCCGTGGACCGACAAGCCCTCGTTACCCGGGTCCTCCAAGGCAGCCAGACCGCCACCGCCCGCCACGTGCCGCCGGGGCTGGGCGGTTATCCCGACCTGGCGGCGCCGGAAGCCTTTGACCCGGACGCCGCCCGCACCCTTCTGGCCGCGGCCGGCTATCCCGGCGGCAGCGGTTTCCCCGTGCTCGAACTCGGCGGGTGGACTCAGACTCCCGTGCTCGAAGCGATCCAGGCGATGTGGAAAACCCACCTCGGCATCGACACCCGCATCCAACTGCGCGAGGCCAAGGTCCACCAGAACGCGCTCAATACCGGCGGTTTCGACATCGGCTTCATGACCGCAATCCCCGATGTCGCCGACGCCGCGGACTTGTTGAAAGATTTCCGCACCGGCGCCCCCGCCAACTACCCGCAATGGAGCGATGCAGACTTCGACGCACTGCTCGCTACCGCGGACCGCGCCGCGGATGCCGGCGAGCGAACGCAGGCGCTCGTCGCCGCCGAAGCCCGGCTGCTCCACAAAGCGCCGGTCGCCCCGCTCTACCACAACCGTCAGACCTTCCTCGTGGCCCCGCGGGTTCGCGGTTGGCAGGCCGACGCCCTTTGGACACGCTTCTACAAAAACGTCTCCCTCCATGAACCTTAATCCCCTGTGCGTTTGCGGTGTTCTCTGCGCCGCTCTCGCCAACCTCCCCATCGTCGCCGCGACCGAGTTTTCGGCCGAGCGCATCAAGATCCACACCGCCATCCTCTCCTCCGATGAGTTCGAGGGCCGCTCCCCCGGCACGCCGGGCGAGGACAAGACCGTGGCCTACCTCGTGGAAGAGTTTCAAAAGGGCGGCCTCGCCCCGGGCAACCCCGACGGCACCTACGTGCAGGATGTGCCGCTGGTCGGCATCACCTCGCAGACCACCGTGCGTTTCACCTCCGCCGCCGGCCCGCGCGAGCTCACGCCGGTGACCGAGGTCTCGGCCTTGTCGCGCCGCAACGTGCCGGAGATCGCCGTCGCCGACACCGAGGTTGTTTTCGTGGGCTACGGCGTCGTCGCCCCGGAGTATGACTGGGACGACTACAAGGACGTGGATGTGCGCGGCAAGACCGTGCTCATGCTCATCAACGACCCGCCCGTCACGCTCGCGGACGATCCCACCCGGCTCGACGAGAAGGTCTTCGGCGGGCGAGCCATGACCTACTATGGCCGCTGGACCTACAAATACGAAATCGCCTCCGAGAAAGGCGCCGCCGCCTGCCTCATCATCCACGAAACCGGTCCGGCAGGTTATCCCTTTGCCGTGGTCGGGGCGGGCGCGGGCCGCGAGGCCTTCGACCTGCGCACGCCCGACGGCAACGCCGGCCGCGTGCCCTTCGAGGGCTGGATCACGCGCGACGTCGGTTCCGGGTTGATCGCCGCCGGCGGGCAGGACTTCGACACTTTGAAAAAAGCCGCCGCGCGCCGCGACTTCCGGCCGGTGAGCCTCGACCTCCGCGCGGACTTTGCCGCGACCAACACCTTCCGTGACGTCGCCTCGCGCAACGTCATCGCCCGCCTGCCGGGGCGCGACCCCGCCGTCGCCGCCGAGCATATCATCCACACCGCGCACTGGGACCACCTCGGCCGGGAGGAACGGCTCGAGGGCGACCAGATCTACAACGGCGCGCTCGACAACGCCTCGGGCACCGCGGTGCTCATCGAGCTGGCCCGGGCCTACGCCACTCTCCCCGCGGATGCCCGGCCGCGGCGCAGCATCCTGTTCCTCGCCGTGACCGCCGAGGAGCGCGGGCTGCTCGGCGCGCGGCACTACGCCGAGAACCCGCTTTACCCGCTCACCCAGACGCTCGCCAACCTCAACATGGACTGCGCCCAGGTCTTCGGTCCGTCGCGCGACCTCGAGGTCGTCGGCTACGGCGCCTCGACCATCGAGGACCTCGCCCGGACGCTGCTGGAACGCGACGGCCGCGTGCTCACGCCCGACACCCGCCCCGAGGTCGGTTCCTATTACCGCTCGGACCATTTCGAATTCGCCAAGCAGGGCGTGCCCGCCTTCTACGCCAAGCGCGGCGTCGAGATCATCGGGCGCCCCGAGGGCTACGGCCGGGCGATCAACGACGAATACACCTCGCGCCACTACCACAAGGTGAGCGACGAGATCGGCGACGACTGGGACTTCACCGGCGCCGCCCTCGACGCGCAGCTCTACTTCGAACTCGGCCGCGCCATCGCCGACGGCGACACGTGGCCGGAGTGGAAGCCGGGCAACGAATTCAAGGCCCGGCGCGACGCCATGCTCGCGCGGCCCTAGGCCGGCGACCGCAAAACAGGTTTTTGTGCCCGGCCGGGCTTGCGGGCTTCAGTCCGCGGCCTACGTTGGTCGCCATGCTTCAACCGTTTCTCCGTCTCCTTCCCCTGATTCTCGCCGCGCTCCTTGTCGCCGGCTGCGGCAAAAAGGCCGCCACCGACGACAGCGGCGCCAAGATCCTCCACGTCGGCAACGGCACCGAGGTGCAGGACCTCGACCCGCAGGTCGTCACCGGCGTGCCCGAGAACAAGGTCATCAACGCCATCTTCGAAGGCCTCGTCATCGAGGGCCCCAACGGCACCGACACCGCCCCCGGCGTGGCCGAGCGCTGGGAAACCTCGTCGGACGGCCTCGTGTGGACCTTCCACCTGCGCGCCGACGCCCGCTGGTCCAACGGCGATCCGCTCACGGCCCACGACTTCGTGCGCTCCTATCAGCGCATCCTCACCCCCAGCCTCGCCGCCGAATACGCCTACAAGCTCCACCACGTGGTCGGCGCCGAGGCCTACAACAAGGGCGAGCTCACCGATTTCTCCCAGGTCGGCTTCAAGGCCACCGACGACCGCACCCTGCAGATCACGCTCAAGCACCGCGCCCCTTTCCTGCTCGAGGCCATGAAGCACTACTCGTGGTTTCCCATCCACATTCCCACCGTCGAAAAATTTGACGGCCTCACCCGCAAAGGCTCCCGCTGGACCCGCGCCGAAAACATGGTCGGCAACGGCGCCTTCGTCCTCCGCGACTGGCGCCCCAACCAGAAAATCGTCGTCACCCGCTCCCCCACCTACTGGGACCGCGCCAATGTAAAGCTCGACCAGATCCACTTCTACCCGATCGAGAGCATGGACACCGAGGAACGCATGTTCCGCACCGGCCAGCTCCACAAGACCAACGAACTGCCCATCTCGAAGATCGACGCCTACAAGCGCGATTACCCGGAAAACTACCGGCAGGACCTATACTACGGCAGCTACTTCTACCGTCTCAACGTCACCCGCCCGCCGCTCAACGACGTGCGCGTCCGCCGGGCCCTCGCGCTCAGCATCGACCGCGAACAGCTCGTCGCCCAGGTAACCCGCGGCGGCCAGCAGCCCGCCTACCACTTCACCCCGCCCTCCGCCGACTACACGCCGACGGCCCGCATCACCATGGACGTCGCCGAGGCCCGCCGCCTCCTCGCCGAGGCCGGCTTCCCCGAGGGCCGCGGTTTCCCGAAGATCGAACTGCTCTACAACACCTCCGAAAACCACCGCGTGATCGCCGAGGCCATCCAGCAGATGTGGCGCCGCAACCTCGGCGTGGACATCGGCCTGCGCAACGAGGAGTGGAAGGTGTATCTCGATTCCCAGGACGAACTGAACTACCACATCTGCCGCGCCGGCTGGATCGCCGACTACACCGACCCCAACACCTTCAAGGACATGTGGGTGACCGGCGGCGGCAACAACGACACCGGCTGGTCGAGCGCCGAATACGACCGCCTCGTGCGCGCCTCAATGGAAACCAACAACGACGAAGAGCGCTTCGCCATCTACCAGCAGATGGAAAAACTCCTCATGGAAGAGCTTCCCGTCATCCCGATCTACTTTTACACGCGCGTCTATGCCATCAGCCCCAAGGTGTTGAACTGGGTGCAGAACCCCCTCGACAACCGCTCGTGGAAATACATCGACCTCGCGGACTGAGCCGGGCCGGCCGGGCGGGTTGCGCAAAAAGGTTGGCAACCCCGCCCGGCTCCGGCATCGCCTAAATCCACGCCATGTTCCGCTTCATCGCCCGCCGCCTGCTGGAGACCATCCCGGTGCTCCTCGTGATCATCACGGCGACGTTCTTCATGATCCGCTTCGTGCCCGGCGGCCCCTTCACCGCGGAAAAGGCCGTCACGCCCGAGATCCTGCGCAACCTCGAGGCCCACTACGGCCTCGACCAGCCCCTGCACCGGCAATACTTCAACTACCTCGGCGACCTCCTGCGCGGCGACCTCGGCCCCTCGTTCAAGTATGCCAACCGCACGGTGAACGAGATCATCTTCGACAAGCTGCCCGTCTCCCTGGAGCTCGGCGCGTGGTCGCTCCTCGTCGCGCTCTGCCTTGGCCTCCCGCTCGGCACCATCGCCGCCATCAGGCGCAATTCCTTCCTCGATTACCTGTGCAGCGGCTTCGGCATGGTCGGCATCTGCATCCCCACCTTCGTGATGGGCCCGCTGCTCGCGCTGCTCTTCGGCATCCACCTGCAATGGGTCAACGTCTCCGGCTGGTATGGCCCGGCCGACCGCATCCTGCCGGCGCTCACGCTCGGCTTTGTTTACGCCGCCTACGTCGCCCGCCTCACCCGCGGCGGCATGCTGGAGGTGCTCAACCAGGACTACATCCGCACCGCCCGCTCCAAGGGCGCCTCCGAGCTGCGCGTCATCTTCAAGCACGCCCTGCGCGGCGGCCTGCTGCCGGTCGTCTCCTTCCTCGGCCCGGCCATCGCCGGCATCCTCACCGGCTCGTTCGTCATCGAGACCATCTTCCAGATCCCCGGACTCGGCCGCGAGTTCGTGCAGTCGGCCTTCAACCGCGACTACACCCTCGTGCTCGGCACGGTCATCCTCTACGCCACCCTCATCATCTTCCTCAACCTCGTCGTTGATGTCGTGCAGGTGTGGCTCAACCCGAAGCTCAAGTTCGAGTAAAGATGGCCGCCACCCTCTCCCCCGCGCAGTTGCCCTCCGCCGATCTGAGCCCCTCCGATCTCGAGGCGGGCTCCTCGCTCTGGCGCGACGCCTGGCACCGGTTGGCCAAAAACAAACTGGCCGTCTTCGGCGGCGTCACGCTGCTCGTGCTCGCCCTTGTCTGCATCGTCGGCCCCTGGCTCAGCCCCTACGGCTACGAGGAGCAGAACCTCAACAACACCTTCGCCCCGCCCGGCGCGGCCCACTGGCTCGGGACCGACCAGCTCGGCCGCGATCTGCTCGTGCGCCTGATGGTCGGCGGCCGCATCTCGATCATGGTCGGCCTCATCGCCACCTCCGTCGCCCTCACCATCGGCGTGATCTACGGCGCGGTCGCGGGCTTCTTCGGCGGCAAGACCGACTCGGTGATGATGCGCATCGTGGACATCATGTATGCGCTGCCATTCACGATCTTCGTGATCCTGCTGATGGTTTTCTTCGGCCGGCACATCTGGCTGCTCTTCTTCGCCATCGGCGCCGTGGAGTGGCTGACGATGGCCCGCATCGTCCGCGGGCAGATCATGTCCATCAAGAAAATGGAGTTCATCGAGGCCGCGCGGTCTCTCGGTCTCGGCAAGCGCCGGATCATCTTCCGGCACATGATACCCAACATCCTCGGGCCGATCATCGTTTACACCACGCTCACCATCCCCGCCATCATGCTGCTGGAGGCCTTCCTGAGCTTCCTCGGTCTCGGCGTGCAACCCCCGATGAGCTCATGGGGCACGCTGATCAAGGACGGTGCGGAAAAGATGGAGGAGTATCCCTGGCTGCTGCTCTTCCCCGGCACGATTTTCTCGCTCACGCTCTTCTCGCTCAACTTCCTCGGCGACGGCCTCCGCGACGCCCTCGACGTGCGCGCCGCGAAGGACTGAGGACGCTGCCGCCCGCGCCGCGTATTGACACCCTGCCAATCCGGTAATACCAGTTCTTGCATGCCCACCGTGACCCTCAAACTCACCGCGGCCGAACATGCCCGGCTGAAGGCCGAGGCCACCCGCCGGAGGACGACCAAATCGGCCGTGTTGCGGGAGGCCATTGCCCGGCAGATCGACGCTGCCCCGGCCACCGGTTCGTTCTACGAACGTGCCAAGCACCTGATCGGGGCTGCTTCCGGACCGGGAGACCTGTCCACCAACCCCGAATACATGGCGGGCTATGGCAAGTCCCGTCATTCTTGATACCGGTCCGCTTGTGGCCATGATCGACGGCCACGACTCGCGCCATGATTGGGCCAAGGCCCAACTGTCTTCCTTGCAGGCCCCGTTCCTGACCTGTGAGGCGGTGCTGTCGGAAGCGATGTTCCTCCTGCCTCATGCCCGGCGCGGCATCCCCACCCTGCTCGGCTTCCTGCGCGAAGGCTTGGTGCATGTTTCGTTCGACTTGGATGAGAACCTGGAGGCGATCGTCCATTTGATCGAAAAATACCAGGACACGCCCATGTCCTTGGCGGACGCCTGTCTGGTTCGCATGAGCGAACTGCACGACCGATCACGGGTCTTCACCCTCGATTCCGATTTCCGGCTTTACCGTCGGCATGGTCGCCAGTCCATTCCGCTGATTTATCCCAAATCATGACCCTGCGCCGCTTCCGTCCCTATCTCGCCTACCTGAGGCCGGTGCGCGGCCCGCTGGTCGCGGCCATCGTCGCCGGCCTGCTGTATAGCGCGGCCACGGGCGCCGGCCTGCCGAGCATGATCAAGTATGTCTTCCCCGCCATCTTCGACGGCGCGGAACGCAACCTGCCGCTCGGCACGGTCGCCCTGATCGCGGCCTACATTCCGCTCATTTTTTTGGTGCGCGGCATCTTTGCCTACCTCAACGGCTACTACATCCAGTATGCGGGCACGCGCATTCTCGAAACGCTGCGGGTGGACTATTTTTCCAAGCTGCAGGTGCTCCCTCTCTCGTTCGTGCAAAGCCGGCAGTCCGGCGACCTGCTCTCGCGGGGACTGGCCGACACCCAGCAGCTGCAGGTGGCCCTCACCCAGCTGGCAAACGACGGCATCAAGCAGCCCGGCACCCTGCTCTTCGCGCTCGGTTGGCTGACCTACGTCTCGTGGCGCGCCGAGGGCGTGGGCATGATGCTCGTGTGCCTCTCCATCGTGCCGCTTACCGTGCTGCCCATCCGCTACGTCGGCCGCAAGGTCCTCCGCCGGGCGGAGCAGCTGCAGCAGGAAGTCGGCACGCTCACCGGCCACTTTTCCGAAAATCTCTCCGCCGCCCGGGAAGTGCGCGCCTTCGGCCTGGAGGAGCGCGAAACCGGCCTCTTCGCGGGCCGCAGCCGCGGCCTGCTTCTCCTCCAGCTCAAGATCGCCAAGTATTCACAGGCCCTCAGCCCGGCGATTGAAATCGTCGCCTCGCTCGGCATCGCCGGCACCTTCCTCTACGCCTACCACGCCGGGATCGACCGCGACACCTTTCTGGCCGTCATCACGGCGCTCTACCTCTGCTACGAGCCCATCAAAAAACTGGGCGCGCTGAACAACGCCCTCAAACGCGGCGAGGCCTCCCTCGCCCGCCTCTCCGGCGTCCTGGACGAGCCGGTGACGATCGCCGACCCCGCCGCGCCCGCGGCGGTCAGCCGGCTGCGCGGCGATCTGGCCTTCAACGACGTGACTTTTGCCTATGGCGACACCCAGGCCCTGAGCGATGTCACGGCGAACATCCCTGCCGGCACGGTCTGCGCGCTGGTCGGCCCCAGCGGCGCCGGCAAGACCACCTTCGCCAACCTTGTCCCCCGCTTTTACGACGCCGCGACCGGTCGCGTCAGCATCGACGGCACGGATGTGCGGGACATGCGGCTCGCCGACCTGCGCCGCAACATCGCCCTCGTCTCCCAGGAACCGGTCCTCTTCAACGACACCATCTACCAGAACCTCCTCCTCGGCCGGCCCTCGGCCACGCGCGACGAGGTCATGGCCGCCGCCGTGGACGCGCACGCGGATGAATTCATCCGCACCCTGCCGGAAGGCTACGACACCGTGGTCGGCGAACGCGGCACCCTGCTCTCCGGCGGCCAGAAGCAGCGGGTCGCCCTCGCCCGGGCCTTCCTGCGCAACGCCCCGATCCTCATCCTCGACGAGGCCACCAGCGCGCTCGACAGCGACAGCGAGGCGGCTGTGCAGGACGCCCTCCGCAAGCTCGTCCGCGGCAAGACCGTGCTCATCATCGCCCACCGGTTCAGCACCATCCGCGACGCCTCGATGATCCTCGTTTTCGAGCGCGGCCGCATTGTGGCGCAGGGCACCCATGCCGAGCTGCATGCCGGCAATGCCCTCTACCGCTCGCTCTACGACCGCCAGAACTCCCCCGCCTGAGCGCATGGCCCCGCGCATCCTCGTCATCCGCCGCCGCTACCTCGGCGACATTGTCCTGCTCGGCAGCGTGTTTCGCAACCTGCGCCGGCACTGGCCCGACGGCCACATTGCCGCGCTGGTCGAGGCCGGTTGCACCGGCATCCCGCCCCTGCATCCCGACGTCAACGCCACGCTCACCTTCCCCCGCTCGCTCGGCGGCTGGCCGGGCTTCATCCGCCGGCTGCGCAACGAGCGTTTCACGCACGTGCTCGATTTCGACAACACCGACAAGACCGCGCTCGTCACCCGGCTGACCGGCGCGCTCCTGCGGGTGACCTACCACCGCGAGCTGGTCCGCCATCGCTACCCGAGCTTTTACACCCACACGGCCCGGGTCACGAACGCGTTTTACGACACGCACCCCATCACCGAAACCTATCTCGAACTCCTGCGCCCGCTCGGCGTGCCGGTGGTTACACGGGAAGTCCGGCTCGTGCCCGCGCCCGCGGATGTGGCCGCCGTCGCGCCGCTGACCGCCGGACCCGGCCGCAAGGTCCTCCTGCATCCCGGCAGCCGCAGCCCCTGCCGCGTCTGGCCCGCTGAGCGGTTTGCCGCGGTGTGCGACCGGTTGCAGGACGAACTCGACGCCCGGGTATTCGTGATCGGCGGACCCGGCGACCAGCCGCAGGTCGAGGCCATCCGCCGCGCCGCGCAGTCACACCTCGTCGCGCTCGAACCCCGGCTCACCGTAGGCCGGTTCGCCGCGCTCGCCGCGCAGTTCGATGTGCTGCTCTGCCACGACAGCGGACCGATGCACATCGCCGCCGGCGTGGGCACGCCGGTCGTGGCGCTCTACGGATCGCAAAACGCCGTCATCTGGCGCCCGGTCGGCCCACACCACACCATCCTGCAAACCGACCTGCCCTGCCCCTGCCTCCCTGACCTGCCCGCCCCCTGCGTGAAGACCGATTCCTACCGCAGCTACTGCGTGCGCCGGCTCACCGCGGACCAGGTCTTCGCCGCCGTGGCCGCGCGCCTCAAAGCCGGAAGGCAATGATGGTGTTGGCCACGCCGACAATCTCGGCGAAGCGGCCCGCCTTCACGGTCTCGAAGATTGCCTGCGTCACCCCGCTCGCCCGGCTGCCGAAGTCGTGAAAGGCCATCACCCCGCCCTTTTTCAGGAAAGGCAGCCAGGCCTCGATGTCGGCCTGGCAACCTGCGTAGGAGTGGTCGCCGTCCACGAAGATAAGATCGATCGCCCCGCGCTTGGCCGCCAGTGACTGTGCCGCGGCCAGGGAATCGCTCACCACCGGCTCGGCGCGCGGCGTCAGGCCCAGTGCGGCAAAATTGGCCCGGAAAATCTCCAGCGTGCTGTTCGTGCCGAGCTTCCGGAAATGCCGCTGATACCACGTCACGTCCTCGCCGCACATCGAGAGCCCCTGGAAGTTGTCCACTGCGTAAACCTTCGCGGACGGACCCTTTAATCCGGCAGCAAGGAAACAGGTTGAAGCCCCCATCCACGAGCCGATCTCCACGACCTGCGCGTCTACCGGCGCCTCGGCCGCGAGCTGGTAGAGAAATCCGCGCTCGGGAAAACTGCCCATGTCGTCCTGCTTGAACTGGCGCGCCACGCGCAGGAATTCGTCCCAGTCGAGATCCGGCCGGCGCTTCCGCGCCCCGCGCAGGTAGCGGCCGATCTTCAGGGCAAAACGGGCGTCTCGCACTCCCGGCCAGTCTTTGAAAGCCATGCGCCCACGATGAACGCCCGCCTGCACCGGCAAAGCTTTTTCTTTGCGGCCCTGCGCCCGGGCTGCTGTCGTCTGCCAGCTTCATGCCAACGCCCCGGGTCACCGTCATCATCTGCACCTATAACCGGGCAGACCTGCTGCGCCAGACCTTGGCCGGGGTGGCACAACAGGACTATCCGGCCGGTGAACTGGAAGTGCTGGTGATCGACAACAACTCGCGTGACGCCACGCCGGCCGTCGTGGCGGAGTTTGCCGGCACGCCCCATCCCCCGCGGCATGTGCGGGAGACCGCGCAGGGCCTCGACCATGCCCGCAACCGCGGCCTCGCCGAGGCGCGCGGCGATATTCTCCTCTTCGCCGATGACGACATCCTGGTGGAACCCGATTGGGTTCGCCAGATGGCCGCGCCCTTCGCCGGCGACGATGTGCACCGCATCGGCTGCGTGGGTGGCGAAGTGGTGCCCGTATTTCCCGACGGTCTGCCGGATTGGATCCGCGAATGGCACGCCCCGCTCGCCTTTCGGCAGGATGCCGGGCCGGTGCCGCCGCCGCACAGCCCGATGGGCGCCAATTTCGCCTTCCCGCGGCGGGTCTTTGAAAAAGTCGGCCCGTTCGCCGCCGGGCTCGACCGCAAAGGCGCGGCCCTCTTTGGCGGTGGTGATGCCGAGATGGTCCGCCGGGTGCGCGCCGCCGGCTACGAGGTGTGGTTCGCGCCCGCCGCCAAGGTGCTCCACCAGATGCCGGCCAGCCGCACCACCTTCCGCTACGCCGCGCGGCATGCCTTCGACTCGGCGCGCTCCCGCGTCGCGGACCGGGCGGGCCGGCCCGGGGCTGCGGGCTACCTGCTGTCGCGCTTTTTCGTCAACCTCCTCAAGACCCTCGGCTTCACCGTGCTCGCGCTGCTCAGCCTTATCGCAGTCCGTCCGGACGCAGCCAAAAAATCCCTTGTCCGCGCCTGGCGTTCCTGCGGCTACCTTTGGCAAATCCCGCGCGCGTTGTGCGGCAAGGTGTAGGAGCCTGCTTGCAGGCGATTCCAAACTCCGTTGGTCTGGCCACACCTGCCCATCGCGAGCAAGCTTGCTCCCATCAGATGTCCCTTTCCGTCCCTCCGCCGCTCTCCGTCGTGATCGTCGCCCGCAACGAGGCGCACAACCTGCCGCGCTGCCTCGCCAGCGTGCAGGGCTGGGTGGCGGAGATCGTCGTCGTGCTCAACGCCACCACCGATGAAAGCGAAAACATCGCGCGTGGTTTCGGCGCCACCGTGCACCACACGGAGTGGCGCGGCTACCGTGACACGAAAAACTGGGCCAAAGAACGCGCCACCCAACCGTGGGCGCTTTGCCTCGATGCCGACGAGGAAGTCTCGCCCGCCCTCCGCACCAGCCTCACCGCCTTCTTCGCCCGGCCGGACCGGGATGCGTTCGCCGGCGCCCGTTTTCCCCGCAAGGTCTGGTTCATCGACCGCTGGATCACGCACGGCGACTGGTATCCCGACCTGAGCCTGCGCCTGATCCGGCGCGACGCGGCGCGGTGGGGCGGCGATGCCTTTGTGCACGAGAAGATGGTCTGCGACGGCCCGGTCGCCACGCTGACCGGCGACCTGCACCACTACTCCTTCCCCACGCTTTCCAGCCACGTGGCCAAGATCAACCCCTTCGCCGACCTGTTCCTGCAACAGCAGCAGGCCAAGGGCGGCAAGTTTTCCCTTTTCGCCGCGATCTTCCGGCCCGGCTGGCGCTTTTTCCGCGCCTACTTCATCCGGCTGGGATTCCTCGACGGTTACCCCGGTTTCTACATCGCCTGGGCCACGGCCTTCGGCGCCTTCGTCCGCTACAGCCGGCTCTACGAAGCCGAGTTCCGCCAAGAACCACCCATGAACTCTGACAAGCACAAATAAGGCCGTTTGTATCTGCGCTCATCTGTGCCATCTGTGGCTAACACCATGCCTGACCAACCCCACCAGTTCAGCAAACTCGCCGAGGAGCTCATCGGCGATCTGCGGCAGGTGCCGTTCGACGAACCCCGCCGGCAGGTCAAACGTCCCACCAAGCCGCTCGCCACCTTTGTCGAGGAGCTGTTGCAAAAGCACCGCATCGGCCGCGACGCACCCGAGCACACCATCCGTGACCACTGGACGGAACTCGTCGGCGCGGCCAATGCCGCCTACTCCCATGTCGTCACCCTCGACCGCGGCCGGCTCACCGTCCTCGCCTCTCATGCCGTCGTCCGTAACGAGCTCTTCATGCACCGCGAGCAGCTGGCAGAAAAAATCCGCCAGCTCCCCGGCTGCCAGGAAGTCCGCCACCTTAACATCCGCGCCGGCTGAAGCCCCTGCCGCTGATACCAATGTCCCAAGATAGAAAAACTCTGAGTCAGTCCCGACGGTAACCCGGCCCCGCGTGCCAGCTACTACAGGCGCTGAATAAAAACATTAAAACCAAGGGTTGCCCATTTTCTGAGCTTCCGCTTGCCGCATGCCTCAGAAACGCGCGCATTTTCGTCAAACGGTAATGCAAAAGACCCTGATCGGATTCAGGCATTCATGAAAATTCCCAACTTCCTTAATCGATACACTACGTTACCTTTTTTGTTGGACCTGCTGAAAACGGGAAGACTTGAGCTACGACGACCTGAGTCGTGGGAAGATGAAAACGATGCGCATTATTTAGAGCGCTATCAAGAGGTGAAGAAACTCAAGACACTGCGTGCTCTCTGTTTTACGGCAGGACGCGAGCGATTTCATCACTGGAAATGTTTCGCGGACGGTTCTGGCGGGGTTTGCATCGAGTTTCGGCGAAGCGCGCTTATATCTACAATTAGGCATGACGGCCGTTTCCGATTTGGATCAGTTCAATACGAGCGTATTGATCGTGTAGCCACCACTCGTCCACCAGTGGATAAGTGGCCGTTCTTGAAGCGCCTTCCATTTGAGGATGAAAAGGAATTTCGCGTTATCTTTGAAGAAAGCAGTTCGGATGATGCGGACGCGGTAATTGATGTCGAAAAGGCAGCAATTCGAAAAGTGACCTTAAGCCCTTGGTTACCCAAAAATGTCGAAAAGAGCGTGAAAGAAGTCATCAGGTCTATGGAAGGATGTGAGGAACTTGACGTTTCCCGGTCATCACTTCTTCAAAGCGCAAAATGGCGCAAGGCGATTGCCCATTAACACGCGGCGGAATCCAATGGGATCAGCTGACCCATTGGCATCGCCCTGATCACCTGCAATTCATTTACCAGCCCCCTTTTGGTGTAAATGGTGTGCCCAAGAAATAAAATTTCCTAGCGCGATAAGGAACGCCACTCCCCAGCCAGTTTGCACTTTAAGTCCGTGCTCCCATAGCATGCCAAGAAACGCAATTATCATAACGAGGTTTCCATAAATCACCGAGCCTTTTAGATAATCCATACTGAGGATGGGATTTTAATTAATGAAACTGGACTTGGAAACTAGTCAACTCTCGAGCCTTCACAAGACTTTAAGGGCAAACCAATGAGGTCTAGTTTTAAGTATTAAAATTTACCCATGAATCGCGATCCAGCCGAGTCGATGGCATGACCCCCAGGCCGCGATGGGAGTTACCCGGGGCGTGCAACCAAGTGATCAACCGGGGCCAAGCGTGGTTAGTCGGCTATTGTGACCGCCCGGCCGGCCTCGCGGCGGGTGCCGCCGCGCCAGCAAGTTTTCGCTTGCGCCGACCTTGGCGGTTTCGGATTCTGCGCCCTTGCGTCAGTGGAAACCCGCCGGTTGCGGGGGACCACCATGACTGGTCCCGCTTCGGCGGGATTGGAACGGTGACGCCGGCTCGGGGCCGCCTTCGTGCGGTCCGGGGCGGGCGGCACGGAGCCCTCCCGGGCTCCCTACAGTCGTGCAAATCAACAACTAAACCATGCCTACCACAGTCGTTAAGCCCGATATCATCGCCGAATACAAAACCCACGAGAAGGATACCGGTTCGTCCGAAGTCCAGATCGCGCTGTTGACCGCCCGGATCAATCACCTGACCGAGCACCTCCGCACGCATCGCAAGGACTTCCACTCGCGCCGCGGCCTTCTGCAGATGGCCTCCCGCCGCCGCAAGCTGCTCGATTACCTCAAGAAGCACGATCTTCCCAAGTATACCGAGCTGCTGCAAAAGCTGAGCCTCCGCCGCTAAACCCTTTGTCACACGGGCGACCCGATCCGCGGGTCGCCCGTTGTCCATCCGACACTCACCGCTCCACGGGACATTTCCATTTGCCGCCACCCGCGCGGCCGGCGGCAAATGGAAATCTCTCGTGCCGGGCACGAGGAGATGAAGCCGGTTCCGCGCAACCGCTTCCGCAGGCGCCTCCCGGCGCCCGCCGCTCCCGTCACCGGGAGCCAACGGGTCCGTCCAGTCCGTGTCGCCGGCCGCACCCGCCCTATCCGAGACACCTTATCCGAAACGAAAAATGAAACAGAAACATAGCGTCACCGTGCCCGGCCTCGGGCTCACGTTCTCCACCGGCACCTACGCCCAGCTCGCGGGCGGCGCCGTCAACGTCAACATCGGCGAGACCAACGTCTTCGTCACCGCCTGCGCCGCGCAGACCATGCGCCCCGGGCAGGACTTCTTCCCGCTCACCGTGGACTACCGCGACAAGTATGCCGCGGCCGGCCGCTTCCCCGGCGGCTACTTCAAGCGCGAGGGCCGTCCCTCCGAGCGCGAAATCCTCATCTCCCGCCTCTGCGACCGGCCCTGCCGGCCGCTCTTCCCCGAGGGCTTCCTCAACGAGGTGCAGATCATCGGCCAGCTCTTCTCGGCCGACCTCGTCAACGATTCCGACATCGCGATGGTCAACGGCGCCAGCGCCGCCCTCGCCATCTCCGACATCCCGTGGAACGGCCCCATCGGCTGCGTCCGCGTCGGCCTGATTGACGACCAGTTCGTCGCCAACCCCACGATTGAACAGATGTATTCCTCGACGCTCGATCTCATCTACGTCGGCAACGAGAAGGACATGCTGATGATCGAGGGTTCCGCCGACCAGATCCCCGAGGACAAGTTCATCGCGGCGCTCGAATTCGGCCACCAGTCCATCCAGCCGATCATCGCCGCCATCCGCGAGCTCCAGCAGCTCGCCGGCAAGCCGAAGGCCGTGTTCAAACTCGTGGGCGCCACGCCCGAGGCCCGCGCCATCATCGAGCGCGTCGTCCCGGCCGAGCGGGTCTCCGCCGCCATCTTCGGCTACGAGAAGAACGTCCGCTCCGCCAACGTGAAGGCGCTCAAGGAGGAGGCCAAGGCCGCCCTCACCGCCGAACTCGGTGCCGACAAGTTCACCGACGTTGACCTCAACGTCGTGTTCGAGGACCTGCAATACAAGGCCTACCGCGCCACCGTGCTCGCCCAAGGCGTGCGCTCCGACAAGCGCGACGCCAAGTCCCTCCGCCCCCTCCATGCCGAGGTCGGCGTCCTCCCCCGCGTGCACGGCTCCGCCACGTTCCAGCGCGGCGACACGCAGAACATCGCCCTCGTCACCCTCGGGCCGACGAAGGAAGCGCAGGACATGGACGGCCTCACCGGCGGCGCGACCTCCAAGTCGTTCATCCTCCACTACAACTTCCCGCCCTTCTCCGTCGGCGAGGCCGGCCGCTTCATCGGCCCCGGCCGCCGCGAAATCGGCCACGGCGCGCTCGCCGAGCGTTCGCTCGTTCCCGTGCTCCCGCCCGAGGACGTGTTCCCCTACTCCATCCGCGTCGTCTCCGAGATCATGGCCTCCAACGGCTCGACCTCGATGGCCTCGATCTGCGGCGGCTGCCTCGCCCTCATGGACGCCGGTGTGCCGATTACCGCGCCGGTCGCCGGCATCTCCTGCGGCCTCATGACCGAAATGGACGCTTCGGGCACCATCAAGAAGTGGGTCACGATCACCGACATCCTCGGTGAAGAAGATCACTTCGGCGACATGGACTTCAAGATCGCCGGCACCACCAAGGGCATCACGGGCTTCCAGCTCGACCTGAAGATCAACGGCCTGCCCTTCGAAATCGTCAAAGCCGCCGTGCATCAGTGCCGCGAGGCCCGCATCGAGATCCTCAAGGTCATGCTCGCCTCGCTGCCCGCGCCCCGCGCCGACCTCAGCAAATATGCGCCGCGCATCCAGACCATCCAGATCAACCCCGAGAAGATCGGCCTCCTCATCGGCCCCGGCGGCAAGACCATCCGCCGCATCACCGAGACCACGGGCGCGCAGATCGACATCGCCGAGGATGATTCCGGCAAGGTCTTCATCTACTCCAACAACGGCGAGGCCATGGCCCGCGCCATCCAGGAGATCGACAGCCTCTGCGGCGGCGGTCCCGGCGGCGGCGCCGGCGGTCCCCCGATCGAGGTCGGCAAGATCTACACCGGCCGCGTCACCGGCGTGAAGGAGTTCGGCGCCTTCGTCGAGTGCCTGCCCGGCAAGGAAGGCCTCTGCCACATCAGCGAGCTGGCCGACTTCCGCGTGCGCCGCACCGAGGACGTCGTGAAGGAAGGCGACTCCATCACCGTGAAGTGCATCGGCATCGACGAGCGCTCCGGCAAGGTGCGCCTCTCCCGCAAAGCCGCGCTCAAGGAGCTGGAGCAGCAGAAGCAGCAGGGCAGCGAAGCCGCCCCCGCCGCCGAGGCCCCCGCGCAGAACTGAGCGCCCACGAGGCAACCATCGTCTCTTCAAGCCGCGACCTCCGGGTCGCGGCTTTTTTTGCGCCGCATCGCCTCCGCCCTCCGGGGAAAAATGATCTAAGCGATTTAATTGAGACGCGCCCGTCACACCAAGGCGCGGCAGCGCCGGTAGGGTCCGCTCTCCGAGCGGACCGCAGCCTGCCCGGAGGCACCTGACGCGCACATAGCCATCAACAAGCCGGCGCGGCGTTAAGATTGGCCAAGTTTGGGCTTACCGCCCGCCGCTTATTCCTATCAGCTTCGCGCATGCGACTCCTGGTCACCAACGACGACGGCATCGGCTCCCTTTTCCTGCACGAACTCATTTTCGCCCTGAAAGCCGCCGGACACGAACTCTACGTCGTCGCCCCTGTGACCGAACAGAGCTGGACCGGCGCCTCGAAGACGCGTCACCGGCCGGTCAAGTCCGCCGCCGTGGACCGCGGTTTCGGTTGCCCGACCTGGATCGTGGACGGCACGCCCTCCGACTGCGTCAACATCGCCATCGCCCACCTGCTGCCCGCGCTGGCCGGAGCGCCGCTCCGGCTCGACGGCGTGGTGAGCGGCATCAACGTCGGCTTCAACTGTTCGCTGGGGTTCGTCCTCGCGAGCGGCACGGTGGCCGGCGCGTGGGAAGGCGCGCTGCACGGCCTGCCCGCGCTCGCCGTGTCCCAGGACGTTTCCGAGGAGGTTTATCACGACCTGAAGGAGCGCGGCGGCACGCCCACGGGAGAGCTGCTTTCCACCCTGCGGCACTCCGCCACGCACGCGGTGCGTCTGGTCGGCGAAGTTTTTCCGCCAACCCCGCCGAACAGCTTCACGGTCCACAACATCAACTGCCCCTACCCGTGCACGCCGGATTCACCCATCCGCCGGACCGTGCCGGCCCGGGTGCAGGTGCCGGGGCTGTTCAGCCCGGCGGCGGACGACGGCTCCCACCGGCTGCTCTGGGGCAAGATCCACGACGTCTCCCCGGCTGAGCCGCTCACGGACATCAGCTGCCTCGCGCAGGGCGCCATCAGCCACACGGTGCTCGACTACCGCAAGCTCGGCCACGGGTGACCGCGGTTCACCGCACCAGGGAAAAGCCCGCCCGCAGCGCCGTGGACCGCACGTTGTAATCGAGCAGGCTTTCGCCGTAACCGCTCCAGTATTGGAGCAGGAAATACGTCGCGAAATCCAGCGGCGGCGCCAGCTTGACCGGAACCGTCAGGTTGGCCTCCACGCTGCCCCGGTCGCCGCCCCGCCCCAGCCGGCCGGCCACGGTCACGGCAAACCGGTCGTTTTTGCCGAAGGCCAGGAGCAGATCGACGTTGCCCCGGTAGTCGCGGATGTTGGCGTTGTCGGACAAATCGGACACGTAGGCATGGAAGCGCGGCGCCACGATGAGGTTCCACCCATCCAGCCGGCCGAAGGCGATGCCGGGGCGGAAATAAACCGTGTTCAGGCTGCGCGAACCGGGTCCAGTCCGGCCGTTGGACTCGTGCCGCGCGCCGGCCTGGTAACCGAGCCATTTGAATCCCCCGCGCTCGCTCATGACGGCCTGGGACTCGAAAAAGAGCTCCGGCATGTAGCTGGTGTCGTAGAACGGGCTGGAGGAGGCATCGATGTCCCAAAGCGAGCGCTGCGTGAAACCGAAGAACCAGCGGTGCACGGCCTCCACCGGCGCACCCGGCTCCGGCTCGGCCCCGGCAATGCGATAGCGGAAACTGAACTGAAACTTCGCCGCCTGCGGCTCGTCACCATAGATGAAATAAATCGGCTCATGGGCGCTGAAACGGCGCGTGAATGTGCGCTGCACCGCCGACTCCACCGTGCGCGGCGGCACCAGCTGGCTCAAGGGTGCCCGCACCGGCGGCGCCGCCGGCAGGTCAGCCCGCACCTCCAGCGCGATCCGGCCGGCATAGGGCTCCGGGATCTCCAGAAACAACCGGCCGGTCGCCGCCGCCGGCAAATTCAAGGTGTATGACCGGATCGCAAAGCCCCCGGCGGCCACCGCCACACCGGACGGCGCCGCCGTCTCCAAATTCACCGGCCACTGCCGGATGCCGTCCGCCGAGAGCCGCCCGGCCAGCACCGCCGGAAGCACGATTTCCGTGGGCTCCGCCGCCGGGTTTAACAACACAAAATCCACCGTGACCGTGGCCCCCGCTCCCACCACGCCCGGCGGGCCCGCGACATTGACCACCACCGCGTGGACCGCGCTGAGCCCCATGAGCAGCAGCAAGCATGCACCCCGGAACTCTGTTTGCAGAAAACGGCCCGCGGATGAACCCATGCCGGACCATCGGCTCCCGCCGTCGGCGGGTATCACGGCACCAGTGCCACCAGCGTGGCAAAGATTCCGAAATCCGCCGTCACCCCCAGCGCCAGATCGCAACCCGCACAGGCCAAGGCCGGCCGCCACCAGCCATTGCGGCGCCGTTCCAGGGATTTCTGGATATGGTCGCGCAGGGCAGCGTCCGCTCCGTAGCCGTCCATCAGCGTCTCCCAATCCGCCGGGTCAAAGTCGCGCCCCGCGCGGTGCAGCAGCTTTTCGATGGACCGGCGGAAACGCGCAAGGTTGGCCACGAGCCAGGCCCCGGCCGGCACGATCTGCGCCTTGTCAAAATCAATCAGATGGAAGACCCCGCGCTCATCCCGCAGCACGTTGCTTACGTTGATGTCGTCGTGCCGCACGCCATGGCGGTGGAAACGGGCCAGGAGGGCGCCGACTCCGCGCCAGTCTTCCGCGGTCACGCGGCCGGCCCGGATGAGCTGGCACAGCGGGGTGCTCGACTCGATGCGCTCCGTGATGAGATCGCCCCGGTAAACCAGCCCCCGGCGCTGCACGCGTGCGGCGATCGGCCGCGGCACCGGCAGCCCGCGCTCCCGCAGCTCGGCGAGCAGATGCCACTCGCGCCACGGCCGGCTGTTGCTCAGCCCCGGCCAGAGGTAGCGTTCGCGGTTGATCCGGCCCATCCAGCCGCCCCGCAGGTAGCGCCGCAGCGCCCAGACCCGCACGCCCATCTGCGCAAAAAACACCGTGCCGCGGCCCTGGGCGCTGCCGACAATGGCCGACTGGCGTTGCCACCAGTCGGGCTCAAAATGGTCGTCCGTCAGGCCGGGAGAGGCGCTGCGATCGAACAACAAAAATGCTTCGGCCAGGCGGGGCATGCGGATTGGTGGGGGTGGTCAGACCGGCGGGTTGCCATCCGGATGGATCCAGATTTGGCGAACGGCCCGACGGAGCGCAAGTCCGCGCCGCAGGCTCATCCCGCCCGCCGGTAATGCCGGTGCAACCCGGAACGCCGGTTCTGCTCCCAGGCCAGTTCATAGCCGCGGGCGACCAGCCAGTCGTGAATCGCGGTCCCGTCGGGCATGCGGTCGCGACCGCCCTTCGCATGGATTTCCATCAGGATTTCCCGCGGCCGGCCGGTGCCGGTCAGCCCGTCCATTCCGGCGAGCACCTCCCCCTCGGCCCCTTCGACATCGATCTTGACGACATCCGGCGGGGCGCCGCTTTCCCGGGCAAAGGTGGTCGCCTGCAACAGACGCACCGTGACGCTGTCCTTCGCGCCGCGGGCATCGACGAGGGAATGACGGCCGTCGCCGGTGGGGCCGCGGACAAACAGCGCCGCCTCGCCGTCCTTGCTCCCGAGCGCCACCGCCTGCGCCGACACCCGGTCCGCCAAGCCGTTGAGCACGATGTTGCGCCCGAGCTCGGCTACATTGCGCGGCTCCGGTTCGAAACTGAACACGCGGCAGGCGCGGCCCGCCGGGTGGAGCGCCACAATGAGGCTGATCAGGCCGATGTTGGCCCCCACATCATAAACCGTGTCGCCCGGCCGCACGTGCCCGAGCAGCCGCTCCATGAGCGCGGCCTCGAGCGCAAATTCACCGGCCCGTTTGATTTCGCGCCGGGATTCGACCGACAGCACCAGCGGGCAGCCAAAAATGGTCACCTGCAGGCGGTAGGGCCGGCCGCGCCAGCGGCTGAAGAGAAACGCGCACTCGTGGCGAAACCGCCAGCCCCAAGGCAGGCGCTTGGCTGAGGTCGCTTCGGTGCGGTCGGCGGGGTGCATGAACGGTTAAGCCGTCATATTCCGCGGACCTTCGCCGCGGGCGCGACCAAAAAACCGTGATTGCACGCGCCGGAGCAGCTGGCGCACCCGGCGGAGAACACCCGATTGCTGATAGCGCCCTTTGTGTAGGTGTTTGATCCGGTAGATGCCGGGCACCTCGATCGGCACCCCCTCGGTGCCCAACAGCCACCGGAAGGTCCGGTCTTCATAAGTCTTCCGCCAATGTTCCACCGGCCGCTGGTAAAACCCGATGCTGTCGCAGTAGCCATGTTTGCGGGCCGTGTCGCCATGCACGATCTGCAGGGGACCGACCGCCTTGTCGTGAAAGGCCGGGGCAAACTCCCGCGGGTCAATCTGCACCAGACCGGGCCGGTCCGCCGCCGCCAGGAGGACCGGGTCATCCTCCCGCAGCAGCCGGGTGCAATGCTCCTGCCGGGGGAAAACCAACCGTTCGCGACAACCCGCCAGCCGCGCGGCCAGCGCGTCCAGACTGCCGGTATGCCACCACACGTCGCAGTCGGTGAACCAGATCCAGTCGGCCGTGGTGGCCTTGGCCGCCAGATTGCGGCCGATGGCGCGGCGCAGCAGCCGGGTGCGCTCCAACGGACGCCAGTCCCACGTGACCTGCGGCACCGCGATCCCGCCAAAATGGGCCAGCAGCCGCCCGGTCTTGGCATCCTCGGGGCAGTAGTAGACCGTCATGCGCACGGCGATGGCGCGCGGCGGATACAGCACGAGCGAGCTGAGCTGGTAGGCCAGCAGGTGCGCATAATTCCAGCAGTGGCTCACGATTTCGAGCTGCAGCGGTGCCGGACGGCCGGGCAGTGCCTGGCTCTCCGGACGGTCGGGCAAAAACCATCGCGCCGGCACCAGCCCGGTCGCCGCCAGGCGAAAAAAATTCTCCTGCAACCAGCCGCGGCCGGCCGCAATTGTCCGGGAAATGGGAAAGCTCATCGGTGTGGTCCGCACACGGCACGGACCCATGCTTGCGCATGGCAGAAGGCAGAAAGCCGCGGGCTTGGCGAGGTCCAATCTTGGTGGCACTCATATCCGCCTTTGCCTTGTCCGGACTTTCTGCTTTCGTTCGCGCCTCCGCATGATCGAAGTCCGCAATCTTACCCGCGTCTTCCGCACCTACAAGAAGCAGCCCGGTTTTTGGGGCGGAGTGAAAGGGCTCTTCCGGCGGGAGTTCGTGGAGACTGCGGCGGCCAAAGACATCTCCTTCGACATCGCCGAGGGCGAGTTTGTCGGCTTCCTCGGCCCCAACGGCGCCGGCAAATCCACCGTGCTGCATTCGATTTTCGGCTTCACCAAAATCACCGCCGGCCGCGTCAATGCCGGTGCGCGCGACATCACGCGCCTCACGCCGAGTGAAAAGCTGAAAGACGCCGGCATCGCCTATATCCTGCAGGACAATTCGGTCTTTCCCGACATGACGGTCGAGGAAAACCTGCTGATGGGCGGCTATCTGCTGGCCGACCGCGCGAAGGCGCAAGCGGCGGCGGAGCGTGTGTTTTCGCATTACGACCGTCTCGCCAAACGCCGCAACGAGCGGGCGGGCGTGTTGTCGGGCGGCGAGCGGCGACTGCTTGAAATCAGCCGCGCCCTCATCATGGATCCGCAGGTGCTGCTGGTCGACGAACCTTCCATCGGTCTCGAACCGCGCATGATCGACATGGTGTTCGAGATTCTCGGCGAGCTGCAGCGCGCGCAGGGCAAGACCATCATCATGGTCGAACAGAACGCCCGGCGCGGGCTCGACTTTTCCGACATCGGCTATGTGCTGGTCGCCGGCCGCGTTGCGCTGGCGGGCGAGGGCGCGCAGCTTCTGGAAAATCCGGATGTCGGCCGTCTCTTCCTCGGCGGCTAAGCCCACTCACACCGCAAAATTTTTCGTAGAAATCCTTGCGCGCGGCTGAAACCGCCGTGGCAGCATCGTTCATCTGCCGTTCAGGCGCGCTTATTCATCCTTGTCGCAGGTTTGGGGTGCTCGCGGATTACGAAAGGACAAGGAGATGAGAAAAACTCTCGCTCTTGCCGGTCTTGCCGTCGCACTCGGTTTCGGCGCACCGGCCGTCGCGCAGGCGGCGATCACATTGCCGGCTTCCGTCGCCGTTCAGGGCGACGCGACATTGCAGCTTGTCGGTCACAAGAAGCATCACCACAATTATCACGGGCGCAGTCATCATCGCGGTCACGCGCACTATCATCACCGCAATCCGCCGAAGGTCGTCTATCACCGCAACTACCGGCCGTGGTCGCATTGGCAACCGCGCGTGGTCAAGCACCATCGCTACCGCTCGTTCGGAACGCCGGTCTACTATCATGCGCATCCGCATTACGGCGACTACTACTATGTCAGCGCGCGCGACCGGCAGAACATGATGTTGTGGATCGGCGTCAGCGCCATCACCGGCGCGATCCCCTTCTCGCACTACTGACAGGAAAACGAGGCGGAAATGGCCCTGCACTGCAGGGCGTTTTTCATGCCCGTCAG
>JAHCLN010000044.1 GCA_026125215.1 Opitutaceae bacterium
TCATCTGGTTTGGCATCCTCAGCGGCCTGGGGATCGTTTATTTCGTGTTGGGCCGGCGGGAGGTCCCGCCCGTGGAGACGGTCGGTCCGCTGGGCCTGGTGACGTTGGCGCCGCTGGTGATGAGCGCGCTCGTGCGCTGGCTGGTGCTGCCCCGGTTTCGCGACATCCGCATGGCTCTGCCGTTCTTCGTGATCGGGCTGGGCTTGGCGGAGGGCGCCGGCGTGCTGGCGGTGTTTCTGGGCGGGCCGTATCGCGACGAGCTGGTGCTGCTCAGCGCGCTCGCGGTGCTGCAGTTCATCCCGCTTTTTGCCGTGAAACAGTTCAACGCGCCGCGGCCCGCGGGCCACGGTCTGCGCGGGTCGGGTTGAGGCCGGGCCGGCCTCGGGTCGGAGTGCTTCGCGCCGGCTCAGGGCTGCAGCAGCTCGTGGGCGCGCAAGGCCGCGGCGAGCCGGCTTTCCACGCCCAGCTTGGGCAGGAAATTGACGACGTGCTTTTTCACCGTGCAGAGCTGGGTGCTGAGGATCGCCGCGATCTCGGGATTGGTCTTGCCCTGGGCAATCCAGAACAGGATCTCGGATTCACGCGGCGTGAGGCCGAGCGTGCGCAGGCACTCGGGTCCGGTGGGTGTGGTCCTGGGGCTGAGGGTGATGAGCTCCGTGTCGGAAGCCGTGCTGCGGGCGCTGCGGTGCAGGTCGAGCGTGCCGTCCTGCGGCCCCGTGCCCGCCTCGAGCCCGTCGCGCAGCCAACCCCGGAACACGGTTTCACCGCCATGCGCCCTGATCAGTTCGCGCGCCTGTCTGGTGGCGAAGAGAATCTCGTGGTCCGTGCGGCGGGCGATCACGACGGCGCGGTCCAGCAGGTTGACCAGCGCCCGCTCGGCGGTGATGCTGCGCTGCAGCGCGGCGTCGAGCCGGTCGTTCTGCTCCTGCAGGTCCTGCTGCAGGCGCCGGATCTGGAGGTGGGTTTTGATGCGCGCGAGCACTTCCTCGGGATAAACCGGCTTGGTGATGTAATCGACGGCGCCAGCTTTGATCCCGCGGACTTTGTCGTAGGGATCGCCGAGTGCGGTCATGAAGAACACCGGCACGTCTTTGCCCGCCGGCATCGCCTTGAGGCGCCGGCAGGTCTCGAAGCCGTCGATGCCCGGCATCATCACGTCGAGCAGTATAAGGTCTGGCTCCTCGACTTCGAGCGCCTCCAGCGCCGCCTCGCCGTTTTCGCCGACAAGCACCTTGAATCCGCGCTCGGCCAGAAAATCATAGAGCACGGCGATGTTGTCGGGCGTGTCGTCGACGATCAAAATGGTTGCGGAGGGAGTGGTCATGGGTTTCCGGACAGCTTGAGGGCTTGGAGCAGGACGTGACGGATGGCGCTGGTGCGGTAACGGCGGGCCAGCAGCTCCAACTGCCGGCGAAATTCGCGGTCCGGGCCGGTCGCGCCTTCGGCGTCGATGCGCTCACGCAGGGTGCGCAAGTCTGCACCGCGGGCAAGTTCAAGCCATTCCAGCAGGGCGGCGACCGGAGGCAGCGGCAGCTTGGCGATCTCGTCCGGCGGCAGGGCGGTCGCGGTGGGCTCGGCCGAAAGCGGTGTGGCGTAAGTCCATTGCAACTGCAGTTGCTCGCCGATGGTTTGGAACAGCACCGCCTCATCCACCGGCTTGGCGACGAAGGCGTCGCAGGCGGCCTCGCTGGCGGATGCGTGGTCCAGGGAGAATACGCTGGCACTCACGGCGACAATGCGGGGCCGCGGGGTGGTTTCGCGCAACCGGCGTGCGGTTTCGGCACCGCTCATGCCCGGCAGGCGGAGATCGAGCAATACGAGCTCGGCGGGATCGGTGTGGTGCAGCGCGAGCGCGGCTTCACCGGTGGCGGCCTCGGTCACTTCAAACCCGACGTGCGCGAGCATCTCGCGCAGCACCGCACGGTTGGTTTCCACGTCGTCCACCACGAGCACCCGGCGGCGCGGCCCGGCATAACCGGCGATGACCAAGGGCGGCCCTGCGGAAGACGGATCGCCCGCGGGCGTGAAGGCGAGATCGAACCAGAAGCGCGAGCCGCCGTCCATGGCCGCATCGAGCTGGATCATTCCGCCCATGAGGGCGACGAGTCTCTGGCTGATGGGCAGCCCGAGGCCGGTGCCGTCGGTATCGCCGTGCTGCCGCGCCTGTCGAAACGGTTCGAAGATGGCGGCGCGCTCCTCGGGCGGAATGCCGGGGCCGGTGTCGGTGACTTCAAAGCGGATTTTTTCGCCGACCCGGGACAACGCGAACACGATGCCGCCGCGGGTGGTGAACTTGATGGCATTGCCCAGCAGATTGATCAGCACCTGCCGCAGCTTCGTCTCGTCGGCCAGGACGTGGAGGGGGACGTCGGTGCCGAATTCGAGCCGGAAAGACAGCCGCTTTTCCGCCGTGCGCAGTTCGCACATTTCGGCCAGGCCGGTGGCGAGCCGGCGCAGCGAACAGGGGCGCAGTTGCAACTGCATCTTGTCGGCTTCGATTTTGGAGAGATCGAGCACCTCGTTTATCATGCTGAGCAGGTGCTGGCCGTTGCGATCGATGACCTTGAGCTGCGCGCGTGCTTTGGGCGAAAGCGAATCCTCGCGCCGCAAGATCTGGGCGAAGCCGAGGATGGCATTGAGCGGCGTGCGCAGCTCATGGCTCATGGCGGCGATGAATGTGCTTTTGGCGCGGTTGGCGCCTTCCGCGAGCGTTTTGGCTTTTGACAGTTCCTGTTCGCTCGCGCGCAGCGAGGCGGTGCGTTCGGCGACGAGGGCTTCCAACTGGCGTTCGCGGACCAGACTGCGGCGGGCGGTCCAACGGGTGGCGATGAAGATCAGCGCCGCGGTGATGCTGACGAGCACCAAGGCACCCCAGCCCGAAAACCACCAGGGTTGCGCGACCGAGTATTCGAAATAAGCGACCGGGCTGAGCAGGCCGTCGCCGTTGCGCGCCTGCACCTCGAAACGATAGTTGCCCGCGGCCAGACGGCCCACCTCGCGATGGTTGCCCGCGGAAAACGGCGACCAGTCTCCCGCGCCCCGGTTCACCAGGCGGGTGCGATAGGCGGTCGCAGCCTGGGGTGTCGCCGTGGAATATTGGAAGCCGACCGGAGCGTGTTCGTTGGCAAGCTCCGTGCCGCCGGCTCGGCCGGCCAGCGGTCCGCTGGGCCGCAAAACCGGCGCGGCCGGAGGCATCGGCGCCGGCAGCCCGCGCAGGTCGATGCGAAGCAGGCCTTGGTCGCTGCCGACCCACAATACATCGCCTTCTGCGAGCAGCGCATGCAGTTCGCCGCTGTTGACCACATCGGATGGCAGGATGCGGTCCGGAGTCCGGCCGCCCCGGGTGATCTGACGCAATTGCCAGCCGAGGCCGGCGGTCTCGGGGCCGGTTTGCGGTGCGAGTGCGATCCAGCCTTGCGTCGCCGAGACCGGCTTGAAGAGGGCGATGCGGTGGTGTTCGCCCAGAAATTGCCGGGTGCCCTCGTCGAGGAGGTTGGGGGTGTCCGGCTGGCCCAGATCATGGATGCCCTTGGTCGTCACGACCACGGGGGCCTCATTCCAGCGCAGCAGTTCGAGGGCGTCGTTGCCGGCGATCGCGCCGTTTTTCGGCAGGGCCGGACCGGGCATGACGGATTGGCCGAATATCTGGCGCGACAAGGGAACCAGAATGAATCCGCCCGATTCATTCCTGGCCGGCAAGGAGGGGGTTACCAGCGGCACGAAATGCTGCAATGTGCCGCCGACTTCAATCATCCACCAATCCGAGGGACCAATTTCCAAAAGGTCGCGGATCCAGGTCGGCCCGGGTTGATCAATGCTTGTCAGGCCGGAGGCAGTGGCGCGCAATCGCCGCGGCCCCAGATGGGTGGCGGCATAGATCAGCTTGGGATCGACCGGGGAGTGGGCAAATCCGGTCACCCGCGTCGGGCTGTCGGGGATGATTTCAAAACGGTCGGCCTGGAGCACAAAGATGCCGTCGGTGGTGCCCGCCAGCAGTTGTCCGTGAAATTCCGCGAATGCGGCTACGCGGTTCTTGGGGCCGGTCAAGGGCTCGAATTGTGCCCGGCCGGTCTCCGGATTTGGCACCAGTCGATATACGCCCGCGTCGGTGCCCGCGTAGAGCCGGCCTTGATAACGGGCCAGCGCGTGAACCGCGGGCGAACTGAGGCCGTTGAAACGGTCGAATCGGGTGAGATGGAGCGGACGATTCGCCCGGACAACCTGCCCGCTGACCACGGCCCACACTTGGGCATGTCCGTCGCCGCTGATTGTGCCGATGCCACCTGGCTTCAGTCCGGTGGTGGCATCGGCGGTCGAAGCGATTGAACCGTCGGACCGGAGAAAGCTGACCGTCCTTTCTTGGTCCACCCAGGCCATGGCTTCGCCGGCCAGCGCATACGCATGGTGAACGACCGTCTCCTTTGGTGTGGCCTGCGGCGGGTGGTTCACCGTGCCGTCGGGGGCGATGTGGACGATCTTGCCGCTTTCCAGCATGAGTCGCACGCGGCCTCCGGGCAGATCGGTCACCCGCAGGATTTCATCGCGGATTGGAGTGGTAAGCGTGCGGTCAGGTTTCCATTCGCTGCCGGTCCAGCGGCGCAGCATCCTGTCATCCTCCAGTTGATAGAGATTTGAACCGTCGGCGAACATGGGTCGGATGCCTGCGCTGCGGGGAAAGGACCAAGTCGTCCAATGCCCGTCCTGGCTCCGCCAACCGGCATAGTAGGTTTTGTCACCCGGGCCGATGACCGCCAAGCCGTCGCGGAGGAGAGTCAGCGCATAACTCCCCGGCCACACCGAGGAGGTTCCCTCGGAAATGGTTTTGAAATGTTCCCAGCGCCAGCCGCCCTGCGTCCGGGGGTGGACCCGGGCCATGAACTTGCTGGCGCCGATCAATATGCTGCCGTCGGACAGTCCTTGAACTTGATAGACGTTGCTCGGCTCCGGCAGTGGAAGCGTTTCGGTATGGTTTCCGTCGTGCAGCAGCAGATCGGTTGTTGTGGCCAGAATCAGGCGGCCGTCAGGCAGTTGACCGAATGCGTCGATGGACCGGTTCGAGTCCGCCAAATCGAGCGGGAGCACCTGCACATCGGCGTGGCCCAGCTCGGAAGTGCCGGCCGCGGGGCAGGGCAGTGCGGCGAGCAGGGCCAGAACGCCGAGGAGGTGAAATTTGCCCGATATCACGCGTGGACTACCAGACCTTGCCTCGGCGGGGAGGGCAAGGCTGCGGGCGCGGCCTTATCCCAAGGGAGAATACCCAAATCCCTCCCGATGCAATAAAGTGCCCTCTGTGATGGGCGTATTCCGATTCATTGGTCAATGCGGCTCGGCGGTGAAACTTCCGGCGCTGGCGGCATGCGTGTCGTTGGCCTGGTTGCCCTCGCCTGCGGTCGCGATGCCCACCGGCGGGCAAGTCGTTGCGGGCGACGTGTCGATCGCCTCGGCCGGCACGCGGATGGACATCACGCAGCGCGGCAACGCGGGTATCGTCAACTGGGCCGATTTCGGCATCGGCGCGGGCGGGGTCGTCAACATCCATCAAGCCGCCGACGCCGCGTTGCTCAATCGCGTGGTCGGGGCCAACCCGTCGCAACTGCTCGGCCAGCTCAATGCGGCCGGTCGCGTTTATCTGGTCAACCCCAACGGCGTGCTGGTCGGGCCCGACGCGCGCATAGATGCCGGCAGTTTTTTCGCCACGACGGCGCAGATCGGCGATGCGGCGTTCCTGGCCGGCGGTGGCCTCGCATTTTCAGACGGCACCGACGCCGGAATCGTCAACCTCGGCGTGATCCGCGCCACCACTGGCGACGCCGTGCTCGTGGCGCATCGCGTGGTCAACGGCGGCGAGATGCATGCACCGTCCGGCGTGGCCGCGCTCGGGGCGGCGACCGAGTTCATCTATTCGCCCTACGGTGACGAGCGGGTGCGCATCGTGGCTGCCGCCGGGGCCGCCGCCCCGGCCGACGGCACCGGGGTGGACAACCGCGGCCTGGTGGATGCGGCCGAGGCGCGCCTCCTAGCCGCCGACGGCAACCTTTACGAACTCGCGGTCAACCAAACGGGTGTCGTGCGCGCCACGGGTGTTGAACGGCGTGGCGGTCGCGTGCTCCTCACGGCGACCGGCGGCACGGTCGCAGTGACCGGTGAAATCGCCGCCCGCAACGCCGATGGCTCCGGCGGCGAGGTGCTGGTGGGCGGAGATTACCAAGGCGCCAACGCGGCCGTGCCCAATGCGGCCTTCACACGCGTCGGTGCTGACGCCGTGATCGACGTGGCTGCGACTTCGGCGAACGGCGACGGCGGCCGGGCCATCGTGTGGGCCGACGAGCGGGCGGATTTTGCCGGTTTCATCGACGGTCGCGCCGGCACCCAGGGCGGCGACGGCGGCTTTGCCGAGGTCTCGGGCAAACGGGTGCTCAACTTCGCCGGGAGCGTGAACCTGACCGCGCCCTTCGGGCGGACCGGCAACCTCTTGCTCGACCCGATTTCCCTGGAGATCCGCGCCGCCGGCCCCGAGACGGACCCGATCACGCTCGACGCCGATCTGGCGCTTTTCGGCCAACGCCGCGGCACGGAGACCTCGATCCTGCTCGTCTCCACGCTGGAGGCCCAGCTGGCACTGAGCAACGTGACCCTGGACACCAAGGTGATCGGACCCGCCAATGGTTCGATCGATTACGGGCAGCCGCCTCCGGCCGAGCCTGTCGAATACACCGACGGCTCCATCATGGTCTCTGCGCCCATCGCGTGGAGTTCGGGCAACCGCCTGACCTTCGACGCGGGCAACAGCATCTACGTCAACGCCGACATCAACGCCGGCGCGGGCAGCATCGAGTTCATCCTCGGGCCGGTGGCGGACGGCTATGCCGACAGCTTCTACACCGTGCCCGCCTTGACCAGCGATCTGGTGCTCGCGGCCGACGCCACGCTCACGGCCAACACCATCATCGCCCGGCGCGGCGGTTTGACGGAAAACTCGTTCGCCTTTGAGGGGCCGGGTGGGAGCATCGACCTGCGCGGCGTGGTCAATACCGACATTTTGGAAATCGGATACCAGGCCGACGCGCTCAGCCAGTATGGCGGCTTCCTGCGCGCGATCACGGTGGCCAACGCCGCCAACCGCATCGGCACCCTGCGCGCGAACAGCTTCAGCGGCCTGCTGCAGGGCGACGTCACCATCGTGGACAGCGAGGGCGGGCTCACCGTCGAAGGCCCTTGGGTCGCCGGCCTCGGTGCGGGAATCCAGATTTCCACGGTCGGCGATCTCACCCTTGCTGCCGGGGTCGAGATGAGCACCGGTCTGGCCAGCGGGATTGAGGACGTGCCGCCTTACGCGGACATCGTGCTCGCGGCGCAGGGCGGGCGTTTCATCAATCAGGCCGGAGCGGATGCGCTGAACCCGACCGGCACCGGCCGTTTCCTGATCTACTCGGCCGATCCTGCGGACGACAACCGCGGCGGCCTCGCGGGCACGCCGGTTTACAACAAGACCTTCGCCGCCAACGCCCCCGGGACGATTACGCAGACCGGCAACCGTTTCCTTTACAGCCTGCCCGCCACTCTGACCTTCACGGCCAGCTCGGAATCACGACTCTATGGGTCTGAGAATCCCGCGCTGACCTTCACGGTAAGCGGCCTTGTGGGGGCCGATACGGCGGCGCTAGCCTACGCCGGCACGCCGCTGCTCGCCACCGACGCGCTCGCCAGCAGCAACGCCGGCAACATTCCCATCAACATCTCCGCCGGCACGGTGGTCGCTTCCGACTACGACTACCAACTCGTCTTCGCTCCCGGCACGCTGACGATCAATCCCGCCCCGCTGACGATCACCGCGGACAACAAGTCGCGGAACGAGCTTGAGGCCAACCCGGAACTCACCGCCACCTTTGCCGGCCTCGTCAATGACGACACCTCGGCCGATTTTCCCGGCCTCACGCTGGCGACGGCGGCGACTATCGATTCCCTGCCGGGAGACTATGCCATCACGGTGGGAGGAGCGACCAACGGCAACTACCTCATCACCTATGTTGATGGGGTCCTGGTCGTGGGCGGCGTGCCGGTCCTGACCATCAGGGCGGACGATTTCTCCATTTTTTACGGCGCGGCGTTGCCTTCCTTCACCTCGACGATCTCCGGTTTCAACCCCGGTGACGACGAGTCGCTCGTCAGCAACCTCAGTTTCAGCACCACGGCGGTCCTGGGCTCGAATGTCGGAGCCTACGACATCGTGCCGTCTGGCGCGAGTGCGACCGGCTACCGGATCAATTACGTGACGGGCACCCTCACGATCAATCCGGCCAGCCTGCTCATCACCGCCAACGCGGCCTCACGCGCCTACGGCGATCCCAACCCCGCCTTCACCGCCAGTTTCGCCGGCTTGGTGGCGGGCGACACCGCCGCCGCGTTCCCGGGGCTGACCTTCGCCACCGCGCCGCTCAATGCCGCCGTGGGCGCCTACCCGCTAAACGTCTCCGGCGCGACCAACCCCAACTACACGCCCACCTACGTTCCCGGTGAACTCACCGTCACGCCGCGCCCCGTGGTGATCGCCGCCGGTGACGTGAACGCCGTTTATGGCGAGACCTTTGCCCAACCCGGTTTCACCATCACCGGCCTCGCTTCCTTTGACACCGCCTCCGTGCTCGGCGCGATCGAGGTCTTCGGCACCGGCACCAATGCCGGCACCTACCCGATCAACATCATCGGCGGGGCCAATCCCAACTACACCGTCACGCGCCAGCCCGGCACGCTCACCATCGCGCGCCGCCCGGCCACCATCACGGCCAACGATGTCACCCGCGAATACGGCGAGGCCAACCCGCCGTTCTACACCGCCACCTACAGCGGTTTTCTGGCAGGCGATTTGTTTGGCGCCGGCGCCGGCTTTTCCACCCCGGTCGGGCAGTTCAGCGACGTGGGGGAATATCTGATCAGCCCGATCAGCTTCAGCAACGCGGCCAACTACGACATCAGCTTTGTCGACGGCGTGTTCCGCGTCACGCCGGCGCCCCTGATCCTTACCCCGGCCTCGTTCAGCCGGGTCTATGGCGAGGCCAATCCGGCGCTCACCTTCAGCCTCACGGGGCTCAAGGGCGCCGACACGCCCGCCGTCGTCACCGGCGCCACGGCCGACCTCATCGCCGGGCGGGCCACCCCGGTGGGCGACTACATTTTCAACGTCACCGGTGCCACCGCGGCCAACTACACCATCACCGCCACCACCGGCACGGTGACGATCACGCCGCGCCCGATCACGGTGATCGCGGCCGACGCCGCCCGCGTTTACGGCGACGCGAATCCCGCGTTCACCATCGCCAATGCCGACACCAACCTGCTGCCCGACCTCGATCCGATTGAGGAGGTGGTTCGCCTCGGCACCACCGCGACCGTAACGTCCTTCGCGGGCAACTACGCGATCACGCCCGAGCTGCTCGACGCCAACTATACGCTCGCGGCCGCCACGACTGGCACGCTCCGTGTTTCGCCGCGCCCGCTTGATGTGGTGATCGACAATGCCTTCCGGTATTTCGGCAACCCGAACCCGACCTTCACCTACCGCGTCGTCGGCACGCCGCTGCCGGCGGGACTCAGCCTCGACGGCCAGATCGTGCCGCGCACCCAGGCCGTCGTGAACGCGGCCTCGCAGTCGGGCTTCTACCGCATCATCAACGACGGTTTCATCGATCCCCGGCGTTACGAACTCCGCTCCCTCACGCCCGGCGTGCTCACCGTCGCACCGCGGCCGGTGGCGATCTTGGCGGACTCCATCACGCGCAATTATCCGCCCGGGACCCGGCTGGCCGACATCACCGATTTCAGTGAAATCAACCTCCAGGCCCGGGTGCTCGACTTGTTGACCGGCGATGATGTCACGGCGTCGTTTCCGGGGCTGGCGCTCCGGGTTTTTGACGCCCGCACGGTTTCGGTCGAGCTGGTGCGCGAGGATTACGCGCAAAATCTCCCGGTGCCCCCCGCCGACCGTTTTTTCAACGGGTATGCGTTTCCCGGCGGTATCCCGCCGACCGAGGTTCGCGCGGTGGGCTATGAACTGCCGTCCAGTCTCGCGGCGGAGGGCACCCGGCGCCTGCTCGGCATCGCGCCCGATTTCGATTATCTCGTTGCCAACATCAACTACGCCGTCACCACCATCGAGCCCGGCCGGCTCACCCTGTTGCGTCCGCTCCAGCTCAGTCCGAACTTATACGAGATCGACCAGGTCGAACGCGCTCCGCTGGTGGTGCGCTCGATCACGGAATATCGGGAAAACGTCGGCGTGTGGTTCGCGCATAATCCCGATCTCACCACGAACATGGTCACGGATTATTTTGCCGGGCTTTTTGAGTCCGGTGAAGCCGGGGAGAGCGAGCTCCTGGCGGCGATCTTCGGCGAGGGCGCGACGGATAAAGACGCGATGAACACCGCGGCAATCCGCGCGTGGCTCGGCGATATCGACACGGACCCGACCAAGCGGGCCTTGCTGCTCGTGCCCTTCGCCGACTACGCACGGTCGCTGCAAAACAGGGATCCCTCGACCTACACGGTGGGGGAGACCCATCTGGTGGACGCCCTGAAGATGCAGATGTCGGAGGAGCGCACGAAACTGGCCGACACCGTGCGCGCGGCGCAGGACGCCTGGCTGCAGAGCAAAGCGGGCGCGCCCAACATGGCCGACATGTTCGACGGCACCCAACCCTATGGCGACTTTATCAAGGCCGGGGTGGAAAACTACATGGTGGAGGCGATGAGCGGGGGCGCGATCGCCGCCGTGGCGGGGGGAGCGGCGGCAGGAGGGGCGGCGGCATTGGGCTCAGCGGCCGTCGGCTCGATGACCGCGGTGAGCGCGGCGATATTTCCGTTTCACTATGTCACCGGAAAAGCGGCCGTGGCAGCGGGCGTGGCATCGGGCGCGTCGGCCGGAGCCCCGGCACTGACGGCTGCGGGCCCGGCTGCGATCATCGTGGCGGCCGTCACCATGAGCATCGTGCGGGGCATCCAGTTGGGCGAAAACATGAAGGAACAGAAGGATTTCAACGCCATCACTTCCCTGAACGGACCAGCGTTCGCCGAGATGAATCTGGACCCGAACAGCACCAATGCTCAGGCCCTGGCCGATCAAATGATCTTCGGTGCGGCCCTGAACAACATGATGGGCGGGGGCTGACGCGCGGCCGAAATCAAGATGAAGACCGATCTCCTCACCGTTTCCCCGGCCGCTTGGCTGTGCGGGGCGGCTTTCCTGATGCTATTGCCGGTCGCGCTGCGCGGGCAGCCCTTGGATCGCCTGCAACCCGCGCCCGTGCCGCCGCAGGTCGAGGCGCCGCCCGCGGAGGCGGTGGGGCCGAACCCGGTGGGCGAGCTGAGCGTGCCGCCGACGGACGAAGTTTTGGTCGATGACTTCAAGGGCGTGGCCTTTTTCCCCACCGCGGAAGCCGCCGCCGCGACCCCGGTGGGGCAGGGCCTGCACTTCGGCGGATTGACCTTTTTGGACACCACCGTGTTTCGCGGCGTGATGGCCTCATATTTGGCGGAGCCGATCACGCGGACGCTTTTGATGCAGGTGACGACGGCGACGAAGGTCTACCTCGCGCAGCAAGGTTATCCCTTTTCGATCGTGTATCTGCCCGAGCAGGACATTTCCGACGGAGTGATCCGGGTCGTCGTGATGCGCTCGCGGCTCGAGTCCGAAATCAAAATCGAAGGCGCCCGTTATTTTGCGGAGCGGCAATACCGCGACGCGTTGCGGCTCCGGCCCGACGCGCCGCTGGCGGAGCAGACGCTCCAGGCGGATGTGGGGTGGATCAACCGCAACCCCTTTCGGGCCGCCACCATCGAGGCCCGCGCGGGCGCCGAGTCCGGCACCACGCAGCTCGTGCTCCGGGTGCGGGAGACGCGGCCCTGGCGCTTTTTTGTCGCGGCCAACAACACCGGCACCGCCAGCACGCAGGAGGAACGGGTGAGCACCGGCGTGAATTGGGGCAACGCCTTCGGCCTGGGCCACCAGCTCTCGGTCCAGTGGAATTCGAGCGATGATTTTGATGCGCTGCGCAGTGTTTCGGGTTCCTACGTGGCGGACCTGCCCTGGCGCCATACCCTGAGGGTCAGCGGCGCCTACTCCCGGACCAATGCTTTGGTGGCCCCGCCCTTCACGCTGCGCGGCGAGTCCTGGCAGGTGGGTCTCGACTACGACGTGCCGCTCGCCTCGTCCGCCCCCGGCTTCAGCCACACGCTGACCTTCGGCGTCGATTTCAAGGCGAGCGACAACAACTTCACCTTCGCGGCGATCCCGATCACCGACAACCTCACCCATGTCGCCCAGGCGCGCCTGAGCTACGGCGGGGGTTTCTCGCGCCCCACGTCCAGCACGAGCTTCGGCCTCACGCTCACCGGCGCGCCGGGCGGGCTCACCGACCGCAACGAAGACCGTTTCTTCACACTCAGCCGGGGCGGCGCCAGGGCGGCCTACGTTTACCTGCGTGCCAACGCCACGCACTCGATCTCCCTCGAAACTATCAAACCCGGCCTGGCTTGGGCGCTGCGTTTCCAAGGGCAGCACTCGTCCGACACGTTGCTCGGCAGCGAGCAGATGGGCGGCGGCGGGGCGTATGCGGTGCGCGGCTATGCGGAGGACGAAGCCTACGGCGACCACGGCGTTCTGTTCGGCCAGGAGTTGCGCCTGCCGCCGTGGAGCAAGGCGCTGGGCGGCGCGCGCGGCACGCTGCGGGTGCAGGGATTCGTGTTTCAGGACTACGCACGCCTGTGGAACGTCAACCCGTTGCCCGATGAGGCGGCGGTCAACCTGCACAGCGCCGGAGCGGGCCTCGACCTCGCGGTCGGGCGCCACGCATCGCTGCGGGCGGCCTACGGCTGGCAGCTGCGTGACACCGGCGGCGGCGAAAGCGGCCGTCTGCATGTGGCGGCCAACGTGAGTTTTTAGCCCGGCCGACGCCCTGTCTCTGGAATCCAAATCGCTTATGAAATACCCTGAAAATATCGCCAGACTGCGTCTGTTATTGGTGCTGGTCCTGGTGCTGTCCGCCACCGCCAGCGTCCGAGGCCAGTCTGTGCAGTCACAGACACAGACGGTGCTTTTCGACTTCACCGGCAATTACTCCGGCACGACCACGCATGTGGCGGCGGATTTCTTTTCCGCTACCTTCGATCCGTTCGACCCCGGTTTGGGCGAATTGGAAAGTTTTCAGGTGGTTTGGAACGTGGCCAACACCGTCGACGGCACACTCGGCGCGGGCGGAGGTTCCGTGACGATCAATTTCAGCGGTGTTCTCCGGTTGGCCGACATCGCTTACGGGGATACGCTGGTGGGACTCGCACCGGGCGGCGGGCCGCCGTTTGGGCCGATTTCGCTTTCGGCACCGCTGAGCGATACCACCCTGTTCTTGGTTGCCGAGGCCGGCGACACTTACAACTCGGCCATGCTTGATGCTGTGACCGGTGAGAATCCGTTTGCGGTGACTTTTCCCTCGCCGGTCACCCTCTCGGTGAGTGGTGGCGCAACCTTTGAGGCGATCACGACGGGCAATGTGTCGCTGACCTACAACTACACCGCTGTGCCCGAGCCCTCGACCTATGCGGCCATCTTCGGCGGGGTGGTGCTTCTGGGGGCGTTGCTCCGCCGCCGCTGCCGCACCGGCCGCCTGCCGGTGGCATGAGCGGGTTCGGAATCGGGCGGGGAAAAGTCCCCGTGTGGCAGCTCAACGCAGCGCGGGCCGGTCTCAGTCGGCCGACAACCGGCCGGTGTCGGCCAGCCGTTCGATGAAAATCCAGCAGCGCCTGGCCTGGGTTTCCGCGGACTTGGCGTCGAGGATGTAGCGGGTGACCTGCCGGCGGAGGGCGATGCTGTGGGCCGCCCATTTTTCGGCGAGGTGCGGCCGGGCCTGAAAGGCGCGGCGCATTTCCTCCGGCAGCTCGGGTTCACGGGAGGCCGGATCGGGTGCGAGGGTGAACTCGACATGGTCGCCGGCGTCCACCTGCGCGGCGCGGAGGAGCTCGACCTTGAAGGCGAGCTTGTAGTGCCCGCGCTTGCCGGGGAGCAGCGTTACGCGGTCGAGGTCGCCGTTGAAACGCAGGAGGGCGTTCAGCCCCTTGTTTTCCGCCGGGGTGAGGCCGAGCCGGTCGATCTCGCGCTTGGGCAGGTCCACCCAGCGAACCATGGCGACGCGGTAGAGCCGGGCGTGGAAGGTGCCCGGCGGGGTGGTCGGCGATGGGCGGGGCGCATGCATGCGCCTGCCGGTCTGGTCGCGGCGGACGCCGGGGGCAATCCTGCGCCGTTCCTGTGCCGTGAAAACCGTTCGTCCAAAGTTTGCAGACCGGGCCCGACCGGCTTGTAGTGTGGGCCGCCATGGAAATGACCGTCCTCGACCAACATGCCCCGGACACGGACCGCCGGCGCCAGCGTGCCAAGGAGCGGCTCTATGTGCTCTGCCAGGCGGGCGGCTGGTCGTTCTTCCTGTTGCTGCAGCTGGTGTTTGTGCGGCTGTTCTCCAAGGAGGTGGAGCTGGTTCATGTGGCCGGGGTGGTGCAGACGATGGCACTCGGCGTGCTCATCACCCATTACGCCCGCAGCTACCTCACCCGCTGGGGTTGGAAGGAGCTGGGCTGGAAGCGGCTTGTGCCGCGCATCCTCCTCTTCGGCATGCTGCTCTCGGTCATCTGGAGCATCGTTGGCTACGGCATTTTCTACGGCGTGCTGCGCGCGGAATGGCCGCCCAATATCCACCCGGCGGCGCTGGTTTTCTCCTGCTGGATCAACGGCAGCATCATCCTCGTGGGCTGGCTGTGCATCTATTTTTTCTACCAGCTTTTCGACCGCTTCAACCGGCTCGACATCGAGCGGCTGCGGCTCACGGCCACGGTGAAGGAGGCCGAGCTCCGCGCCCTGAAATCGCAGGTCAACCCGCACTTCATCTTCAACGCCCTCAACTCGCTGCGCGCGCTGATTGACGAGGATCCCGCGCGGGCGCGGCAGGCCGTCACCCAGCTCGCCAACCTCCTGCGCTACTCGCTGCAAAGCGGCCAGCTGGAGACGGTGCCCTTCGAGGACGAGCTGCGCATCGTCAACGACTACCTCGCCCTGGAGCAGGTGCGCCATGAGGAACGGCTGCGCCTGCGGCTCGACGTGGCCCCCGAGACCCTGCACCTGCCCGTGCCGCCGATGCTCCTGCAGACCTTGGTGGAAAACGCGGTCAAATACGGCATTTCCCAGTCTCCCGAAGGCGGCGAGATTGCGATCATCGCCCGGCGCGAGGCCGGCGGGCTGCGGCTGCAGGTCACCAATCCCGGCGAACTTTCCGCGCCCGCGCCCAAGGCTGCGACCGCCTCGACCGGCGTCGGTCTGCGCAATGCCGCCGACCGGCTCCGCCTGCTCTTCGGCGATTCCGCCACGTTGCAGCTGCGCAGCCTCGCCCCGCGCACCGTCGTGGCCGAGGCGCTCATCCCGCTACAGACCGCCAAGGCCGCCACCATCGCATGAAAGCCCTCCTGATTGACGACGAACGGCTCGCGCGCAACGAGCTCCGCCGCCTGCTGGCCGGGTTTCCCGCCATCACGATCGTGGGCGAGGCGGCCAACGCCAAACAGGCCCGCGAGCAGATCGCGGCCCATCAGCCCGACCTGCTGTTCCTCGACGTGCAGATGCCCGGCGAGACCGGCATGGAATTGCTCGAATCGCTCGAGCCGCCCGCGCCCCGCGTGATTTTCACCACCGCCTACGACGAGTTTGCGGTGAAGGCCTTCGAGCTCAATGCACTCGACTACCTCCTCAAGCCCGTGGACCCCGCCCGGCTTGCCGCCGCGCTCGAGCGGCTGCAGACGCCTGCGGGCGCCGCCGCGCCGGCGGCGGAAAAAGCCGCCCGGCTCGCCGCCGAGGACAAGGTCTTCGTGCGCGAGGGCGACCGCTGCTGGTTCGTCGAGGTGAAGCAGATCCGCCTGCTCGAAAGCGAGGGCAACTACACCCGCGTGCACTTCGACGACGCGCAGCCGCAGCTTTTCCGCTCGCTCAACGCCATGGAGGAACGGCTCGACCCAAAGTTCTTCTTCCGCGCCAACCGCCGCCAGATCATCAATTTTGCGTGGATCGACAAAATCGAACCCTGGTTCAGCGGCGGGCTGCTCGTGCAGCTCAAGGGTGGGGCCAAGGTCGAGCTCAGCCGCCGTCAGGCGCAGGAGTTTCGCGAGAAAATGAGTCTGTGAAACCATGGGCGACCACCAGCATACCTCCGGTTCTCCCGGTCCCGGCGTTGCGATTGCCCTGGGTCTCGCGATCGGCTTCGCCTTGGGTGCCGGCATCGGCTGGCCCGTCGGACTGGCCATCGGCATCGCGATCGGCGCCGCGCTCGCCTTCGCCTGGCGGCGGAAATCCTAACCCGGAAATTTCACGGTCATGAAAAATTTTGACGAAGCAGCATCCGTTTGGCCGTCGCCAAAAACGATTTTGCTGCAGTCAACCCACCCCGGCCGCCCGCAATCACCTTCCGCACCATGACCACGATCACCGTCAAAGGCGACCACGTGACCTTCCAATGGTCCGGCCTGCGCAGCCTGCTGGCCTTTCGCAGTGCCATCACGGTTCCCCGCTCCGCCATCGTCGGTGCGCGGCACGATCCGAAGATCCGGGTGCAAGGCTGGCGGGCTCCCGGCACGCACCTGCCCGGGGTTTTCGCCGCCGGCAGCTTTCACCGTCGTGGCGGCACGGTTTTCTGGAACGTCCGCCACCGCCGCAATGCCGTCGTCGTGGACCTGCACGGCGCGGAGTTCTCCGCCTTGGTCATCGAGGTGGCGGATGTGACCGCTACCCTCGCCAAACTCAACCGCATCGCGACGGCCAATCTCCATCCCACCGCCTCATGATCGAAGCCCACGCCCTCACCAAAACCTTCAAGGACAAGAAACGCGGCCAGGTGGTCGCCGCCGACCAGGTGACCTTCACCTGCCGCCCCGGACAGATCTACGGCCTGCTCGGCGCCAACGGCGCCGGCAAGACCACCACGCTGCGCATGCTGGCCACGCTGCTCAAACCCAGCAGCGGCTCCTGCACCGTCGCCGGCCACGATGCCGCGACCGCGCCCGACCGGGTGCGGGCCAACGTCGGTTTCCTCGCGGCCTCCACCGCACTCTACGGGCGCCTGACGGCCCGGGAAATGATCGCCTACTTCGGCCGGCTCAACGGCATGGACGAGGCGGCCGTCGCCGCCCGCATCCGCGTGCTCGCCGACGAGCTCGACATGCACGAGTTCCTCGACCGCCGCTGCGAGAAGTTTTCCACCGGCATGAAGCAGAAGACCTCGATCGCGCGCACGCTGGTCCATGACCCGGCGGTGATGATTTTCGACGAGCCCACGCTCGGGCTCGATGTGATGACGGCCCGCGCCATCGTGCGCTTCGTGCGCAACTGCAAGGCGCGCGGCAAGACGGTCATCTACTCGACGCACGTCATGAGCGAGGTCGAGAAGCTCTGCGATGTCATCGGCATCATCCATGCCGGCCGCCTGGTGGCGGAAGGCACCCTCCCGGAACTCCAGGCCCGCTTTGGCGAAAAGGACATGGAGGAAATCTTCGTCAAGGCTGTCGGGGGCGAAGCCGCCCTGGCCGCCGCCCTCAACACCTGAACATCTCCACCCATGAACTGGTCCAGCATCACCACCGTTTTTCTGAAGGAGCTGAAGGATTCGCTCCGCGACCGTCGCACCGTGATCTCGATGATCGTTGTGCCGACGCTCCTCATGCCTGTCATCATGTTCGGCGTGGGCTTTTTGATGACCAAGATCGTCAAGCAGGCCCGCAGCGAGGCGGTCACCCTCATGGTGGTCGGCGGCGAGGATTCGCCCGGCGTGCTGGCGGCGCTCCGCGAGGACGCCCGCTTCCGGGTCCGCCCGGCCGCCGAAAACTACCGGCAGCTCATCTCCGACAAGAAGCTCCGCGTGGCCGTCGAGATTCCCGCGGGCTTCGAGGCCTCGCTGGCCGCCGGCGAGCCCAAGACCGTCACCCTCTACCATTACGAGGGCGAGATGAAGTCCGGCATGGGTGTCAGCGCGGTGGAGCGCTTCTTCCGCGATCTGCGCGACCGCACGGTCGAGAGCCGGCTCAACGACCGCGGGCTGCCGGCCGATCTGACCAAACCCTTCGAGGTGAAGCGGCAGAACGTCGCCCCGCCCGAGAAGGTCGGCGGCAATCTCTTTGGCGGCCTCGTGCCCTACATCATCATCATCGTGTGCTTCACCGGCGCGATGTATCCCGCCATTGACCTCACGGCGGGCGAGAAGGAACGCGGCACGATGGAGACGCTGCTCTGCAGCCCCGTGCATCGCGTGAACATCGTGCTGGGCAAGTTCCTGATGGTCGTCACGGCCTCGGTTGCGACCATTATTCTCACGTTGCTGTCAACCGGCGTGAGCCTGCTGGTGGGGGGCTCGCTGTTCACGGGTTCGCGCAGCGTGGCCGCGGCCCAGGCCGCCACGGAGGCCAAGGCGGCGGCGCCGGCCTTCATCCCCATGATCGATCCCATGGGCATCTTCGGGGTGTTTGCCATGATCGCGCCCGTGGCTGTGCTGTTTGCCGCGGTGCTGCTGGCGCTGTCGCTCTTTGCGAAGAGCTACAAGGAAGCCCAGAGCTACGTGTCGCCGCTCATCATTGTCATCATCCTGCCCGCCATGATGGGTCTCCTGCCCGGCATCGAGTTGAGCGCGAAGACCGCCCTCGTCCCGCTGCTCAACCTCACGCTGGTGTGCAAGGAAATGCTCTCCGGGATCTGGAACTGGCACTACATCGCGCTCATCTTCGGCTCCACCTCGCTCTACGCCGGCATTGCGCTGGCCCTGTGCGTGAAGATGTTCAACCGCGAGGACGTGATTTTCCGGGCCTGAAACCCGGCCCGGCTGCGTGGCCAAAGCCGCGGCGGCCGGGCGTGAGCCGGGCGAATCGTAAAATTTTCCCGAAACCCGGCCTTGGGGTGTAAACCCGGCGTAAATGCCGGGACGACCCCTAGGCAGCCATGTGCGGATGGGCTAGGGTGGGAGTCCAACCCACCATATCCATGCACAACGCTCCCGATATCACCTTCCCCCAGGCCTCGCCGGAATTGAAAGTGAAGCGTGCCCGCCCTGCCGGCGAAACGGACAAATCCGCCCCCGCCCTGCGTCCCGAGGAGCAGCGCACCCTCGCCGAGATGATTGCCGACCTGCAGGTGCGCGAGGACAACCTGCGTGCCTATGAGGCGCATCTGCGCGAATGGCAGGAGCACCTGGATGCCGCCCGTGCCGCCGGCACCCCGCGACGCCCCTCCCTGCATCCTTTCGTCCCGCCCGCGGCCCCCGTCCTGCACCGGGAAGACGCCGGTCTGCAGGCTGCTTGGGAAAAGGTCCACCGCGCCCGCGAACTCCTCGAAGCCGAGCAGAAGCACCTCGTGGAAGACCGGTTGCTCCTCCACGAGCGTGAGGAGGCGCTGAAGAAGCGCGAGGCACTGCTGGCGGCGCGCGAGGCCAAGATCGCCGCGCGGGAACAGGCGGCGGCCCCGGCCGCCAAGCCCAAGGCGAAGAAACCGGCCTCCGCGATGGAGACGCTC
This sequence comes from Opitutaceae bacterium, assembly GCA_026125215.1. Lineage (GTDB taxonomy): Bacteria > Verrucomicrobiota > Verrucomicrobiia > Opitutales > Opitutaceae > UBA2377. Next base: position 19,574 of record JAHCLN010000044.1, read on the forward strand.
ACCCGCGCCCCCTTCGCCATGGCCAAGTCCGTCTTCGGCGCCAAGGGCTGAGCTTGGCTTCGCGGAGGTTTGGGCGCGACTGCGGCCGGCCGGAAAATGGGGCTTGACCAAGACTACAAATGTAAGAATCCATAATTCCTACATTTGTAGTCGTAATGCCGCCGAAGATCTCCAGCGCCGAATGGGAAGTGATGAACGTGGTCTGGGACCGTGCCCCGTTGACGGCGGCGGAGGTCTTTGCCGCCCTGCCGGAGGACCACGGGTGGAAACAGAAAACGGTGAACACTTTTCTGGCGCGCCTCGATGAGAAGGGCGTGCTGAAGGTCGCCAAGCGCGACGGCGTCAACGTCTATGCACCCCGCCTCCGGCGCGAAGACTGTGTCGCGGCTGAGAGCGAAAGCTTTCTGCAGCGCGTGTTCCAGGGGGCCGCCGGTCCGCTGCTGTTGCACTTCTGCGAGCAGCAGGATTTGAGCGCGGAAGAGATCGAGGAACTGCAGCGGCTGCTGCGGAAGAAGAAAGGCCGGTCGTGAACGGTCTGGGTTCCGTCTTCCAGGAAGTGGCCGCGATGTCCTGGCAGGGCGCCTGGTTGGTTTTGTTGCTGGTCGCGGCACGCTTCCTCCTGCGCCGGCAGATTGCCCCGGCCATGCTGTTCGCGGGCTGGCTTGTGGTCGCGGTCATGTTGCTGATGCCGCTGCGCCTGCCGGTGCCCTGGGATCCGTTGGGGCTGGGCAGGACGGCCAAGATGCGCACGCCGATGACAGCCCCGACGGTCGTAATTCAGGAAGAGGTAGCGCCGAATATGATGAAGCCGGCGTGGCCCATACAGGCGCTTGGACCGGTGGATGCGGAGGCGGCGGCCCGATTCCGGGCGGAGGCGGTCAATTTCGACGTGTTCGACGTCTCGGTCAGCACGACGCGCAATTTCATTGGCGATCTCGCGCTGGTCTGGCTCGCGGGCATGGCGGTGCTGTTGTCGTTGCGGGCGGTCGCGTTGCTCCGGTTCCACGGCCGGCTGCAGGGCACGCGTTTGCCGGTGGACGGAGTCCTGGAGCAAGCGGTGCGGGAGAGCTGCGCGGAGTTGGGCCTGACCCAGATGCCGGCGGTGGTGGTCACGCCCATGGTCGGCACGCCGGCACTGTGCGGTCTTTTCCGCCCGCGGTTGCTCTTTCCGGCTGGATTTTCCGCGCGGTTGACAGCGGAAGAACTGCGCTGGGTCGTGCGGCACGAACTGGGACATTTGCAACGGCGCGACCTGCCGGCGCAGGCGTTGCTGCAGCTTGCCTGCGCGGTGCATTGGTTCAATCCGCTGGTCTGGCTCGCCGCCAAGTTGGCGCGGCACGACTGTGAGCTGGCCTGCGATGATCATGTGCTGCGCCGGGCCCGGGCCGAAGACGGCGCCGACTACGGCCGGACTTTGATCAGGGTCTTGGGCCGGACGGTCGGCCGAAACCGCCTGCCCGCCGCGGTGGGCATCGTCGAGGGCAAGCGGCAGCTTATGAAACGCATCACTTGGATCAGCGACTACCGTCCACAATCCCGATGGCGCCAGATTGTCGGAGCAGGGCTGCTGTTGGGGGTAACCTTTATCGGTGCCACCCGCGCAGCCTACACCGAGACAGCGAAACCAACCGCAACCAAGACCCAATCAGCGTTGGTGTCGTCACTGGTGCGTATACCCGTAGGAGATGCGGAGCCGGGGCAATCCGCGGCTGTTGCCTTTCCCATGTCTGCCGAGCAACAGGCAGCCCGGGCGGTGCGGCAGGCGGAAATTGAGGCATGGGAGCGCGACATTGCTTTCGAACTTTGCGGCATCGGCCGGGTGGGCGGTGTGCCGGTAGCGCTGATTGCGGTGAACGGCAATCTGGTCGCGGCGGTGCGTGGCAGCCGGTTGGTGAATTTCTTTGTCCTGCAGGTAGACGTGGAAAGTTCTCAGGTGAGTATTGGCAAGGAAGGTTGGACGACCCGAGTGCTGACCTTGACGGAGCGAAACCCAATTCAGTTGCCGGAAGTCAATGACCGGACTCTGGAGTTCTTGATTTCCAAGGAAGGCGTCAAGCGCATGAACGAACATCGCAGCATGTCACCCGAGCTGTCCATGGTATGGGACGAACTCAGTCGAGAGGGGCAGGCTAAAGTTTTGATCAGCTACCTTCTCCGCGGATGGGTGGTGGGCAGCATTACCATGCCCAGCGGTGGGACCGGCTATGCCAGCCGCCTATATGCACAGCAAATTAGCCAACGTAGTGGGGAAGCGAGGGACAGGTTTCTAGCCTCGCTGACAGCGGAGCAAAGGGATGAATACGGCTCGCTCATACAAGAGCCTATCAGGCTCACTGACTCACCCGATGTGCGCGAGAGGGCATTGGCTGCGCACAGGGCAGCCGAAGCACGACGCGCCCAGGTTGTTGCCGGACTAACTCCGACGCAGCGCGAGCTTTACGATGAGTGGCAAAGCTGGTCTGGTCGGTGACCGTAGAAATGCCGGCCCCAGCTAGATTATCTCCGGCCGAGCGCCGGATTGTGCGTGAGGTGTGTGCCGGTCGGCGCAACGGGGAGATCGCCCGTCTGCTGGGCAAGAACCTTGGCACGGTGAAAAACCAGCTGTCCTCGGCCTACCGCAAGCTGGGCGTCGGCTCGCGGGTCGAACTGATCCTGCGGCATCGCCGGCGGCCGTCCGGATAAGCGTTGTCGGCGGGCGGGGGGCGGGCCACGCTGCGGCCATGTTTCCCCAGCATATCATCGCCAAGAAGCGTGACGGGCAGGTGCTCAGCCGCGAGGAGATCGGCGCCTTCGTGCGCGGCGCCACCGACGGATCCTGGGCGGACTACCAGCTGAGCGCGCTGCTCATGGCGATTTTTCTCCGCGGGATGACGCCGGAGGAAACGGCGCATTACACCGAGGCGATGATGCGTTCCGGCACCGTGGCCGACCTCTCGTCCGTGCCGGGCATCAAGGTGGACAAGCACTCGACCGGCGGGGTGGGGGACAAGGTGTCCATCCCGCTCGCGCCGATGGTCGCGGCCTGCGGCGTGCCGGTGCCGATGATCAGCGGCCGCGGGCTCGGCCATTCCGGCGGCACGCTCGACAAGCTGGAATCCATTCCCGGTTTTCGCACCGACCTTTCGCTCGATGCCTACCGCGAGCAGGTGGCGCGGGTCGGCTGTGCGCTCATCGGCCAGACCAAGGATCTCGCGCCGTCGGACAAGAAGCTCTACGCGTTGCGCGATGTGACCGCCACGGTGGAGTGCATCCCGCTGATCTGCGGCTCCATCCTCTCGAAGAAATTTGCGGAGGGCATCGATGCGCTGGCGCTCGATGTGAAATTCGGCCGCGGTGCTTTCATGAAAAGCAAGGCGGAGGCGCGCAAACTGGCGGACGCGCTCGTGCGCGTGGGCCGGGCCGGGGGGAAAAACATCAGCGCGGTGCTGACCGCCATGGAGCAGCCGCTGGGCCTGACGGTGGGCAACGCCCTCGAGGTGGCCGAGTCCGTCGCCTGTCTGCGGGGCGAGGGGCCGGCGGACCTGATGGAGGTCACCCTGACGCTGGGGGCCAGCATGCTGGTGATGGGCGGGGTCGCCCCCGACGAGCCGGCGGGCCGCCGGCAGCTGGAGGAAGTGATCGCGAACGGCGCGGCCCTGAAAAAATTCCGCGAGATCGTGCGGGCGCAGGGCGGCGACACGGCGGTGATCGATGATCCCGCGCGGCTGCCGCAGGCGCGGTGGCAGGAGGCGTTGCCGGCGGAGACCACGGGATTTGTGCAGGATGTCGATGCCATGGAAGTCGCGCTGGCCGCGCTGCGACTCGGCGCCGGCCGGGTGCGGGCGGAGGATCGCATTGATCCGGCGGTGGGGATCGGCGCGCTCGTCAAGGTGGGCGGTCAGGTCCGCCGCGGTGAACCGCTGTGCATCATCCACGCCAACGACCGGACGGCGCTGGCCGAGGCCGGCGCG
>JAHCLN010000045.1 GCA_026125215.1 Opitutaceae bacterium
CAAAGACGCTGACGGCAAGGTAGGGCCCGACCTCCGGGCGGGCCGCTCCGCCGTAAACTTGGTGAAGGCGGGCCGCTCGGAGATCGGCCCCTGCCCCAGGTGACAAGTGACACCGGTGATCAGCGCGGCAGATTTCTGAGCCGGGCGGCGTGGATGACGCACACGCAGTCGCTGCCGTCCGCCGTGTGCAGCCAGTGCGGGTCGAGCACGGCAAACTCGCGGTCCATCGCCGCACGCAGGCCGCCCACCTCGATGAGCACGATGCCGTGGGGCTTCAGCCGCGTCCGCGCCTGCCGCAGCAGTTTGCGGATGATGTCGAGCCCGTCGCGGCCGCCGTCGAGCGCCAGCCGCGGTTCGCGGCGAAACTCCACCGGCAAGGCATCGCAGTGCTGGCTCGGCTCGTAGGGCGGATTGCTCAGGATCACGTCGTATTTCACCGCGGGCACGGCATCGAACACGTCGCTGCGGTGCAGGGTGACGCGCCGCGTCAGCCTGTAATCCCGCACGTTGATCTTCGCCACCTCCAGCGCGTCGGCCGACAAATCCACGGCATCCACCTTCGCCCGCGGAAAATGCTGCGCCAGCAGGATGGCGAGGCAGCCCGAACCGGTGCACACATCCACGACCTGCGTGACCTTTTTCGGATCCGGCAGCCACGCGTCGAGCTGCTCCGGGATGATCTCCAAAAAATAGCTGCGCGGGATGAGCACGCGCTCGTCCACGTAAAACCGCCGGTCGCCCAGCCAGGCTTCCTTCGTCAGGTAGGCCGCCGGCATATGCTCCTCGACCCGGCGGCGAAAAACCTCCGCCAAGGCGGTCTGTTGCACCGCCGTCAACGGCTGCTTGAGCACGCGTTCGTCGCTGTCGAGCGGCAGCTCCAGGGTGCGCAGGATAAGATACAACGCCTCGTCGTGCGCCGTGGTCGCGATCTGCCCGAGCGCGAGGCCGTGTTTTTCGTAAAGCCGGACCGCGTGCCTGAGCCAGGCGCCGGGGGTGTCCGGCAGCCGGGCGCCCGGTGAAGCTTTGCGCGGACCGGCCATGGCTCAGCCGGCCAGCAGACGGTAGATCACCATGAACGGAAAGCCCACGACGCCCATGACCAAACCCAACACCGCGCGGAAGGCCGGGATATTGATCGCGATCAGGATGATCAGAAAACTCCAGCGGGACAGGTTGTAGAAAGTCTCCTCCGTCATGCCCACGACATGCCGCATCACCCGGCCACCGTCGAGGGGCGGCAGGGGGATCAGGTTGAAGACCGCGAGCAGGACGTTGATGCTGATGATCTGGACGAAGAGCTCGGCCGTGCGCGGGTCCGCGCGGAACATCAGCCCGCCCGCAATCGCCGCGAGCAGGGCGAGGCCGAGATTGGAAGCGGGACCGGCCAGCGTCGTGAGCACCTCGTCCCGCGTGCGGTGGCGGAAATTGGCGGGGTTGAACATCACGGGCTTGCCCCAGCCGAAGATCATGCCGGCGGGAAACACAAAAATAAACAGGATCGGCAGGATCACCGAGCCCAGCAGGTCCATGTGCACGAGCGGATTGAGCGTCACGCGGCCTTCCCGGTCGGGCGTGTCGTCCCCCAGCTTGTGCGCGGTGACGGCATGCGCCCACTCGTGGACGCACAGGCTGGAGATCAGCACGATGTAGAGGATGAGGCCCCGGCGCAGATGCTCGGGATCAAGGGCAAGGTCCATGGCGCGTCACTTGTTGTCCGCGCCGGCGAGCTCCGCAACCAGCTTTTCCTTGTGCGCGGAGAGCGCCGGCTCGGTCACCAGGGCAAGGACAAGCCGGGCGTGGTCGGTCCGGCCCTGCTTGATGAGGATGTTCGCCGCATGCAGGCGCATGGTTTCGCGTTCCACGGCACTGGCGGCCTTCTCCTCCAGCGCGGCCCACGCCTTCAGGGCCGCGTCCCAATCCGGTTTTTCCAGATCGTAGTAGGCCTCCGCGTGCCGGTAGGTGAATTCGATCCGCTCCGGGGCAAGCTCGGCGGCTTTGGCAAAGGCCGCCAGCATGGCTTGGTCCAGCGCCTCGCGGGTCCACTCGCCCGACTCCAGGAAATCGTCCCGCGCCTCGGCCAGCAGGGTGCCCAGCTGGTAGTGGTAGAGCGGTTCACCGGGGGCGAGTTCGATGGCGGCGAGGAAAAACGGCAGCGCCTCGCGCGGTTTGCCCGCCTCGGCCAGGTGGTTGCCGAGCTGGTTTTTCACCATCGGGTCCTTCGGATTGAGCTTTTCCGCCTTCAACAGGATGATCACCGCCTGCTGGTCCATGCCCACGCGACCCAGCAGGCGGCCGTAGGCGGCGTGGCCGATGGCGCTGTCGGGATGGTTGCGCAGAAACACCTCGTAGTCGAAGGCCAGCGCCTGCGCCTGGGTGCGGAAGGAAGCCAGGTCGAGTTGGTCACCCTGCTTCGCGGCGTCGGCAAACAGCTCGTGCTGGCGCTCCAGCAGCTGCCGGAGCGTGCGCTCCGAAAGCGTCTCGCTCGTTTGCGCGGCGGCAAACGGCAGCAGGAGAAAAAATCCGATCCATGCGAAGGCTTTCATGCGGAGGATGCGACAGCCTCAGCCGGCCAAGGTGCCGGCGTAAACATTCATCCGCTCCCCGCGCAGGAAACCCACCAGCAACTGCCCGCTCGCCCGGGCAAACTCCACCGCCGCGCTGGTCGGCGCCGAGATCGCCGCCACCGCCGGGATGCCCGCCGCCAGCGCCTTCTGCATGATCTCAAACGAGACGCGCCCGCTCACCAGCAGCACCCGGTCGGCCAGCGGCAGCCCGCCCGCGAGAAACGCGTGGCCGACCACCTTGTCGAGGGCGTTGTGCCGGCCCACATCCTCGCGCACGACCTGGAGATGGCCCGCCGCGTCAAACAGCGCGCTCGCGTGCAGTCCGCCCGTCTGCGCAAACGCCGCCTGCGCCGCGCGCAAACGCTCCGGCAGCCCGGCGATCAGGACCGCCGTCAACGCCGGCGGCGCCGCGATGGGGGCAAACTGCCCGCGCACCGCCTCGATGCTCGCCTTGCTGCAGATCCCGCAGCTCGACGACGTGAACACGTGCCGCGTGAGCCTGGCCAGATCCACCGCCGCGCCCGGCGCCAGCAGCACCTCGATGATGTTTTCCTCCGGCGGCCGGCCGTCCGGACGGCAATACACCATGTCCAGAACCTCCTCGCGCTGCCGCAGGATGCCCTCCGTCACGAGAAAACCCGCCACGAGTTCACGGTCGTGCCCCGGCGTGCGCATGACCACGGCCACCCCCTGCCCGCCCACGCGGATCTCCAGCGGCTCCTCTACCGCCAGCAGGTCTTCGCGCCCTTCGGCCGGGCGTGCGCCATCGTGGCGCGTGATTGAAACCGGACGGGTGGCCTTGGCGAGGGACATGTCGCCGATGAAAGCGAATCCGGCTGGCGCATTCACGTTTATTGTTAACCTAACCGCATGGACTCCCCGCCCGCCCCCGCTCCCCTGCCCGGCCGCGGGGTGTCCATCAACCCGCCCAACCGCTTCGAGCGGCTGCACGTCGCGGCCGATCCCGACTGGCCCGAGGAGGAGCGCCCCCATCCGCGCACGGAGTTTTTCTTCGACCGCACCGCCTCGCTGCTCACGGCCAACGACAGTCCCGACATCCCTTTCACCATCGGGCTCAATCCCTACCGCGGCTGCGAGCACGGCTGCGCCTACTGCTTCGCCCGCCCCTACCACGAATACCTCGGCTGGAGCAGCGGCCTGGAATTCGAGACGAAGATCCTCGTGAAACTGCGCGCGCCCGAGCTGCTTCGCGCGGAACTCTCCTCCCCGCGCTGGCGGCCGCAAAGCATCGCCATGAGCGGCGTGACCGATTGCTACCAGCCTGGCGAACGCCAGTTCAAGATCACCCGCGGCTGCCTCGAGGTCTGCGCCGAGTTCCGCCAACCCATCTCGATCGTCACGAAAAACGCCCTCGTCACCCGCGACCGCGACGTGCTGGCCGAACTCGCGCGTTTCTCCGCCACCGCCGTTTACGTCTCCGTCACCACGCTCGACCGCGATCTCGCCGGCAAACTCGAGCCCCGCGCCTCGCGGCCGGAAGCCCGGCTGCGCGCCATCCGCGAGCTGAGCGCCGCCGGCATCCCCGTCGGCGTGATGACCGCCCCGCTCATCCCCGGGCTCAACGACCAGGAAATGCCGCGCATCCTGGAAGCCGCGGCGGCGGCCGGCGCCAGGTTCGCCGGCTACGTCGTGCTCCGGCTGCCCCACGCCGTGAAGGACATCTTCGCCCAATGGCTCGACGACCACGCGCCGACCAGGAAGGCCCGCGTGCTCGACCGCGTGAAAGCGCTCCGCGGCGGGGAGCTGAACGTCAGCGAATGGGGCAAGCGCATGAAGGGCGAGGGCATCTTCGCCGAACAGATCCGCGATCTCTTCCGCATCACCACCCGCCGGCTCGGGTTGAACCAGGAGCGCTGCGTCCTCTCGACCGCCCATTTCCGCCGGCCCGGGGGCACGCAGTTGGACCTGTTCTAGCCACGGCTTGCCTCTTTCCCCGTCCCACCGGTTAGCTCGGCCCATGCAACATTGCCGCACCATCGGGTTCGACGCCGACGACACGCTCTGGCACAACGAAAACATCTTCGAGCAGGTGCACGGCCGTTACCGGGAGCTGCTGGCCCGCCACCACGACGCCGCGACGGTGGACCGCACGCTCTTTGCCACCGAGATGAAGAACCTCGAGCTCTACGGTTACGGCGTGAAAGGCTTCACGCTCTCGGCCATCGAAACGGCCATCTCGCTCACCGACGGCAAAATCAGTGCCGGTGAAATCCGCACCCTGATCGAGCTCGGCCGTGACATGCTGGAGCATCCGGTCGAGTTGCTCGACGGCGTGGCCGACATTCTCGCCACACTCGCAGACTCCCACCGCCTCCTCGTCATCACCAAGGGCGACCTGCGCGACCAGGAACGCAAACTCGCCAAGTCCGGCCTCGGCGCGCGCTTCAGGCATGTCGAGATTCTCTCGGAAAAAGACGAGTCCTCCTACGCCGCCATCCTGCGCCGCCACGCCATCGCCCCGGAGGAATTCCTGATGGTCGGCAATTCGCTCAAGTCCGACATCCTGCCCGTGCTGGCCCTCGGCGGCAGCGGCGCGCACGTGCCCTATCATCTCACCTGGGGCCACGAACGGGTGGAACACATTCCCGAGGCCCCGGGCCGTTTCATCCAGTTGCGCACGATCCGCGAACTGCCCGCCCTGCTGGGCGCATGAACCCATGTGCTGCCGCTACCTGCTGCTTCGGGAATTTTATCAGGATGTCGCGCGGTTGCTGAGCGTGGCGGACCCGGCGGAAATCCTCTCCCGCTACAACATCGCGCCGGGGTCCGTGATTCCCGCCGTGCGCGCCCAGCCCAAGTCTCCCGGTCGCGAGGCCGTTGCGCTGCGCTGGGGCTTCGTGCCCGCCTGGGCCAAGGACGACCACGGCGGCGCCAAACTCGCCAACGCCCGCGCCGAATCGCTGGCGGACAAACCCGCCTTCCGCGATGCCTTCCGCACGCGCCGCTGCGTGATCCCGGCCAGCGGATTCTACGAATGGAAGGTCCATGGCCGTGCGCGCGAGCCGTGGTTGTTCCGGCGCCGCGATGAACGCCCTTTCTGCCTCGCCGGCATCTGGGAAAGCTGGCGCGCGCCCGACGGCTCGACGCTCGAGACCTGCGCCGTCGTCACCACCGCGCCCAACGCCGTCATGCGCCCCATCCATCACCGCATGCCCGCCATCCTCGACCTCGCCCACAGCGAGGCGTGGCTCGAGCCCGACCGCACGCAACCCGCGGCGCTCGCCCCGCTCCTGCGCCCCGCCGCCGACTCCCTGCTCACGGCCACCCCGCTCGGCCCGCAGGTGAACAACATCCGGCACGACGCCCCGGACTGCCTCACGCCGGCCACGGCCGTGGCGACCGAACTCGATCTCGGCGCCTGAGACCGGCGAACCGCCGCGGTTGGGCGTTGTCAGCCGTCGTTTCCTCTGCCGGACTACCCCCGCCCTTCGTGAACCTGCTCGACCGCTACATCTTCAAGAGCGTGCTTGGCGCCTGCCTCACCGCCGTGGGGCTGTTTGCCTTCGTGCTCCTGCTGGGCAACGCGCTGCGCGACCTGCTGGGCTACGCCCTCACCGGCCAGATCAGCCTGCTCACGCTCGGCTGGCTCCTCGCCCTGCTCGTGCCCTACGCCATTTCCTACGCGTTGCCGATGGGCATGCTCACCGGCGTGCTGCTCACGCTGGGCCGGCTCTCCGCCGACAGCGAAATTACCGCCATGCGCGCCGCCGGCCTCAGCCTGGCGCGCATCGCCCGCCCCGTTCTCCTCCTCGGCCTCCTCGGCGCGACCCTCGCCCTGCACGTCAACCTCGAGGCCATGCCGCGGGCGCGGCTGCAATACCAGCGTGAGCTCGCGGCCGCCGTCTCCGCCAATCCCCTCGGCTTCATCGTGCCGCGCACCTTCATCCGCGAGTTCCCCGGCTTCGTCGTGTATGTCGGCGAAAAACAGGGCCCGGCGCTGACCGATTTCTGGCTCTGGGAGCTCGACGACCAGCGCCGCGTGCAGCGGCTCGTCCGCGCCGCCTCCGGGCGGCTCGATTACGACGAGGCGCAGCACATCCTGCAGCTCACGCTTACCGACGCGCAGGTCGAGGTCCGCCGCGAAGGCCAGCCCGAGGATTTTTCGGAGCCGCCGCTGGTCGGCACCTTCGGCCGCACCGAGTCCGTGCCGCTGCGCCTGGATTCGCTCTTCAGCCGCACCGGGCCGCGGATGAAGCTCAAATGGCTCACCCACGGCGAACTCCGCGCCGAGGCGGCGCGCCTGGCCGCCGCGCCCGTGCCGCCCGGCGGCGAAGCCGCCCGGGCCGGCGAGATCCTGAAGGTGCGGCTCACCCTGCAGGACAAGTTCACCACCGCCGCCGCGGTTTTCACCTTCGCCCTCATCGGCGTGCCGCTCGGCATCCGCGTTTCGCGCCGGGAGACTTCCGCCAACCTCGGCGTCGCCGTGCTCCTCGCACTCGGCTACTATTTTTGCACCGTGATGGTCGGCTGGCTCGACCGGCACCCGGCCTGGCGGCCCGACCTGCTGCTCTGGGCGCCCAATCTCCTGCTCGTCCTGCTCGCCTGGCGGCTGTTCCGGAAACTGGAGCGGCGCTGAGCCGCGCACTTTTGGCGTGCGCCGCGCGCCGCTTCGTGTGAAACCACCCGCGATGCCGGCGCAAAACTTCACCTTCATCTGCGGCTCCGACGACTACCTCGTGAACCGGCTCGGCAAGGCGCGGTTTGCCGAGCTCGCCCGCGAGGTGCCCGACGAATTTTCCCGCGAGGTGCTCAGCGGCTTCGCCAACAACGTCGGCGAGGTCGAGACCGCCCTGAACCGCTTCCGCGAAAGCGTGCAGACGGTCGCCATGTTCGGCGGCCGGCGGGTCGTCTGGCTGAAGGACGTCAACTTCCTCGCCGACAGTGTCACGGGTCGCGCCGAGAGCACGCTCGCGCTCGTCGGCGAGCTCCAGGAGCTGCTCGCGCAGGTCAATCCCGCCGAGACCGCCGTGCTTATCACCGCCGCCCCGGTGGACCGGCGCCGCGCCTTCCCGAAGTGGTGCGAGAAAAACGCCGACTTCGTGCTCGCCGGCGGCGATGACGACGCCTCCGCGCTCGCGGGTGTCGTCCTGGCCGAAGCCCGCGCCGCCGGCCACGCCATCACGCCCGACGCCGTGCAGCTGCTGCTCGCCCGCACCGGCCCCAACACCCGCCTGCTCGTGGAGGAGATCCGCAAGCTCGCCACCTCCGTGGGAGCCGGCGCGGCCATCGAGGAGTCCCATGTCGCCGAGCTCACGCCCAACGTCGCCGAGGGCGAGTTCTTCGAGACCGCCGAGGCCTTTTTCAGCGGCGATCTGCGGCGGACCCTGGCCGCGCTGCAGCAGCATTTTTTTGCCGGCGGCGACGCGCGCCCCGTCCTCAGCGCCCTGCAAAACCGCAACCGCATCCTTATCCAGGTGCGCGCCCTCGTCGATGCCGGCGACGCCCGCCTCGGCCCGCGCGGGCTCGACGGCCTGCCCCGCGCCGCCACCGCCTATGGCAAACATTTCACCGGTGCCACGGAGAAAAGCTCCTTCAACGTCTTTTCCCAAAACGCCTGGTATGTCGGCAAACTCGCCGGCAGCGGCAAGCTCCCCACTTTGCGCCGGCTGATCGACCACCAGCAGGCGTTCATCGCCGCCTTCGAGGGCATCCTGGAGCGGCCGCATGCGCAGGAAGAGGTCCTCCGCGAGATGACCGTCCGCTGCCTGACCGCCTAGCACCCCGACCCGTTTGTCACCCAATAGGTGACAAACTTCCGGCTGGCCGCACCCCGCCATGACAATGCGCCGGCTTGCCCGGGGCGCCGCGCTCCGCATGACTGCGGCCATGTCCACCGCTCCCGCACAGTTTTCCGGCGTCACCGCCCTCGCCAAGGCCAACGTCTACTTCGACGGCAAAGTCGTCAGCCACACCATCCTCCTGCCCGGGGGCGCCAAAAAAACCCTCGGGCTCATCTACCCCGGCAGCTACCACTTCGGCACCGCCGCCCCGGAGCGCATGGAGATCATCGCCGGCACCTGCCGCGTGACGCTCGACGGCACGGCCGCGGCGCGGGATTTCGCCGCCGGCACGTCGTTCGACGTTCCCGGCCACAGCGGTTTCACCATCGAGGTGCCCGCGGGCATCTGCGAATACGTCTGCTCGTTCCTCTGAGGCCGGGTCGGGTTTGCCATTGGCAACCGCGCACCGGCCTGCTTACTGGACGCCTTCCGCCGTGAACGACTCCGCCGCCTCCATCCCCAACGTCCTCGCCGAGCGCTACGCCTCCGCCGCCATCCGGGACATCTGGTCGCAACACGGCCGCGTGGCGCAGGAACGCGATTTCTGGATCGCCGTGATGAAGGCGCAGCGCGACCTCGGCGTGCCCATCCCGCACGAGGCCATCAAGGACTACGAGAAGGTGAAGGACCAGATCGACCTGTCCGCCATCGCCAAGCGCGAGCGCGTGACCCTGCACGACGTGAAGGCCCGCATCGAGGAGTTCTCCGATCTCGCCAAGCGCCAGTTCATCCACCTCGGCCTCACCAGCCGCGATCTCACCGAAAACGTCGAGCAGCTCCAGGTCTTCCGTTCGCTCAAGGTCGTGCAGTTCAAGACCGCCGCCGCCCTGCTCGCCCTCGCGGCGCAGGCCGAGGCCCACCGCGATCTCATGATCACCGGCCGCACGCACAACGTGCCGGCCCAGCCCACCACGCTCGGCAAACGCCTCGCGATGTTCGGCGAGGAGCTCCTCGCCGCCTTCACCCGGCTCGGCGAACTCGTGGACCGCTACCCGGTGCGCGGGCTCAAGGGCGCCGTCGGCACCCAGCTCGACCAGCTCACGCTCCTCGGCGGCGATACCGCCAAGGTGGACCAGCTCGAGGCCCGCATCATCAAGCACCTCGGCTTCCATGCGAAGCTCGGCGCCGTCGGCCAGGTTTACCCGCGCAGCCTCGATTTCGAGGTTGTCACCGCGCTGCACCAGGTGGCCGGCGCCGCCGCCAGTTTCGCCACCACGCTCCGCCTCATGGCCGGCTACGGCCTGCTCACCGAGGGCTTTCAGGACGGCCAGGTCGGCTCCTCCGCCATGCCGCACAAGGTCAACGCCCGCAACTGCGAGCGCATCTGCGGCTTTGCCACCATCCTCTCCGGTTACGTCACCATGACCGGCGCGCTCGCCGGCCACCAGTGGAACGAGGGCGATGTCTCCTGCTCCGTCGTGCGCCGCGTCGCCCTGCCCGATGCGTTCTTTGCCGTGGACGGCCTGCTCGAGACCTTTCTCACCGTGCTGCGCCAGATGGAGGTGTTTCCCGCCTCCATCGCCGCCGAGAACGAGCGCCACCTCCCCTTCCTCGCCACCACCACCATTCTCATGGAAGCCGTCAAGCGCGGCGCCGGCCGCGAGACCGCCCACGAAGCCATCAAGGAACACGCCCTCGCCGCGGCCAAGGCCCTGCGCACCGGCGGCGATGCCGACCTGCTCGGCCGGCTCGCCGGCGACAAACGCATCGGTCTCGGCAAGAAAGTCCTGACCGCCATCCTCGCCGAGAGCCACCGGTTCGTCGGCTCGGCCCCGCACCAGGTGGACGCCTTCGTCGCGGAAGTTAAACCGCTGGCCAAACGCCACAAGGGCGCGGCGGACTACAAGCCCGGCCGCCTGTTGTAAGATTGCCTCGGGACCCGGCGTTCGGCTGACGGCTCCGTGCGTTCCCGGCATCCGTGTCCCAAGGGCTGGCCGTGCGCCGGCCGCTGAAAGCTGATGGCTTTCTAAAATAGGGTTTGCGTCCCGCCGTCGCGGCCCGCTTTTCTGTCCCCTCACGTTCTCTTAAACCTTTACCACTACTCTCATGGCTGAACTCGTAGGAAATGTCTTGGTGGGCCAGTCCGGCGGCCCCACCTCCGTCATCAACGCCAGCGTCGCGGGCATCATCGCGGAAGCGCTGAACCATGAATGCATTGAGGAAATCTACGGTTCGCTCAACGGCGTCCTCGGCATCCTCCACGAGGACCTCGTGGACCTCGCCGCCGAATCGCAGCAGCAGATCCGCGCCCTCAAGCACACCCCCGGCGCCGCCCTCGGCACCTGCCGCTACAAGCTCAAGAAGCAGGCCGATTTCGAGCGCGTCCTCGAGGTCTTCAAGACCCACAACATCCGCTACTTCTTCTACATCGGCGGCAACGATTCGCAGGACACGGCCGACAAAATCTCCAAGCTCGCCGCCGAGCAGGGCTACGAGCTCCGCGTCATCGGCGTGCCGAAGACCATCGACAACGACCTCGCCGTCACCGACCACTGCCCCGGCTACGGCAGCGTCATCAAGTATCTCGCCACCACCGTGCGCGAAGTCGCCTGCGACAGCGAGGCCATGGGCCAGGGCGACCTCGTTTCCATCATCGAGGTCATGGGCCGTTCCGCCGGCTGGATCGCCGCCGGCGCCGCCCTCGCCAAGCGCCGCGACCACCCGCACGATCCCCCGCACCTCATCCTCCTCCCCGAGGTCTCCTTCAACCAGGAGAAAGTCCTCGAGGACATCCGCCGCGTGCTGAAGCGCGAGCGCTTTTGCTCCATCGTCGTCGCCGAGGGCCTCGTGGACGCCGACGGCAACTACGTCGCCGCCGACGGCAAGACCGACGCCTTTGGCCACGCCCAGCTCGGCGGCGCCGGCGACGCCCTTGCCGAGATCATCGAGACCAACCTCCCCGGCGTGAAGGTCCGCGTCGCCAAGCCCGGCCTCATGCAGCGCGCCGCCGCCCACGCCGCCTCCAAGACGGATGTGGACGAGGCCTACCTCGCCGGTCAGGCCGCCGTGCAGGCCGCCGTCCGCGGCGAGACCGACAAGATGGTCACCCTCCTCCGCGGCGACGCCGACCAATACACCTGCGAGACCGGCCTCGCCCCGCTGAGCGAGATCGCCAACGGCGTGAAGAAGCTCCCCCGCGAGTGGATCAACGAGGACGGCGTCAGCATGAACTTCCAGTTCCTCCGCTACGCCCAGCCGCTCATCCAGGGCGAAACGACCCTGCCCCACGAAAACGGCCTCCCCGTTTACGCCCGTCTCGACAAAGTCCGCGTGGAGAAAACCCTCCCCGCCTACGGCATCGGCGAGTAAACCGCACGTCGTTCAAAACTTCCAAGGCCGGTCGAATTTCGACCGGCCTTTTTGTTTGTCCCCCGTAAGCAGCGTGCTTGCACGCGCTCCGGCGCCTCAGTCGATGGCTTCAATCTCGGTGATGATCACCTGCTTGACGGCATGATCCACCCAGTAGTCAAAAATAAAGCCATCCGTCATGATATGTGAAATCTCTCTGCCGGTCGCATCGTGCGTGCGAAAATCAGGCACCACGAAGGGATCAAAAGCCAGTTCCTGAGCCCGGTCCAATATCCGCCGCTGCCTGCGCCGGGGCAGGCCAACAAACGATTCCACCGCCGCATCCGCAAACACCACCCGGTAGCCCAATCGGTTAGCCACGGCGATACCGCGTCTCCAACTGGTCCAGCGTGGTCAGCCTACCCGCCTGCACGTCGCGAATCCGCCTAGCAGTGGCTTTTTTCCAGGCCGGGGTCATGCGCTTGAGCTGGTGGAGATAAACCTGCACTTCCCTCCGCTCACGGGCGGAGAGCCGGGACAGGCTTTGCTTGATCTCCAATACGCTCACGCCAAACAGCATGACCCAAGACCCGCCTTGGTCAAGGCACACATCAACGCCTCGTCCCTATATCCAAGTGGTGGAGCTCATCTCGTAACTACAATTGCCCTCTCACTGATCAAAAAATAGATTACCCCTCGCAACGTCACAGCGCCTCCCCACTCACATGCATGACCTTGATCCCAAATTGGAGGCACTGAAAGAGCGGGGGTGGCAGGAAGTTGCCGCCATCAACCAAGCCCTGGCTGCGGGGCGGATTGATGAAGAGGGATGGCACGCGGCGATGGCCGGACTGATCAAGCCGGCGTATCTGGCGGCGCAGAATCCCTATGCCCAGGCGGGCCATTCGGGTGACGCGAAAACTTGGGAAGCCACCCGGGGCTTCATCGCCGAGGCACTACACCGGGATGGCGCCTTTCTCGATGTCGGTTGTGCCAGCGGCATCCTCATGGAAAGCGTTCACCGTTGGGGTGCGAACCAGCATCTCTGGATCGAGCCTTACGGTCTGGATATCATTCCGGAATTGGTGCAACTGGCCCAACAGCGCCTGCCGCACTGGGCCGATCGGCTCCATGTGGGCAATATCCGGACCTGGCAGCCCAAGGACCGCCGTTTTGATTTTGTATTGATTCGCCCCGAGTATGCGCCCGCAGCCCGTCGGACACAGTTGATCCGCCACATCCTCGACCAGGTGTTGGTGGCCGATGGCCGTCTCATTGTTTTTGTGGGCTCCGAGGAACGCGGGGTGCGGCGGGTTGAATCTACCATTGCCGCCGAGTTTCCTGTGCACGGACGAGTCGAAATCCCGCATGCCGGCGACCAACGGTTGGTGCGACGCCTGTTCTGGATAGACGGATGCGGTGCGTGAAATCTGGCCCTTCGCGCCCATCCGTGCAATCCGCGGCTACCTGACTTGAGCCCGCTCACGCCTTCCCGTTCCGCCGCTCGCCGTTGATCATGAACGGCTCGGCAAAGCCCGCCAGGCTGCCATCGGGCCGGCGCAGGGGCTCGGCCGAATACTGCGGCAGATAAACCCGCCGCCAGCCCGACGAGGTGTTGAAGCCGCTGCGGTGCAGCACCGTGCTCGAGAAACACGCGATACTCCCCGCCGGCGCGATCACCGGGTCGCCCGGGTCGTCACCGAAATAGCCTTCGAGATCGTTGGTCTCCGGGTTCTGCTTGTGCGGCAGCACCTCGCGTGTGCCCGCCCGCGAATACGGCAGCAGATATACCGTGCCGTTCGCCTCGCTCACGGCGTCGAGCGTCACCCAGCAGGTGAGATACGGGCGGTGCGGCGTGCCCACGTAACCCGAATCTTGGTGCCAGCTGAACTTCGCGCCTTTCTCCGGCCCCTTCACGACAAACTGTTCCCAGAACAAATAGGCCGTGTCGCCGAGCGTGGCCCGGCACACCTCGGCCATCAGGTCGCTGTAGATGAATTCCACCAGCCGGGTGCCCTTGTGCCGGTTGCAGATGAAATACCGGCTGCCTTTCACATCCAGCCCGCGGCGCGTCTCGCCCGCCGCATCCATCTCGGCATCACAGGCAGCGATAAACCGGCCGCAAACCTCGCGCATCATCTCCAGGTGCGCCGCGGGCACAACGCCCGGCAGAAGCATCCAGCCTTCGTCGCGAAACAGCTGCTTTTGTTGCGCGGAAATCAGGGGTTGGGTGGCGGTGTTCATGGAGGCTGAAAACGGTTTGCCCGGAGCGGACCGGCCGCCGGGGGGCTCAGGCTTTCACGAGCTGCACGGCGCCGTCCTCGACCACGCCCTTGACGCGCGGGAAGAGCCGCACGGCCTCGATGACCATCCAGATCTCGAGCAGCACGGTGGCGACCGCGATGCCGACCAGCAGCCAGTTGCCCTGGCTGAGCCAGCTCGGGTTGCCCTCGCCGCCGATAAAGACCTGCCACACCATCGCCCAGCCCGGCATGATCAGCATGAAGATCATCGGCAGCACGAGGAACCACACCGGCGTCTTTCGCCGCCAGAGGTAGAAGGTGATGACGAGGAACGAGAGCCCGCCGAGGAGCTGGTTCGTCGCACCGAAGAGCGGCCAGAGGATGAGGCCCCCCTGCCCGGCGTTGGCCATGGCCCATTCCTTGCCCGGCGGCGGGATCGCCGCGATGAAGGCCGCCGTCGCCACCGCCACGATCGTGGCGCCGTGCTTGTTCCGCAGCCAGGCCAGAAAATCGAACTGCCCCGGCGCCTTCGGCGCGAGCGTGCCGGCCAGTTCCTGCACCACGTAGCGCTGCAGGCGGCACGCACTGTCGAGCGTCGTGCCGGCAAAGGAGGCCACAAACACGCCCATCAGCGCCGTCGCGATCGTGCCGGGCAACCCGAGCGCCTTGAGGAAATTCGACGAGCCGTCCACAAACGCCGCCACCAGCGGGCCGAGCCGCGACGACCACACGCTGTAGCGCGAGAGCCATGCGTCGTTGCCGGTAAGCACGGTGCCGTCGGCCTGCGCCAGCCCGAGCCCCACACCCGCCGCGCACGCCAGGATGACGAGCACCGCGAGGAAGCCTTCCGTCAGCATGCTGCCGTAGCCCACGAAACGCGCGTCCGGCTCGCTCTTGAGCTGCTTCGAGCTCGTGCCGCTGCTGACGAGGCAGTGGAACCCGCTGATCGCGCCGCAGGCGATGGTGATGAAAAGAAACGGGATCATCGCCGGCGCACCCACCGGGTTGAAATTGAACATCGGCGCGGCCAGCGCCAGCTCCGGCCGCGTGCCGTCCGCCAGCGGCGCGCCACCCGCGACCGCCGCCACCAGCAGGCCCACCACCAGCAGCGCCAGCACCGAGATGAGCTGCAGGGCGTTGATGTAGTCGCGCGGCTGCAGCAACGACCACACCGGCAGCACCGAGGCGACGTAGGAATACGCCAGCAACACCACGACCCACGTCCACGACGACCAGCCGGCCATCGCCATGTTGACCGTGTGCAGCACACCGACATCGCCGTAAATGACGGTGAGATACATTACCACCAGCGCG
Organism: Opitutaceae bacterium; assembly: GCA_026125215.1. Taxonomy (GTDB): domain Bacteria; phylum Verrucomicrobiota; class Verrucomicrobiia; order Opitutales; family Opitutaceae; genus UBA2377. Next base: position 15,211 of record JAHCLN010000045.1, read on the forward strand.
ATGAGCGACGGCGCCAGCAGCCCGACGCCCTTGCGGTGGAGCCAGTGGCCGATGGCCATCGCGATCGGCACCTGCACCACGCATGGGAAAATCGCCGTCGGGAACTGCCGGAAGACCGAGGCGATCACCAGGCCGAAGATCGCCAGCACGATGGTCAGCGCCATGAACAGCACGAAGAGAAACAGCAGCCGCACCCGGCGGTTGATCACCCGCCCGGCAATGTCGCCCACCGTCTGCCCGTTGTTGCGCAGCGAGACGACCAGCGCGCCGAGATCATGGACCGCCCCGATGAAAATGGAGCCGAACACCACCCACAGCAGCGCCGGCAGCCAGCCCCACATGATGGCGATGGCCGGGCCGACGATCGGCCCCGTGCCCGCGATGGACGTGAAATGATGCCCAAACACCACGCCTTTCCGTGTCGGCACGTAGTCCTGGCCGTCGTTCAGCCGGTGGGAGGGACACACCCAGTCGGCCGAGAGCTTGAAGATTTTTTGCCCGAGCCAGCGGCCGTAGGTGTGGTAGGCGACGATGAAGCCGAAGCCGCTGAGCAGCGCGATCAGGAGGGTTTGCATGCGGTGGGGTTGGTAAAACGAAACCGGAAACGCCGCCTGTCTAGGACGTCAGCCCCAAACTGCAACCCCGGAGCTGCCGCCCGCCGGGCTATGACACGCCCAGCGGCTGCGTCGCGCAAACAATCAAGGATACGGCCGCGCATCCTGCCAGCGCCAGTAACGGTAGGACCCCAGCGCGATGGCCAGGATCACAATCATCAGGTCAAACACGGACCATGGCATGGGCTTCCCGTTCAGGGTGGCGTATAAATTTGCCAGCATCGCGCCGAACAGCCCCAACAGGAGGCCGGCTTTGGCCGCCTTGAGCTTCAGCTGTTCGATTCGTTCATCGTTGGGCACCGCGCGAGCGACAAAGATCATGACCAGCCCGGCCGCGATTACCATTGAGATCGTGGTCCAATTGTCGCGGTCCAGCACGGCATCCAGCACGAGCATGCCCGCGGCGATGGCCAGGTTGAACCAGCCCGCAATTTTCAGCAGCCGGTTGGCGAGGAGTGACGTTGATCCGGGCATGGGAAGTTTGGGTTTATTTTTCGGGAGTAAAAATTTCCTCGATCGGCTTCTTGAAGAGCCGAGCGATGCTGAAGGCCAGCGGCAGGCTGGGGTCGTATTTTTCGGTCTCGATGGCGTTGATCGTCTGCCGCGACACGCCCAGTTCGTCGGCGAGGTCGCCCTGCGACCAGTCGCGCTCCGTGCGCAGTTCTTTCAACCGGTTTTTCATCGGTAACGACGGATGGCGACGATGCTGCCTGCGGTCCACAGGCCGAGCATGATGAAAAACGACCCGCCAACACCCAGCCCGCCGGCCAGCGGCCCCAGCGGCACCCCCTGACTCCCCAACACCGAGATCACCATCCCCGTCAGCACCGTGCCCAAGGCCGCGAACAGCCACACCTCCAGTTGCAGACGGCGCTGCAGTTCATCGAGTCCGCGCATGAACCGCACCCAGCTCCGGATATAAAGCAGCATCGGCAGTAGGGGAAACAGCGTGACCGCCAGCCGCAGATACAGGCCGGCTTCCGGCGCGTTGCGCAGCCAGGTCACACCGGCGCCATAGCTGGCTCCGGCCAGAAGCAGCCAGAGGCTCAGCCGAAAGTCCTTCTTCCAGGCATAATGGCCTGAAAACAAAATCAACGACTCGATCGTGTTGAGTTTCTTCATGCGTAACTTGTGTAAAGCAAACTTGTCACATGTCAAGCATGCTTGTCATATCGGTTGCGACCCTTCGTATCCGGCGTTCGCCGTTCAATTCATCCCGTAGATCCGGCCGACGTTGCCCGCGGCGATCGCCGCCTGCTCGTGGTCACTCAGCGGTGCCAACAGCTCGACCGTCGTCTCCACCCACGCTTTCAGGTCGGCGCTCACCGGCCAGTCGCTGCCCCAGAGCAGCCGTTCGGGATAGAAACATTCGAGGCAATGCTCGAAGACCGGCCGCACCTGCGGGGTCAGCGGCTGCGCCGGATCCGCCAGGCTGCCGAGGCCGGAAAACTTGCAGACCACGTTGGGCCGCTGCGCCAGCTCGCGGATGCCCTCGCGCCAGGCGGTCAGATCACCGCCGGCCACATCCGGCGCACCGCAGTGATCGAGCACGAACTGCGTCTGCGGACACGCCGACACCAGTGCCGTCACCAACGCGAGTTGCCGCGGCCGCACGCAAAGCTCAAAGGCCAGCCCCGCCGCCGGCAGCCGCCGAAGATTTTCCGCGAGCAGCGGCGACGTCAGCACCGCATCGGGCTGCGTGTGCAACACGCGGCGCAGTGCCCGCACGCGCGCCTCCGCGCCGATCCGCGCCAGTTGGGCGGGAAAATCCGCCGTCTCCGCCGCGGCCCCGGCCACGAGGGCAATGAGCGCCGGCGTGCCGCGGTCTTTGTCGGCCAGCCGCGCAAAGAACTCCGTCTCCGCCGCGAGCTGCGCGGGCGGCACGTCGCCCTCCATGAACATCACCCCGCGCACGCGCGCCCGGCCCCTGGCCTTCGCCGCCTGCGTCCGGTATTCCTCCAGGCCGAACCGGCCCTGCAGCGCGGCCACGCCCTCCGTCCACGCATAGGTGAACCGGTCCGGGTGCAGCAGGTGAACGTGGGTGTCGGTGAGGTCCATGATCCGGCAGTCACCGGGCCGGGTATTCGCGGTAGAGCCGGTTGAGCCGGTCGAGCGCCTCCCCGGGCGAAATCTCACCCTTCACCGCCGCCGTCACGGGCGCCGGCGCCTTCACCTGGAAATCAATGTAGCCGTCGAACCGCGGGCGCATGTAGGCGCCCTCGATCGTCGCCCGCGTGTCGCGGAAGAAATCCCCCGTCAGCTCGTTCACCGCCGCATCTTCCCAAGCGCGCCGGTGCGCCGGCTGGCCGCCGGCCGTCGCGTAAATTCCCGCCTGCGTCGCGCCGTCCGCGACAAACTGCGCGTAGGCCAGCGCCGCCGCCGGGTGCTTGGCCCGGGCCGACACCGCCAGGCCCGTGCCGCCGAGCGTGCAGGTGAGCGGCCGGCCGTGCCGCGAAACCAGCCCGCCGAATTTCAGCCGGCGCCCGGCAAACCCCGCCCGCGCATAGTTCGAATAGCCGTAGGCAAACGGACAATACGCCTCACGGTCCTGCGTCGCGAGCCATTCCCAGGTGCGGATCGGGTTGCGCTGAAAACCCTCCGGCGCGCACGCGGCCGCGAGTTCCCTGATCGCTTCCAGCGCCCGCACGCCCACCGCCTCCGATACAACCCGCGACTTGTCCGGTCCGAAGGGCGTCTCGCCCTCGTTCACGCAGAACGCATAAAAATACATCAGGCAGTCGATCGGCCAGCCGCAGAAGGCCACCCGCCCGCGGCGCGCCAGCGCCAGCAATTCCTCCCACGTCTGCGGCACGCGCTCGCCGGCGGCCGCCAGCACGTCCTCGCGCCAGCCCGCGATCGGCGCCGCCGCATCGATCGCCAGCGCCCACTGCGAACCGTTGATCGCATACGACGCGTGCGACGCGCCCACCGAGTTGACCGCCTGGTCGCGCAGAAATTCCGCCGGCAGGTGCTGCTCCAACGGCAGGAAAAGCCCGTGCGCCGCCGCCTCGCCCATCGAGGGATGATCCACCACCAGCAGGTCGAAGCGACGCGACAGCGACGCGATGGACTCGTCGGCAAACGCCTGCAACGACCGTTTCTCCCACACCACCTCCACCTCCGGATGCCGTTCGTGCCAACGGGCGGCCGTCGCCGCCATCGGCGCGAAGCCGCGGGCATGATCCCAGGTGATGCCGCGCAGGGTGATGCTCATGGAGAAAATCGCGTCCAGTCTGTGTTCTGGGGCTATCGCGACAAGCCGGTTTGTGGGCATAAGCTAAAGCAGCCAGCCACATGACGACCTCCACCGTTTCCGCCCCCCGATTTGTGCCACGCGGCACAAATTGACTGCTATGAATTGTGGCCACGTGGCCACAATCTCGCCCGTGCGACGCAGAGTTGGGATGGACTGAACGCCGCCGGTGCGGTTGCGTGTGATCCATGACCGCCGCCCCTGAATACTCCGCCCTTCGCTACCTGCAGGCCGACCTCGACCGGCCCGATCACCAGGCCGCGGTGCTCGCGATGGTGGACGCCTACTCGTGCGATCCGATGGGCGACGGCGCCCCGCTCTCCGCGGAAGCGCGCACGCGGCTCATCCCCGGCCTGCGCGCCCACCCCACGACCCTCGTCTTTCTCGCCTACGACGGGGAAAATCCCGTCGGCGTGGCCGTGTGCTTCCTCGGCTTCTCAACCTTCGCCGCCAAGCCGCTGGTCAACCTGCACGACGTCTGCGTGGTGCCCACGCACCGCGGCCGCGGCGTCGGCCGGGGCCTGCTCGCCGCCGTCGAGACCCGCGCCCGCGAACTCGGCTGCGGCAAACTCACCCTCGAAGTCCTCGACCAAAACCACCGCGCCCTGCGCACCTACCTCGCCGCCGGCTTCCAACGCTACACCCTCCAACCCGGCGCCGGTGAAGCCATCTTTCTCTCCAAACCATTATCGTGAACGGGGTCAGGCCGTAAATTGTAAATTAAGCAATCCCACTCAGCGCTTGAGTTGCCTCGGCAAAGAGGCCTCCCTCCATTACTGGCCGGGCCATCAACCGATTTTATCAAATACTTGTTTTTGAAATAGATAAGAATGATTCTTATCTTCCGCGATCTCACGGCACAGTCCGGCCAACTCCTAGACAGAGGGCCTTAATTTACAATTTACGGCCTGACCCCATTTGCCCCTCGGCCTGACCCCATTTGCCCCTCGGCGTTGGCGCGACGTGTGCCGCTTGGTTCATTGATGAGGTTACGACGACGAGCGAACCGGGAGGCTATTTCTGAAACTCACCTTCCCCCCTGTAAACGGGACGAGGAAGGCGTTCGCCTGGTGCAACAGAATCGAGAATCGTTCTAGCCTTCGCACGGAGTTGGTCTTCAGGCAAATTTCCAGCGACCATCCAAATCGCGACCCATGATCCCCCATATTTCGTCGGGGTTCCGACGTAGATCGTATCGCATGCCAACCCTTGCCGCCTTAGCTCAAGTAACGCTGCAGAACGGGCCATTCGCATGACGTCGTTCTCCCAATTAGACACCTCGAACCAATCCGTTTGCCACTGGATATCCACGAAAGTGATGTCAGGCGCAGGTCGCCGAATCTCGATTGAGTAATTCCGATTAATTGCCACGCACCCAATCAACATAGCAAACAGCGGTATCAGCAGGAAATGGTAAGGCCTCATGGACGACGTCTGTCTTGATTATACGCTTGGATTGAAACGGACGGGTTCGTTAGCGCAACATTCGTCAAAGCCCAGGCAGGCACCATCCCCCCAAAGCTATATGCGGCGAACGCCGTATTGAACAACGGACCGTGCGTCACATGGTAGCCGGTCACTGAATCGTAGCTCCATCCATTGAACCAATCGTGAAGCTTGGATACATCGTTAATGTTGCGAGAAACCCATCCATCTTGCCCACCAGTCCATTTTGCACGATCATAGCCATGACCATCTGAGCCTTGGCGCGCCATCCCGGTGTTCTCTAAACGCCTATCGAGCGGACTGAGCAAACGGTTTAGCCACTTCGGTCCCCATTCATTTCCCTTCACAGAAGGGATCTTCCCGTCGGTTCTTGGGTTGCCCGTTGGATCTGTCACTCGCAACTCTTGTGCGAGGCGTTTACCCTCTTCGGTCCCAGAAGCCTCTGCGGTTCTAGCCGCCTTGTAAGCCGTCTCATCGGTAAATTCTTTGGCTTTCTGCCAGCCGAAGTTAGCAAGGGTAACTGCTCCGGCGATAAGCGCACCATCTCGGAAGCTACCCCCCATTGCTTCGGACGTCGCGCCTCCCACTGCCGAAGCTGCAACTGTGCGTGTCAGTAAACCGGCATCACTGAAGGCTCCGGCAATGCCGCCGCCGACTGCACCAGCGACACCACCGATCACGCCGGCTTTGAACGCGTCGCCAATGCTGCCGCCGTTGAGCAACGAACCGGCGAAACCCGATGCGAAACCTCCGGCCAAGCCTCCTATTATTCCGTTTCCTATGGCGACCGGCATCATCGTAGCGAAGGTCGAACCGGCCGTGACGGTTACGGTGGCAGTGCCAGCCGCAAAAGACCCTGACGTTGTCATCGTCGTTCCCCAAGCCGAGATCGCCGCTCCTGCCGTGAAGTATGCAATCGCCACGACCGCAACGATCTTCAAAATCGTTTTGAAGCTCAGCTTGATGTAGCCGCTCGGGTCGGTGTAACCGAGCGGGTTGTTCGAAACGTAGCTATACCTGTTATAGCTCTGACTATCCCCCGCATCGTCCACAAACGGGTCGGCCGAGAGGAACCTCCCCAGCACCGGATCGTAGATGCGGCCGTTCATGTGGATCAACCCGAGGTCGTCCAACTGCTCGTGGTCGGTGAAGCCGCGGGAGTAGCCCGCTGCCGTGCTGCCCGTGATGGTGCTGCCCGTGCCTGGGTCGATGCGTTTGCCCCAGGCGTCGTAGGCGAAGCGCTTCTCCACCGCGCCCCACTCGTTGGTCACCGCCGTGATCGAACCCAGTCCGTCGCTGTGGAAGTAGCGCACCGCCTGCGTGAGGTCGCTGCGCTCGATATGCACCGCCACCCGGCCCGTGGGCGCCATGATGTAGTGCTTGTGCTCGAAGGCCGACCCCGCCGTGAACTTCTCATACAGCGAACCCACGTAGATCGTGGTGCCGAGGTGCGACACCTGCTTCACCCGCTCCCGGTTCGCCCCGAAGCTGAACGTGCTGGTGAAGCTGCCCTGCGTGACGCTGCGCACCTGGTTGAACGAGGTCCAGGTGAGCGTCCGGCCGCCGCCGGTGGTCAGGTTGCCGTTGGCGTCGTAGGCGTAGGCCAGGTTGCCCAGCGGGCCGCCGGTCACGCCCGACACCGCGTGCGGCCGGCCGCTGCCGTAGAGGTAGCTGCCAACATCCGATTTCTGGGTGATGTTGCCCTGCGCATCGTAGCTCACCGTCACCGGTGTGCCGCTGTTCACCGTGTGGCCCGTCAACCGGTCCAACGCGTCGTAGGTGAAGCTCTCCGTGCGGGCCACCCCGGTGGTCGAGTCCACCCGGCCCGTCACGTTGCCCACCGCGTCCCGCGTGTAGTGGAGCGTCTGCACCGAGAACGGACCCGCCGTCTCGATCCCCCGGCCCACCGCCGCGGCCTGCAGCCGCCCGGTCTTCGCGCTGTAAACCCGGTCGTTGATCAGCCCGTTGCCGAGGATTTCACCATCGACCTGCCCGGTGACCGCATAGGAATCCGCCATCCAGTAGATGTGCCCCGCCAACTGGTGGTTCGGCTTGCCGTCGTCCCCGGCCACGTGCTGGCGCACTTCCTTCAGGTAGCCGAAGGCATTGTAAACCTGCCGCGTCTGGAAGCCGGTGGGATACACCGTCTTCAGCGGCCGGCTGTAGGCGTCGTAGGTTTGGGTAAGGGCGTTACCGCCCTATGCTGTCAAAGAACGAAGAGGTTAATCACGCAGAAAACCAACTTGCCCGTCGTGCCCGCTCAACAGAGAATGCCCCTACATAGCCTGACAAGTCGTGTGGCTGAGCCGGTTTGAGATGATCTCTGCTGCCTTGAATGTGTGCGGAGGAATTCAGGTTGCCGAGTGACAGCTGATGCAGGGGCGGGCGCTTTGGTTGCCACACGGGCTGTTCAGGAATTATTTTCTTTCGGTAGCGCAATTGGCATAGGCCCAATCTCCGCTATTGGTTGCCGCTTTATTCGTCGAACCCAAGGGCAGTTGCTCCGCAACTGGCGCCGCCTTACGGCGGCGTTCTCAGCCCCCGGGGGCGTTATCACAAACAAAAAGCCCCTAACACTAGC
>JAHCLN010000046.1 GCA_026125215.1 Opitutaceae bacterium
AGCATAAAGCCGACGATCTGCACGGGCAGGAGATAAATGGTGAACAGCTGGTAGGCGTAGGCCTTGAGGTCGGCGCCCACGCCGGGGCCGGCCGGCAGCGCCGCCTCCAGCCGGCCGTGTTGATGCAGGGAAAGCAGGCCGACCGCGATCAGGGCGGCGGCGGCCGTGCCGGCGAAGAGCGTGCCCTTGGTGAAGTCGGGCCGGCGGCCGCCCCGGACATCAAGCAGCATGATGATGAAGAGGAACAGCGCCACGACCGCGCCGGCGTAAACGAAGACCAGCAGCACGGCGAGCAGGTAGGCCTCCAGCATGACGAAGAGGCCGGCCAGGCCCACCAGCGCGAGCAGGAAGGCCATGGCCGCGTTGACGGTGTTGCGGTTGAAGACCACCGCCAGCGCGCAGGCCACGGTGAACGTGGAGAAAATGTAGAACATGAGGTCGGCGGTCATGGCTCAGTGCGTGTTGCCGTGTTCCTCGGCTTCCTTCTTGCGGTCCCACTTGAAGTGTTGGTCCGGCAGCGTGCCGCCCAGTTCGTAGAGTTTCGCCTTGTCGTTGACCATCTCCGCGCGGGTGTAGCCGGTCATGGAATACTGGTTCTGCAGGAAGATCGCCTCCTCGGGGCAGACCTCCTGGCAAAGGCCGCAGTAAATGCAGCGCAGCATGTCGATGTCGAAGGCCTGCGGGGCCTTTTCAACGTGCTCCCGGCCGCTGCCCGCCGGCACCTCGCCCGGGGTGATGCGGATGGCCTTCGGCGGGCAGACGAACTCACAAAGCTGGCAGGAGACGCATTTCTCGCGGCCGTTGGGGTCCTTCACGAGCGTCGGCACGCCGCGGTAGTTGGACGGCAGCTCGGGCCGCTGCTCGGGATACTCCATCGTCACCTTCGGCCGGAACATGTAGCTGAACGTGGTCTTCAGCCCGCTGACGATCTGCGGCAGGTAGGTGCGTTCGGCGAGCGAGAGCGGTTTGCGTTCAACAGGGATGACGGCCATGGCGGAAAATTCAGGTTTCGATGAACGCGATGGCGATCGCGTAGACGAGGAGGTTGGCGATGGCGAGCGGCAGCAGGCGCTGCCAGCCGAGCTTCATGACCTGGTCGTAGCGGAAGCGCGGCAGCGTCCAGCGCACCCACATGAAGAGGAACATCATGGCCACGACCTTGCCGAGGAAAATGCCGATGGAGAGCAGGCCCACGACCGGCGGCAGGTGGGCGACGCCCAGGGTGGTGACCAGGGTCTCCAGCGGGACCCAGGGCAGCGGATTCCAGCCGCCGAGGAAGAGCAGCGCGAAAACGCCCGAGCCGATGATCATGTGGGCGTATTCGGCGACAAAGAAGAGCGACCACTTGAACGCGCCGTATTCGGTGTGGAAGCCGCCGACGAGGTCGGCCTCGGACTCCGGCATGTCGAACGGCTGGCGGTTGGTCTCGGCAAAGAGCGCAATGAGGAAGATCAGCGCGCAGAGCGGCATGGTGAAGATAAACCACGCCCCGCCCCAGAAGCCGGGCTGGCTCTGGAACTCGACCACCCGCACGAGGCTCAGCGAGCCGGCGGCGCCGGGCGTGTTGATCCAGAGAAATACCGGCAGGACGGAGAGCGTCATCGAGAGCTCGTAGGAAATGAGCTGCGCCGAGGCGCGCACCCCGCCGAGGAAGGGATACTTGGAGTTCGAGGCCCAGCCGGCGAGAATGATGGAGTAAACCCCGAGCGAGGAAACCGCGAAGACCGCGAGCAGGCCGACATCCACGTTGGCCAGCGCCAGCGGCACGAGCGTGCCGAGTTCGTCGAAATACGCGCCGAAGGGCACCACGGTGACGGTCGTGAAGGCGGGCACCAGCGCGATGACCGGCGCCAGCACGAAGTAGAGCTTGTTCACATGGCCGGGCAGCGGGTCCTCCTTGAAGAGGAATTTGGCGCCATCGGCCATCAGGTGAAAAACGCCGAGTCGTTGCAGGAATTTCCCGACAAAGGGAATCCACGCCACCCACGGCACAATGGCCCGGTTGGGACCGGGGCGGCCCTGGATCCACGCCGAAACCTTGCGCTCGGCCAGCGAGCAGGCGCCGGCGATCGGGAAGATGACCAGGATGACCGCGAGACCCTTGGCGAATCCCTGGACGACAGGATGAAGATTGGACCAAAATTCGATCATGGCGGTCAGGTGGTGGCGGCGGCCGGCCGGTAATGGAGCGTTTCGCCTTCGGCGAAAGGCAGCGCGGCAAACGGGGCGGCATCAAGCAGCAGGCCCGTCTCGGGCAGGTTGGCAAAGGTCACCGCGCCGAGCGCAGGCACCGCGGCGGCGAGCGCCTTCCACACACCCGTGAGGTCGCCGGCCACGGTCGAACCGCCGGCGGCGGCCACGAGCCGGGCCAGCGCGGTCAGATCATCCGTTGCACCGACGGGGCCGGGGATGGCTTTCAAAAACTTCTGCAGGCGGAACTGCTGGTTCACAAAGGTGCCTGACTTCTCGAAGACAGTGAGCGTCGGGATGACAACCTTCGCCGCGTCGCTCGTGGCGTGCCGGTGCGTGCCGAGGTAGATGACGGAAACCTTGGCCAGTTGCGCGGCGGTCAGGCCGGCGGCGGAGAGGTCTTCGTTGACGGCCACCACCACGCGGACCTTGCCGGCATCAATGTCGGCCGCGAGGCCGGTGAGTTGCGACGACGGGAGCGCGGCGATGAGGCCGGTGACGAGCGCACCGCGGACATTGGGATTGCGGTCGGCGGAAACGAGCAGTCCGTCGCCCTCCCCCACCCGGCTGACAAGCGCCACCGGCGCCTTGAGCGCGGCGGCGAGCTGCTTCGTCAGGAACTGCTCCTCGACGGAGCTGCGGCCGGAACCGACGACGGCCACGGCGCCGGGAGCGGCCTTGAAGAGTTCGGCGGCGGTGTTCACCGCGATGTCCAGGGCGCTGTCGTTGCCGTTGATCTGCACCGCGGTGAGGCGGTCGGCGGCCTGCACCTGCTTGTAGAGGACGCGGCCGGAGTCGGCCATCCAGGTGTCGTTCACCGCATCGTTGCGGCGCGGCGTGATGCGGTAGATGACGCCCTCGCGGGACCAGACGACGGTGTTGGCGCCGACCGAAGTCTCGGTATCGATGCTGTTCGTCTGCTTGAGGAACCAGACGCGCATCTTGAAGCGGAAATCCGTGCTCGTGAGCGCGCCCACGGGGCAGATGTCCACCGTGTTGAGCGAGTAGTTGTTTTTCAGCTCCTTGCCCGGGTAGCATGTGAGCGTGCTGTAGCTGCCGCGGTCGATGAAGCCGAGGACATCGTCCTTCGCGACCTCCTTGGAAAAGCGGATGCAGCGGGAGCAGAGGATGCAGCGCTCGTCGTCGAGCACGACACGCGGACCGAGCTGGGTGCGCTTGGGTTTCACGTTTTTCTGCTCGATGAAACGCGAGTAGCCGCGGCCGTAGCCGGTGGACTGCTCCTGAAGCTTGCACTCGCCGGCCTGGTCGCAGATCGGGCAGTCAAGCGGGTGGTTGATGAGGAGAAACTCCATCACGCCCTCACGCGCGTCCTTCACCATGGGCGAGGTCGTCTTGACGTGGAGGCCGGGCGAAACGTTGGTGCCGCAGCCGATCTGCGGGCGCGGGATCCAGTTGATCTTCTGCTTGCCGGTGGCCGGGTCGATGATGGGCGCCTTGGTGGCGGGATCGACGGCGGGCATGCCCATCTCGATGAGGCACATGCGGCAGTTGCCCACGACCGAGAGCTTCGGGTGGTAGCAATAGTGCGGCACATCGACGTTCACGAGGCGGGCGGCCTCGATGACGTTGGTGCCCTTCGGCACGGCGATCTCCTTGCCGTCAATGTTGACGGTCACGAGGTCGGGTTTGGGAGTGGCGATCATCGAAAAGAGAGAAGTGAAATTAAACGCAAAGACGCGAAGGAGGACGAAGATTCGCGAAGAGAATGAAGGTGATGATTTTTAGGCTTTGCGTTACTTGGTTTGGGTCTTCGCGTCTTTGCGTTTAAACCAGCGCGCGGCTGTCGGCTGCTTTGGTTTTCTTGGTCTCGGGATACTGCTTAAATTCGTCGCCGAACTTGGCGAGGAAGCTCTGGGTCGGCCACGAGCAGGCTTCGCCGAAGGCACAGATGGTGCGGCCGGGGATCTGGTCGGCCACGCCCTTGAGCAGGGCGGCGTCCTCGGCACGGGCCTGGCCGTGGACCATGCGGGTGGTGATTTTCTTCATCCACAGCGAGCCCTCGCGGCAAGGCGTGCACTGGCCGCAGCTCTCGTGGGAGTAGAACGCGTTGATGTTGGCGAGCGCCTCGACCATGTTGACGGAGTCGTCCATCACGATGACGCCGCCGGAGCCGCCCATCGTGCCGATCATGGCGAGCGAGTCGAAATCCATCGGCACGTCCTCGACGCCCCAGTCGTAGTCCACCAGATCCGCGCCGACCTTGCGCTTGCCCTTGAAGCGTTCGCCGAAGCGGAGGATTTTCGCGGACGAGCCGCCGGGGATGACGGCCTTGAACTTCCGGCCGGGCAGCGGGCCGCCGCAAACCTCGTAGAGCAGCTGGCCCATCGTGATGGTGCCGGCGGGAAACTCGTAGTAGCCCGGGCGCTGCACATGGCCGGAGACGCAGAAGATGCGCGTGCCGGTGTTGTTGGGCGTGCCGATTTTGGCGAAGGCCTCGCCGCCGTGCTCCGCGATGTATTTCACGTGGCAGAGTGTCTCGACGTTGTTGACGATCGTCGGGCACTGGTAAAGGCCGAGGACGGCGGGAAAATACGGGGGCTTGATGCGCGGGTTGGCGCGCTTGCCTTCGAGGGACTCGATGAGGCCGGTCTCCTCGCCGCAGATGTAGGCGCCGGCGCCACGGTGCACGAAGATGTCGCAGCTGTAGTTTGTGCCGCAGATGTTCTTCCCCACGAAGCCGGCGGCGCGCGCCTCGGCGAGCGCCTTTTCCAGGATGCGGGCGCCGTGCGGAAACTCGCCGCGGATGTAGATGTAGGCCTGCTGCACGTTGTTCGCGAAGCACGAGATCATCGTGCCCTCGATCAGCTGGTGCGGGTCCTGGTGGATGATGTAGCGGTCCTTGAAGGTGCCGGGCTCGGACTCGTCGGCGTTGACGATGAGGTAGATGGGCTTGCCGCTCTTGCGGTCCACGAGGCCCCACTTCACGCCGCAGGGGAAACCCGCGCCACCGCGGCCGCGCAGGCCGGACTTTTTGACCTCGTCGATGAGCTCCGCCGGCGGCCGGGTGACGGCCTTTTTCAGGACCTCGTAGCCACCATGGCGCACGTAGCACGCGAGGTCGTTCGAGTAGCCGGGCTCGTCGATGTGCTGGAAGATGATGCGGCGTTGTTCGGGCGCGGGCATGGAATTTTCGATTATGGTTTCTCGATTTTCGATTTCAGGACGCCGCTTGCTTCCGCGTTTTGGCCTCGGCCTTGATCTGGTCCGAAATCTGTTTCGCCCTGGCCTCGTCCACCTTCTCGTAAAGGTCGTCGTCGATGAGCACGACCGGGGCGGTGCCACAGCTGGCGAGGCACTCGACAAACTCGACCGTCACCTCGCCGTCGGGCGAGACCTCGCCGCAATGCGTGTTGAATTCCTTCTCGAAGGTGGCGCAGGTCTTGTAGCCGCCCAGGAGGGCGCAGGAGAGCGTGCGGCAGACCTTGATGTGGCGGCGGCCGATGGGCTTGCGCCGGAACATCGGGTAGAACGTCACCACTTCATAGACGTTGATCGGCTGCAGCCCGAGCTTATCCGCGATCCAGGTGATCGCCTCCTCGGGAATATAGCCGACATCCTCCTGGATGAGGTGCAGGAGCGGCAGCGTAGCGCTGCGCTTCACGGGGTAATGGGTAATTACCTCGTCGATCCGGGAAAGAGTTTCCGCTTTAAGATTCATCGGCTGGATCTCCCGCTAATCACGCGAATTTGCGCGAACAAGATCAGGGAAACGTTTCGATTCGTGTGCATTGGCGTGGTTCGCGGGCAGAACATTACCGGTCGCACTCGCCCATCACGAAGTCGAGCGAGCCGAGGATGGAAACGACGTCGGACACGAGCGTGCCGACGCAGACCTTGGGAAGGATGGAAAGATTGCAGAACGAGGGGCCGCGAATCTTGAGCCGCCAGGGCACGCCGCCGCCCTTGCTCACGATGTAGAAACCGAGCGCACCCTTGGGATTCTCGGCTTCGAAATACACCTCGCCGGCCGGCATCTGCGGACCTTCCGTCACGATCATGAAGTTCTGGATGAGCTCCTCCATGCTGGTGAGGATTTTGTCCTTCTGCGGGGCGTAGATGCGGCGGGCCTCCTCGGCATACCACTTGCCGGCGGGAAACTTCGCGATGGCCTGCTTGATGATGCGGACGGACTGGCGCATCTCCTCGCCGCGGCAGAGGTAGCGGTCGTAACTGTCGCCTTTGGTGCCGACGGGCACGTCGAATTCATACTGCTCGTAGCCCGAGTAGGGTTTGTCCTTCCGCAGGTCGAGCGGCACGCCGGAGCCGCGGAGGTTCGGGCCGGTGAGGCCGTAGGCAAGGGCGTCGGCCTTCGAGATGACGCCGACGCCGACGGTGCGGTCCATGAAAATTTTGTTCCGCGTGAGCAGGCCGAGGATTTCCTCCAGGATCGGCAGGAACTGGTCGCAAAACGCATTCACGCGGCCGGTCCAGCCCTCGGGCACGTCGCGGGCCACGCCGCCGATGCGGCTGTAGCTGGTGGTGAAGCGCGCGCCAGTGAGCTCCTCGAAGAGTTTGTAGAGCTTTTCGCGCTCGGTGAACGAATACATGAACACCGACCACGCGCCGGTATCGATGCCAAAGGCACCCAACCCCAGCAGGTGGGCGGAGATGCGCGCCATCTCCGCGGTGATGACGCGGATGGCCTGGCAGCGGGCGGGCACCTCGAGTTTGGCGAGCTTCTCGACCGCGATGGCGTAGGCCATGTTGTTGGCCAGCGGGGCGAGGTAGTCCAACCGGTCCGTGTAGGGCACGAACTGGTTGTAGGTCATGTTCTCGGCAATCTTCTCGTCGCCGCGGTGCAGGTAGCCGACCACCGGGTCGCACTTGGTCACTACCTCGCCGTCCAGCTCGAGCTGGAGGCGCAGCACTCCGTGCGTGGACGGATGCGAAGGCCCCATCGAGAGCGACATCTTCTCGGTCTGGAATTCCGCGCTCTCGCCCGGCGCCGGACGGGCGGCGGCGGTCTTCGCAGCGGTATCGGGGATGACAAATTCGGTGGACATTACGGTCGGAAAATCAGGCTTCGGGTTTCTCGCGGTGCTCGTTCCAACTCTCGTCCTTGGCGCGCGGCTCGGCCTCGGTGAGGTTGATCTCGCCGGGGGAAGCGACGAAGGGGCCGCCCGCCATCGGTGCGGCAATGACTTTCGTGCCGGTCTCGGCGGCGACCTCGGCATCGGGCAGCGGCGTCTCGATGCCGGCGAGCGGGAACTCCTTGCGCAGCGGGTAGTAGGGATAACCCTCCCACATCAGGATGCGGCGCAGGTCGGGATGGCCATCGAAACGGATGCCGAACATGTCGTAGCATTCGCGCTCGTGCCAGTCGGCGCCGGCCCAGAGGGCGGTGACGCTGGGCATGGACGGCTCGAGGTCGTTCACACAGTCCGCGGCCACGCGGAGGTATTCATGCCCGGCGGTCGAAAAGAGGTGATACACCACCGTGAAACGCGGGGAAACGCCTTCGGCCCAGTCCACGGCGGTCAAATCCGCCAGCAGGTCGAAACCGCGCTCGTCGCGCAGAAAACGGAGTGCCGCGGGCACCTCCGCGGCCGGGAGGTTGACGGCCGGATGATCGAGGCTGTCCCGCAGCGTGACTTGCGGAAATTTTTCGCGAAGGGCGGTTGTAACGTCGGCGGTGGCGGACATGCGCGGAAGGGGCTCAGGCGCTGAGGAGATTCTTGGCCGAACGCTCGCGTTTGACCTTGTCCTGCAGTTTCATGAGGGCGTCGAGCAGCGCCTCGGGCCGCGGCGGGCAGCCGCTGACGTAAACATCCACCGGCACGATGCGGTCCACCCCCTGCAAGGTCGCATAGCTGCGATACATGCCGCCGGAGCTGGCGCAGGCGCCCATGGCGATGACCCACTTCGGGCCGGCCATCTGGTCGTAGATGCGACGGACGGCGGAGGCCATTTTGTAGGTCACGGTGCCCGCCACGATCATGCAATCGGCCTGGCGGGGGGAAAAACGCATGACCTCGGCGCCGAAACGGGCGATATCGAACCGGCTAGCGCCCACGCCCATGAGCTCAATGGCGCAGCAGGCCAGACCCATCGGCATGGGCCACATGGAGTTGGTGCGGATCCAATTGATCACCGCATCGGCCCGGGAGACGATGACTTCGCCCTCTATCTTGCTGTTGTAGGCCAGTTCGGTGTTGGAGGAGACCATGGGAAAAATTAGTCGATGCGAACAGGTAAAATCCGCTCCAGCGTTAGGGAGCCACCATGGTCGCGCAAGTGGCATTTTCCGAAATAATCATCCCCGCGCCCAGCATAAGGATTTGCCATTGACCAAGGTCGCTCCGCGGCCCTTCTTTGCCCCTTCGTCCCGACGGCCAAGGCGCCCCAAGCGCCCCGGCCGGGCAGCCCGGAGAGGTGGCAGAGTGGTCGAATGCGCGCGCTTGGAAAGCGCGTGTAGGTGAAAGCCTACCGGGGGTTCGAATCCCCCCCTCTCCGCCACCCTTCGCTCTGCGAGCTTCGGGTGGCACGGCCATCCTTCGGGCACGCACGACGTTCGCTTGCCACTTCACCGTTCGCGGCGAAGGGTGCCCTGCGTAGCTTCAGCGAAGCAGGGCCATGCACTACGTCTACCTGATCGAGAGCACCGCCGGGACAGAAAAGCGGTATATCGGCTATACCGACGACTTGCGTAAGCGAATCAAAGACCACAACTCCGGTAAAAATGTGAGCACCGCGCCCCATCGCCCTTGGCAGTTAAAAACCTATCTGGCGTTTTCGAGCAAGGCTCAGGCACTCGCCTTCGAACGGTATTTGAAGTCAGGATCAGGGCACGCGTTCTCGAACAAGCGCCTTTGGTAAGTTCCCCATTCGGCGTATTTCGCCTTCCCCGATGAACCCAAGGCGCTCGCCTTCGAGCAGTATTTGAAAAGCGGCTCCGGCAGGACATTCGCCAAAAGGCACTTTTTCTGAGCCACGCGACTGGTGCGCCTGCGGCAGCATCGCTCGTTCGTCCCTGACAGCGACCGCCCACCCTTACGCCTCCGTCAACGTCCAGCGTTTCTTCTCCACCTCGTGCTGCCACTTGATCGTGGAGAAATCGCGGCAGAAAATATGCCGCTGTAGACCGAGGCCGTAGACCTCGCGCGTCAGGGTTTCGTGCTCGGCCCAGAAGGCCTCCGCTGCCGCGCGCCGCGCCGGCGAACCTTCCGGCGCCGCCAGCACCGCAAAGTGCTGCTGCATCATGCGCAGCTTAAGCTCCCACTGCCGCAGCCGCCAGTGCGCCGCGCCGGCCGGCACCGGCTCGGGGCGCAGTTCGGCATACTCGCGCGCCGCCCGGTCGATGTCCGCCTCGAACGGGAAGCCCCACCGTCGCAGCCAGCCAACCCACGTCTCGGTCTTCGTCGCATCGGCGTCGAGATACTGCCGCACGTAGGCGCGCAGCACATCGTCGGCCGTCGCGTGTTGGCCGGCGGAGAGGCCCGCGAGCAGCCGCTTGTTGACGTCGTCGTAAAGCCCCTCGGTGTAGGCCATCCAGCCCGTGCAGCCGCGGGCCTGCAGCGCCGCGAGCGTGCGCGGGATCCGCTCGGCGGCGATGATCGGGCCGAGGTGGCCGTAGAAATCGCGCGGCTCCGCCCCTTCGGCGTAGCTGATGTGGAAAAACGCCTGCCGCGCGCAGCCGCACGGCAGCGGCACGCCGGCCACGTCGCTCTCACTGTAGGGAATGTGCAGCGCGATACTTTTCACCCAGCCCGGCGCCTCGGCATCGGCCCAGTCGGCGAACAACCGGTGCTCCTCCTCCGACCACCACCAGCCGATCATCCGCATCTCGACTCCGGGATGATGTTTTTCCGCAATCGCGTAAACTTCCCGGCAGAGCTTCGCAAAGGTGAGGATCCACGGGTTGCACTTGTCGCACGCGCAGCCGCCGAAATCGTAGGGGCAGGCGGCGATGGCGCGCAGCTTGATGCCGGTATCGGCGAGGTCCTTGAACCAGTTTTCGTGGTTGCGCAGGATGATGTCGCGTCCGCGCGGCACCGAGGGGCATACGAGCTGCCCGAAGATGCGCTCGGACTTCGTCGCCACCACATCCGGATCACACTGGTTCTGAAAAACGGTGTTCGGCGTGAGCACCGCCACGCAGGGCAGACCGAGCGACTGGGCGATGGAGAAGTGTCGCTTCTTCGCGTCACGCAGGCCCCAGCCGAGGTCGTAGTAAGGCTTTGGGTAGGGATCACCGCAATTCGCCGGATCAAACCAGTCGGCGTATTCGTTGAAGCCCCAGTCGCGCCATTCCGTCAGGCGGGCGCGAAATTCGTTGTCGCCCATCGATTCGTAGCTGTTGCCGAAATGGCCGGGCGCGTAGAGGGTGCGGGTGGCGAAGGTCGGGCGGTCCATGCGGCGCGCAGCACAGCAGAACGCGGGGAAATTACAATCCGCCGGCTTTCGGTTCGACTCCCGGCCCGGCCACGGCAAGGGAGAGACGCCCATGATTCCCTTCACCCCGCGCCCCTTGGAAAGGTTCATCGCCATCGACCACGCCTGCGGCTGGCCCAACCTCACGCTCCTGCCCGACGGCACGCTCGCCACCCTGATCTGGCCCGAGCCCTGTCACGGCCTTTGGGAAGGCGCCGCCGAATGCTGGGCCAGCACGGACGGCGGTCGCACCTGGCAAAAGCGCGGCGTGCCCGTGCCACATGCTCCCGGCACCAACCGGATGAACCTCTCCGCCGGACTCGCGGCGGACGGTGCGCTCGTTGCCCTGGTGTCCGGCTGGGCCGGACGGCCGCCGCGGGGCACGCCCGCCCAACACGCCGGGCAGGCCATGCTGGAATCGGTGCCAGCCCGCTCCACCGATGGCGGCCGCACCTGGGCGCAATTTTCACCCCCGGTGGCGCCGGCCGGCGATGTGGGCTCGCGCTACAGCGAAGGCCCGCGGTTTTGCGACACGAACGGCGGTCCCGGCCTCGTGCCCTTCGGCGACATCTGGCCGCTGGGCGACGGGTTGATCGGCACGTTGTTCTACACCAGCCGCGTGCATTTTTATGTGAGTGCCGACGGCGGCTGCTCGTGGACCCACCGCTCCACCTTCGGTGAACTCGACCGGCTCAACGAAACCACCTGGCTGCCTCTGCCCGACGGCCGGCTGCTGGCTGCTGCCCGCACCACCGGCGAGCACCTGCAACGTCTCGAGCTTTACGCCTCCACCGACGCCGGACGCACGTGGACCTTCGAGCAAGCCCTCACCGGCCGCAACGAGCACCCCGCTGCCCTCACCCTCCTGCACGACGGCGCCGTGCTGCTGACCTATGGCATCCGCACCGAGCCGCTCTACGGCATCGGAGCCAAATTGTCCCGCGACGGTGGCCGCACCTGGAGCGAACCGCGGGTATTGGTAAACTTGGAAGGTTCAAACCCACCCCATGCCTCCGGCCCGACCTATCCCGACGGCGGTTATCCTGCCACCGTGCAACTTGCCGATGGCACGCTGGTTACCGCCTACTACTCAAAAGGTGTGCCGGCCCATGCCCGCTACCACGTGGGCGTGCTGCGCTGGCGGCTGGATTGAACCAGGCCGGGATAATTTCTGCTCGTTAAAGCCGACGGCATCCCTTTGGTTCTACGCTCCATGGCCAAGAAAATTCCCTCCAAACCGCGCATCCTCACCACCACCGTCGGCTCCTACCCGGTGCCCGACTGGCTGGCCGCCCTGCCGAGCGAGCAGGCCGTGATTGATGCCACCCGCGTCGTTTTCGATATCCAACGCCAAGCCGGCATCGATCTGCCGACCGACGGCGAACTCTACCGTTTCGACGTCAACCACCCCGACACGAACGGCATGATCGAGTATTTCATCCGCCCGATGGCCGGCATCTCGTCGGTCGTGGGCCGCTCGGTGACCGAGGAGTTCTCGCGCCATCATCCGATGGGTTTTCGCCGCAAGCCCGCCGGTGTCGTCACCGGGAAGCTCGGCGAGGGTTCGCTCAACCTGCTCGCCGACTGCCAGCGAGCCGCGGCCGTGGCCGGCGGTCCGTTCAAGTTCACCGTCACCAGCCCCTACATGCTGGCCCGCACGCTGCTCGACCATCACTACGGCAGCTTCGACAAGCTCACCATGGCCCTCGCCGAGGTCCTCGCCGCGCAGATGCCCGGCCTGCCCGCCCCCTGCATCCAGGTGGATGAGGCCAACATCCCCGGCAACCCCGAGGACGCCCCGCTCGCCGCCGCCTCGATGAACGTCGTCCTCGACCAGATCGAGGGCGAGCGCGCCGTGCACTTCTGCTTCGGCAACTACGGCGGCCAGACCATCCAGAAGGGCAACTGGCAGAAGCTCGTGGATTTCCTCAACGCCCTGCACTGCGACCACCTCGTCCTCGAGCTGGCCCACCGCCCGAAGAGCGACCTCGATGCCCTCAAGCACATCGACAAGAAGATCACCCTCGGCGTCGGCGTGGTGGACATCAAGGTGAACCACATCGAGACCGCCGACGAGATCGCCGCCCGCATCGAGGCGGTCGAAAAGAAGGTCGGCGAAGGCCGCGTGCGTTGGATCCACCCCGACTGCGGGTTCTGGATGCTCAAGCGCTCGGTCTCCGACCGCAAAATCGAAGCCCTCGTCGCCGGCCGCGACAAGTATCTCGGGCTCTGAGGCACCCTTCAGCCTCCTTCCAGCCGCACCCGTCACCGGGCGCGGCTTTTTCATGACCAGGCCGCGAGCACGGAATAAAATTCTGTGCAAAACCGGTCAGCCGGGCTACGGTGGCGGCATGGTTACCGCTCTTGCACTTATCCTGATCGCCGTCGCCTACCGGATCTTCGCCGCTTGGGAGCCGACGCTCGTCAATTTCTCCCCGCTCATGGCCCTCGCTTTTTGCGGTGCGGTTTACTTCCGGAGCCGCCTGCTGTGGCTGGTGCCCTTCGCCGCGCTCACGCTCTCCGATCTTTATCTCAATCATTACTACGCCACGCAGTTCGGCTACGGGTGGAACGTCGCCGGCGCGCTGGTGCGCACCGCATGCTTTGCCGCGGCGCTCGGGCTCGGCTGGCTGGTCTCCCGTCACAAAAACTGGCTCAACCTCTTCTCCGGCGCCCTCGGCGGCGCGCTGCTTTTCTACCTCGTCACCAACACCGCTTCATGGGCAGGCGACGCGCTTTACGCGAAGACCGTCGCCGGCTGGTGGCAGGCGCTGACCGTGGGTCATCCCGGTTTCCCGCCCACGCTGGTCTTTTTCCGCAACTCGCTGGTGAGCGATCTGCTGTTCACCGGAGTTTTCGCGCTCACGTTGGAATACGCCGCACTGCGACGCCACGAACCGAGTTTGCTCCAACCCGCACGAGCCTGAGCCCGGGTTGCGCCCGCTTCAGAGCAGGTCGGCAGCGAGCTCGGCGAGCTTGGAGCGCTCGCCCTTGGTGAGCTTCACGTGCGCCGCGAGCCCCTGACCCTTCATGCGGTTGTGCGCATAGACGAGCCCGTTGCTGCGCGAGTCCACGTAGGGGTTGTCGATCTGCGCGGGGTCGCCGATGAGCACGATCTTCGAGCCCTCGGAAATGCGGGTGAGCACGGTCTTTACCTCGTGCGGCGTGAGCTGTTGCGCCTCGTCAAGGATGAAGAAACGCCGCGCGATGGAGCGGCCGCGGATGAAGGCCAGCGCCTCGATTTCCACAAGCCCGCTGCGCAACAGACGTTCGTAGGGCTTGACCGGCACGCCGCTGCCATGACCGCCGCCGCTATGGCCGGCGTGGCTGGGCTGGGGTGCGGTCATTGCCGCCATGAACTGTTCATCACGCTTTTTGCTCTTCTTCTTTGAAACCTTCTTGGCGGCAAACTGGGGCTCCTTTTGAGGCTTGGAGGGAATGAGAACCTCCAGCGCGTCGTAATAAGGCTGGAGCCAGGGCTTCATCTTCTCCTCCAAAGTGCCGGGCAGAAATCCGATGTCCTTGCCCAGTGCCATCACCGGACGGGAGATGGAGACGCCGTCGTAACGGCAATTTTCATCCTGCGTCTGGTGCAACGCGCAACCGATGGAGAGAAGGGTCTTGCCCGTGCCGGCCTTGCCGAAGCAGGTAAGCAGGTGGATGCTGTCGTCCAGCAGCGCATCCATCAGAAATTGCTGCTCAAGGTTGCGGGCCCGGACAGGGATGCCACCGGGTGCCTTCACGAAATCGGGCAGCTTCAGACGGCGCACCACCCCGTCGCCGTAATGGCGGGCGGGCATGGTTTTGCCCTCGTCGGAGCGGAGCAGCACATATTCATTGGGGTAGAGCGGCTTGGCGACAGCTTCATCGAGCTCATAGGCACCCTCGGAGCAGAACCGTTGCAACTCGTAGATGCTCAGCGGAATCTCGCGGTAACTCGCCTCCTCGTCCACCTCGGGCACTTTGTCGTTGAGGTAATCCTCGCTCTCCAGGCCGACGGCGCGGGCCTTGAGCTGCACGTTTACGTCCTTCGTCACCAAGATAGTCGGCGGCGGAAACTGCTCCTGCACAAAGAGGGCGGCCGCGATGATACGGTTGTCCTTTTTACCAAGGTCGGGCAGGATGGCCCGCAAGCGCGCCATTGCCGGCGAAGTCCGCGCCGGGTCGACGAGGTAGGGATTGATGATAATGGAAAGCGTGCCGCCATTGGGCAGTTCAACACCTTCGTGCATGGCCCGGGCATCGGGCAGCAGCTCCTGCAGGATGCGGTGGACACGACGAGCATTGCGGCCTCGCTCCGTGGATTGCTCCCCCTTGATGGCGTCCAGCTCCTCGAGGACCTCGACCGGAATCGCGAGGTTGTTCTCCTCGAATTTGAAGATCGATTGCGGATCGTGGAGCAAAACATTCGTGTCGAGCACGAAGGTTTTCACCTTGGCCGAAGTCCGTATCCGCGAAATTGGGGCTGTAGCCCCGCGCAGGTTATCCATCGGTGAGTATCTTGTGAATAACTCTGCACATTCCGTGCCCATTGTCGATAATGGAGTTAAGTGAAGCGTAAAAAGTCACCACCCCGTCACCCAACCGATAGATGCCAGTTGCACCAAAAATGAGGCGGGCCGCCCACCCCTGGGCGACCCGCCATTGCTTTCTATATACCCCAAATCCCCCGCTAGGCGGTATCTGCGTGCCGTAGGTCAGCTCCGCTTGCGGGCGCAGAGCGACTTACCGGCCGGCGAGGTAGCTTTCGATCGCCGCGGCCTTTTCCGCGTAGAGCCGGCCCCAGTCCTTGGGCGCGCCCAGCGTGGTGAAAAAATCAGCCGCATGCCGGCAGGCCGCGGCATCCGCCTGCAGCGCTTCGCCGGCGAGCCGCCGGTAGGCGTCCGCACGGCAGCCGCATTTTATCCACAGGGCATGCAGGCCGAAGTGCCGTCCGATTTCGCGGCCGGCGAGCCCCATGCTCTCCACGTAAAGCCGCTGCCGGCGCAGGTGCTCGCGCCGGGTGGGCGACGGCGCGGCGCCGTTCCACCAGAAATGGTAAAACACCGGTTCATCGCCGGCGACAGACTCGGCCGCCTGCAATTGGCGCGCGGCTTCCGCGTAATACGGCGCCGCCTGTTCCCAAGCGTCGGCCACGGCTTGCAGCGCCTCGCCGAAATCCTCCGGGTTGTATGCTTGGTCGTCTTCGCGTCGTGGCGGTTGGCGGGTGTGGACCAGATCAGGCGGACCAAATCCGTTCGGGCCGGGCAGGGGCGGTTGCTTGCGCCCGGCATACCAACCGGGCCACTGCTCCGGCGACCACAGACAAGCCGGCGACAGCGCCACGTGGGCACGTTCCAGCGCATGCCACGCTGCAAAGGCCGGTTCGCCGGCCGCGGCGCCGAATTGCCGATGGGCGAGGGCGAGGCACACCGCGGCGGCGTCGGCCTGCGGATTCAGGAAAAATTCCCGCAAGGCGATCGAGTTGCACCAGATATCTTCCGGCGCGTTGCCCCAATGGTCGAAGACGCCGTCGGCGCCGAGGGCGTGCCAGCGGCGGACCTTGGCGGCGATGCCGAGCGGGAAGTCCTGGATGTCGCCGAGGCGGTGCACGGTGTCGTCGCCCCAGTGGAAGTTGTCGTAGCCGATGAAGGTCTGCCCGCGTTCACGGCAAATGTGCCGGACTTCCCGCATGAAATCGTGCGCCTGCCGTTCGCACTGCCAGCCGTCTTTTTGCGCGGCGAGATACACGCCGGTGGCGGCGGGCAGGGCGGTCTGATGCAGCAGGAACGTTTCGCTGTCCCGGTCCCATTTCCAGCCGGTGGTGAGGACGCGCAGGTTCGGCCGGGCCTTGCGGCCCTCGCTGATCAGAAAGTTCAGCAGCCGGTCGCGCTGGTGGAAGCGGCCCCGGCCGCGGCAGCGCGGACACGTCTCCGGATCACAGAACTCCCCGCCGGAATCCAGGCCGAAGACAAAAAGCGCTTCGATCTCCGGAAAGTCGGCGAAGAAGCGTGCGAGCAGGTCGCGGTAGAATTCCTGCACCCGCGGATGGCTGAAGCACAGCACCTTGCCCTCGTAGGTCCCCGAGTCGGAGAGGACTTCCGCGGGGAAGCGTTCGAGAAACCGCTGCCGCTCGGGTTCCGGCACCCAGGGGCCGCCCTGGCAGGGCAGCTCGGTCAACCATAGCATCGCGCCGAGCCCGTGGTCCGCGCAGTCGTCGAGCAGCCGGCGCAGGCCGGCATGATTGGCCGCGACCTCGGTCGGATCCACCGCGGTGGGAAACACCGGGCTGGTCACATAGCCCTGCAGCGATCGCCGGCTGCCCTGCCAATCGTGGGCGACGAGGGCATGGGTGGCGCCCAGCCGGGCGAGGAACCGGACGTCGGCGCGTTCCCCGGGCCAAGGGGCGAAGCGCGGATGGAAGATGCGCTCGGCAAATTGCAAGGTGCCGTGGCGGCAAAATCCCTCGCCGAGCGCTTCGCCCGCCCGCCGCGCTTCCTCCAGGTGAAAGACGGCCTGCAGCACCCCGCGCGGCGTGCTGCCGAGCAGGTGCAGCGTGCCGGCATGCACGAGGATGGCAAAAGTGTCCCGGTCGTCTGCGGGCCGCAGGGCCTGCCATTTGGCCGTGACGGCGGGCGGCTGCGGCTGCGGCAGCTCTTCCGGCCGGCCGAGAATGATTTCCTGTTCCTGGGTGTGGTCGGCCAGTGCGGTGGCCAGTTCCTTAAGTGCGGTGCGCAACACCCGATGGCCGACGGTTGCCGCAGGCGTCGTCGCCGGGGCTGCACCCCAGCGTCCATGCCAGGCGAGCGCGGCCGGGGCGGCGGGGTAAAGGGTCTGTAAACAGGAGGGTGGGGCGGACATGGACGGGCCGTTGCCGGCAGCGCGGACTTGCGAACGCGTCGCTAGCAGACAATATGAGGTTATGAAAACCCGAATCCTCGCGGCCCTCTGCCTGTTCCTTGTCGGCGGTGTCCTGACCGTGGCACGCGAGGAGCCCAAGCCCTACGCGCCGGAGAAACCCGCGGCACCCGCCCAGCCTGCGAATCCCGCGCCCGCGCAGCCGGCTGACAAGGAGGAGGAAATGGGGGTCATCCCGGGCGTTACCCTCACGCGGGCCGACGGCACTTTCCTCGGGCTCGAGGTCGTCAACGGCAATTTCAAGCTGACGTTCTACGACAAGAAGAAGAAACCCGTCCGGGCCGATGTCGTCCGCGCCACCGCCCGCTGGGACGCCAAGCACAAGCAGGGCCGGGACTTCACCGTGCTCAACCCCGCGGGCGACGGCACCGCGCTGGTCGGCAGCAAGTTCGTGCGGCCGCCCTACAATTTCATCGTGTTCCTGGTCCTGCTCAACGAGGCCGGCGAGGCCGTGGAGAATTATCAGGTCAACATGATGCAGTAGCCGGGCTGCTGGCCGCCGCGGGCGCGTTGACAGCCTCCGTGGTGGCCGCGACCCTTGCCAGCCATGTCCGTCACCGGCAGCCAGGTCTTTGATACCGTCGAGTCCGCGATCCAGGAAATCGCCGCGGGGCGGCTTGTGATCGTCACCGACGACGAGGCGCGCGAGAACGAGGGCGATCTCATCATGGCGGCGGCGAAGGCCACGCCCGAGACCGTCAACATGATGATCCGCTACTGCAGCGGCATTGTGTGCGTCCCCACGGTCGAGCACCAGCTCCGCCGCCTCGGCCTCGGCCCGATGGTGCAGCAGAACCGCGAGGTGCAGCGCACCGATTTCACCGTGAGTGTGGACGCCGCCGAGGGCATTACCACCGGCATCAGCGCCTACGACCGCACGCGGACCATCCGCATCCTTGCCGACGCGGCCGCGCAACCCGAGCAATTGGTGCAGCCCGGCCACGTGTTTCCGCTGCGCGCCCGGCCCGGCGGCGTGCTGGAGCGCGCCGGTCACACCGAGGCCGCCGTGGACCTTGCCATCCTCGCCGGGCAGCACCCGAGCGGGGTGCTGTGCGAGCTGGTCAACGACGACGGCTCCGTGCAGCGCCTGCCGGAGCTCATCGAATTCAAAAAGCGCTTCGGCCTGCGCATGATCTCCATCGCGCAGCTCATCGAATACCGCGCCAAGCGCGACCACCTCGTCGAGCACGTCTGCACGCAGCCCTTTGCCTCGGAATTCGGCGAGTTCACCCTGCACGTCTTCCGCAGCAAGCTCGACAACCGCCACCACCTCGCGCTCGCGCTGGGCGCGCTCGGCGGCGAACCCACGCTCGTGCGCGTGCACAGCGAGAA
Source organism: Opitutaceae bacterium (assembly GCA_026125215.1). GTDB lineage: Bacteria > Verrucomicrobiota > Verrucomicrobiia > Opitutales > Opitutaceae > UBA2377. The sequence goes on from JAHCLN010000046.1 coordinate 18,811, forward strand.
CCTCCTCGGCGACGTCTTCCGCATGAAGGGCCTCGGCACGCACCACGCCCTCACCGCCTCGCTGGAGGCCGTCGCCCGGGCCGGCCGCGGCGTCGTGCTTTACATGGAGCATGCCAACGGCGGGGCCGACATCATCGACCGGCTGACCGGCCGCGCGGGCGATCCGCCCATGAGCTTCCGCGACTACGGTATCGGCGCGCAGATTCTCGCCGCCCTCGGCCTCAGCAAGATCCGCCTCCTCTCCAACAGCACCCGCAAGGTCGTGGGCCTCGACGGCTACGGCTTGGAAATCGTCGAGCAGGTGCCCCTGTGAGGGCCGCGGGATTCGGATTGCGGATTTCCGCCGAGCTGCCGCCAATAGACCCTTCATGAGCCTGGATGCGCCCAATTCTTCCGTGGTGGACGGTGCCCGATTTTCCTTCGGGGTCGCCGCCGCGCGCTTCAATGCGGCGCTGGTTGACGGGTTGCTGGCTGCGTTTCGCGCCACCTTGGAGCGGCATGGCGTCGCGGCCGTGCGGATCGAGGTCGTCCGCGTGCCCGGTTCGCACGAGCTGCCCTACGCCATCCAGCGGCTGGCCGATTCCGGCGAGCACGACTGCCTCGTCGCCCTCGGCGTGCTCATCGGCGGCGATACCAACCATCACGAGATGGTCGGCGCGAGCGTCTCCGCCGCGCTGCAGACCATCACCCTCCAGTCCCGTCTGCCGGTCATCAACGGCGTGATCGTCGCCAATACCCGCGCGCAGGCCGAGGCCCGCTGCACCGGCGCTATCAACCGCGGGGCGGAGTTCGCCTCGGCGGCGTTGGAAATGGCCGCCCTGAAGAGGAGTTTTTCCGCATGAGCAAAGCCCAGTTCGCCCAACGCAAGGACGGTCGCGCCGCCGCCATGCAGTATCTCTATGCCTGGAGTCTCAACGCTCCGGCCAACCTCATGGAGGACCTGCGGCTGTTCTTCGAGAACCTCGAGCACCCGCGCGAGTATTACGCCTTCGGCGAGGAGCTGATCCACGGCGTCATTGCCAACGTGGCCGAGATCGACGCGCGCATCCGCGGGCTGGCGCACAACTGGGAGTTCGACCGCATCGCGCGCATCGACCTCGCCATCATGCGGCTGGCGATGTTCGAGATGATCTACCGCAAGGACATCCCGCCGGTGGTGTCCATCAACGAAGCCATCGACCTGTCGAAGCAGTTTTCCAACGCCGATGCCAAGCGCTTCATCAACGGCATCCTCGACCGCCTGAAGGACCAGCTCGGCCGCGACGCGCGCAAGGCGGAATGACCTTCTATCTGGAACCCAGGAACTCTGGAAATGGCTGAGTTGGGCAACAAGGATCTGAGCGGTCGGGTGATCGACGCTGCCATCCGCGTGCACAAGGCACTGGGGCCCGGGTTCATCGAATCGGTTTATGAAAGCGCGTTGTGCGTCGAGTTGCGGGTCCAAGGCCTCGCATTTGAGAGGCAAAAAGCCATCAAGCTGTTTTATCGGGACACCGAAGTCGGGGAGCACCGACTGGATATCTTGGTGGAGGGAAAGCTCTTGGTTGAGCTCAAGGCGGTTAAGGCCATTGAAGACATATTCTTTGTTATCGGCCGTTCCCAGATGAAGGCGGCCGGGATAGCGGACGGCCTTATTCTCAATTTTCACACGATGCCCCTGACCATCCGCCGCATCGCCCCGGAGCAATCCGAGGGTTCCTTCCAGAGTTCCTGAGTTCCAGATAGCATGTTCGGTCTGTTCAAAAAATTCAAAGACGGTCTCGCCAAGACGGTTTCGGCCATCGCGGCGAAGACGCACGGGCTCTTCGGCGGGCGCAAGATCGACGCCGCCTCTCTCGACGAGCTGGAGGAGGCGCTCTACACCGCCGACTTCGGCGTGGAGACCACCGGCGAGATTTTGGCCGAGATCAAAAAGGCCTACGCCAAGGACAAGGAACTGCAAGGTCGTCAGGCCGCGGAAATCGGCGCGGCCGTGCTGCGGCGCGTCTTGGCCGGCGCGGAAGGGAAGCTGGAGCCTGCACCCGCCGTCCCGAGCGTTATTGCCATGATCGGCGTTAACGGCTCGGGCAAAACCACCACCACCGCCAAGCTCGCGTGGCGGATGAAACAGGAAGGCCGCACCGTGACCGTGGCGGCCTGCGACACCTTCCGCGCCGCCGCCGTGGAGCAGTTGAAGACCTGGGCCACGCGGCTCGACCTCGACCTTGTCGCCAGCCACACCGGCGCCGATGCCGCGGCCGTGGCCTACGATGCGTGGCAGGCCGCGAAGGCGCGCGCCCGCGACTACCTGATCGTGGACACCGCCGGCCGCCTGCACACCAAGGGCAACCTCATGGAGGAGCTCGCGAAAATCCGCCGCGTGCTGCAGAAACACGATCCGGCGGCCCCGCAGCACCGCTGGCTCGTGGTGGACGGTTCGCTCGGCAGCAACTCCATCGAACAGGCCAAGGTGTTTCACAAAAGCTTCGGCCTCACCGGTCTCGTCGTCACCAAGCTCGACGGCACCAGCCGCGGCGGCGCCATCGTGGGCATCTGGCGCGAGTTGAAATTGCCCATCTACTTCATCGGCCTCGGCGAACAACCCGAGGACCTTCAGCCCTTCAGCGCGGAAAACTACGCCAAGGCCGTGTTCGGGCTGGAAGGGTGAGGGAAGCCATGCCCCTGATTAACCACAAAGAGCGCAAAAGCCCATTGAAGCTCGCGCTTCTGGCGGTCGTTCACATACTGTTTTTGGGTCAATTATGGCAAAAATCGCTCCTGCGGAGCCCGGTTCCAATTAAGGCCCCGGCGGTTCCCCCAGTGCTTCCATCTGCACTTCGTCTCCACTCACAGTTCCTGACTCAATCAGGTTAAGCGATGGTTTGCCAAAAATCACCAACGAGGCGATCCGCCATGTCAGCTTGCCTTCAATTTCCGTTCATCGAAGTCGCTCCGATTTTTGACTATCGATCGGGCTGCTGGGCTTGGATTTCTGCCAACCGCTTCTCTATCTCGGCCATTTTATCGACGAGATCCTGAGCGATCTTTTCTTTATCGCGTTTTTCCACGATGCTCAGGCTGGCTACATCCCGGACCACATTGGCCGGCAAAGTAAGGAGTCGAGTTAGCAGCCCCTGATCCTTGAGGGAACTGAGATAGAGTGCGGTCGTTTCATGCGAGATTTTTAAAGCATCCTGCGCAACGGCTTGGGTCGCCTGCAAATTGTTGTTCAACTGTTGGTTTTTTGCGAGTTCCGAAGTCAGCACCAGACCGAGTTGGTCGGATATTTTTTGGCTGTAGGCTGCAATGGATTCACGGGTGAGATTCTGATCTTTGGACATTTCGGCGAGAATGGGCTGGATGCGTTCCGCCATGCGCGCGGAAACTTTGTCGACCTGTTCATTTTGCATGGCTTCAGCCTCTTCCGGTGTGCTTGGCAATGTGTTGAAAGGCTGGACCCGGCGTGCGATAGCTTCGGCCAGTTGGTTAACTTTTTCCTCATTGAGCTTGGCTATCTCTTCATCGGTCATGAATACGTCTGCGGCGCGCCGGCTGATGGCATCTTTCAGGAGTTTGTCCATCGCTTCAATCTGGCGACGGTTCTCTTCGGAGACTTGGCGGAGGGCGTTGTTTTGGTCGCGCAGTGGTGCGAGCTCGGCCTGCTGGGTGGCGGCCATGTCAGTCACGGTCTTCGTGTGTATCCAATAGGCGGCGGCAACGACCAATATGGCCGTGAGGATAATGGTTGGGATCTGTTCCTTGATTTTTTGCCACATGGTGTTTCGCGGGGTTTAAGGGCTGGTTTCGGAGGCGATGCAACAGGAGACGCAGCAAAAATGCAACGTCGCCGTGGCCCGGCTTTGCGGTTGAGCATGAGTATGGCGCTGCCAATATACAGCTCGATGAGCCTTAA
>JAHCLN010000047.1 GCA_026125215.1 Opitutaceae bacterium
CATTCACGGTTAACGGAGCGTGCCGTCGTGCAGGGTGAGCTGGCGGGCGCATTTGGCGGCGTGGGCGGCGTTGTGAGTCACCAGCACGAGCGCGGTGCCGGTTTCGCGGCAAAGGCCGAGCAGGAGCTCGATCACGGCATCGCCGGTGCGCTCGTCGAGGTTGCCGGTGGGTTCGTCGGCGAGCACGAGCTTGGGCGCATTCATGAGCGCGCGGGCCACCGCCACGCGCTGGCGTTCGCCGCCGGAAAGCTGGGCGGGCAGATGGGTGGCGCGCTCACCGAGACCAACCCGGGCCAACAGGTCCGCCGCCCGCCGGCGCTGTTCCGCCCCCACCGCACCGCGGATGCGCGCCGCCATGAGCACGTTGGCCAGCGCATCCATTTCGGGGATGAGGTAGAAGGACTGGAAAACGATGCCGAGAAACTCCGCCCGCCGGTCCGCGTCCGCCGGCTGTCCGAGCCAGAGCAACCGGCCCGCATCGGGCGCATCCAGCCCGGCCAGCAGATTGATCAACGTGGACTTGCCCGAACCGGATTCGCCGCGGATGGAAACACTTTCGCCGGCCGGCACCTGCAGGGACACGTCGCGGAGGACCTGCAACCGCTGCGCCCCGCTGAGGTAGGTCTTCGCCAGCCCGCTGGCGGCGAGGACGGAAGGACCGGAAGTCGGGAGGGCGGAAGCGATCATGGTAATCAGGGTTACGGCCGGCGTGGCTCAGTCCTTCATTCCGAGCGCAGCGCTTCCACGGGTTTGAGCCGGGCCGCCCGCCAGGCGGGCAGCAGTCCGGCCAGGGTCGAGATGACGATGGCGCACACCACAATGAGCACGACATCCTCCCGCGCGGTGTAGGCGGGCAGCCGGCTGAACTGATAAAACCGCGCCATGACCTCCTCGCTGCCGGTGAGCTGCGTGAACAGGCGCACAATGTCGTGGCGGAGGTGCAGGAAAAGAAAGCCGAGACCGAGGCCGGCGAGCGTGCCCGCCACGCCGATGAAAAAGCCCTGGAAGCAGAAGCAGGCCGCCACCTGCCGGGGTCGGGCCCCCAGCGCGCCGAGCAGGCCGATCTCGCGGGTCTTGCGCACCACGGCGATGAGCAGCGAACTCGCCACCGAAAAGGCCGCCACCACGATGATAAAGGTGAGCAGGAAGAAGATCATGTTTTTCTCCAGCTGCAGGACGAAGAGAAAATCCTGGTTGGCCTCGATCCACGAGCGGGCCTCGACTCCGTGCGCCCGGCCGAGGGCCCGGTTGATCCCCCGCGCCACGAGGTCGGGATCGGCGTCCGGCGCGATGCGCACATTGATGCCGTGCACCGCCCCGCCGAGGCCGTAAAGGTCCTGCATCGTGCGCAGCGTCACCAGCACCAGCGAGCTGTCGAGCTGCTGGTGGCCGACCTCGAAAAGGCCGACCACGGTGAGCTCACGCGGCAGCAGGACCTCGTCGGTCTTGAGCTTCTCGAGCAGCAGCGGCGAATACACCTCGATCCGGCTGCCGAGGCGGGCGCCGAGGCCGGCGGCGAGCTGCGCGCTCAGGATGACCGAGTCGTCATCGAGGTCCGCCAGCGCACCGACCCGCACGAAGCGGTCGAGCGGGGCCACGGACTCGATGCGGTCGAGATCGATGCCCTGAATGCCGGGATAGGCGGGTTTGCGCTCGTGCTCGATCATCGCCACGCCCTCGGCAAAGGGTGTGGCCGCGGCCACGCCCGGCACCGTGGCCAGTTCCGTCAGCAGCGGGACCGGGTTCCCGATCAGGCCGTGCGCGCGCACCTGCACCTCCCCCTGCGTGTCCACGATCATCCGGCGGATCTCGTGCTGGAAGCCGCCCATCACGCTGATCGAGATGATGAGCAGCATGACGCCGAGGGCCACGCCCGTGATGGAGATGGCCGTGAAGAAGGGAAACCGCCGCCCGGTCGGGAAAAGCTGCTTCAGGGCGAGGTAAATGGGCCAGGGCATGCGCGCGGCGCGAGTTGAAGTCTGAAGTTTAAGTTGCAGTGATGCCCGGCACCGACAGCTCCGCAGGTTCTTTCTTCAACTTCAACTTCCTCCTTCAACTTGATCCGCCGGGGCGGAGCGAAGGAAACAGGATCACGTCGCGAATGCTCTCGGCGCCGGTGAGCAGGATGCAGAGGCGGTCGATGCCGACGCCCATGCCGCCGGCGGGCGGCATGCCGTGCTCGAGCGCGAGCAGGAAGTCGGTGTCCATCTTCTGCTGATCCTCGCCCACCTGCTGCTCGAACATCTCGCGCTGCACGAAGGGATCGTTCTGCTCGGAGTAGGCCGGGGCCACTTCCATGCCGCCGATGATGCATTCGAACACATCAATCAGGCCGGGGTCCTCGGCGTTGAGCTTGGCCAGCGGGCAAAGCTCCTTGGGCAGGTGCGTGACGAAGGTCGGCTGGATGAGCGTGGGCTCGATCTTCTTGCCGAAGATTTCGTTGACGATCTCGTGCGTTTCCCAGCCGGGGTGAATTTCGAGCCCGAGTTTCTGCGCGGCCTCGGTGGCCTTGGCGCGGTAGTCGGGCGTGTGGCGCAGGGCGCTCAGCTTGAAGCCGGCGGCCTCGTCAATCAGATCGAAATACCGCGCCTCGCGCCACTCGCCGGCGAAGTTGATCACCTGGCCGCTGGCGGCGTGCTTGATCTCCGTCGCACCGATGACGTCGCGGCAAAGGTCGGCAAAAACGGCCCTGAGCAGGTCCATCATGCCGCGGAAGTCCGAGTAGGCCTGGTAAACCTCAAGCATGGTGAATTCGGGATTGTGCTTGGTGGAGACGCCCTCGTTGCGAAACACGCGGCCGATCTCGAACACGCGGTCGTAGCCGCCCACCAGCAGGCGCTTGAGGCGCAGCTCCAGCGCGATGCGGAGAAAAAAGTCGGTGCCGAGCGCGTTGTGGTGGGTGGTGAACGGCCGCGCCGCGGCGCCGCCGGCCACGCCCTCGAGCACGGGCGTCTCGACTTCCAGGAACTTCCGGTTCGCCAGGGTCGCGCGGATGCTGGCCACGATCCGGCTGCGCTGCATGAGCCGTTTCCGCGACTCCTCGTTGACGATGAGGTCGAGGTAACGCTGGCGGTAAATCTGTTCGCGGTCGGTGAGGCCGTGCCACTTCTCGGGCAGCGGCCGCAGCGCCTTGGAGACGAGCGTGTATTTGTCCACGCGCACGGTGATCTCGCCGCTCTGGGATTTGAACAGCGGGCCCTCGGCGCCGATGATGTCGCCAAGGTCGAGCTTCTTGAACGCCGCATAGGCGGCCTCGCCCACCTGATCCTTTTTCACGTAGAGCTGGAGCTGGCCCTGCTGGTCGAGGATTTTCACGAACTGGCTCTTGCCCATGTCGCGGATGACGACGAGGCGGCCGGCGACCTTCACCGGCACGGTGTAGTCCTGGCCGTCCACGTAGGCTTTCAACGCCTCGGCCGAGAAATGCGTCTGCTCGCAGTTGGCGCGGAACGGGTCCGCACCGGCGGCGCGCAGATCGTGCAGCTTCTTGAGCCGCACGGCATGCTGGTCGTGGCTGATGTCCTGGGGAATATCGCTCATGGAACCGCCCACGGTGACAGCCCGGGTCCGGCCGCGCAAACGGAAATTCGGCACGCTTTCGCCCCTTGTCAGCCGGGTGGTCGCGCCCCAGCCTGCACCCGCCCATGAACCTCATCCTCAAGCTCCTCGCCGGCATGGTGGCCGGCATCCTGCTCGGCCTCTTCGCGCCGGCCTGGCCCGTGCGCACGCTCCTGACCGTGACCGAGATTGTCGGCCAGCTGATCAAGTTCACCATCCCGCTGATCATCCTCTTCTACATCACCAGCGGCATCGCCAGTCTGCCGCGCGATTCGGGCAAGCTCCTCGGGCGCACGGTGGGGTTCGCCTACGGTTCGACGCTCGTGGCGGGCATCCTCGCCTTCCTCGCGGCGGCGGTGCTCCTGCCGGTGTTTTCGCCCGCCGCCGGGGCCACCGGGCAGGGCGCGGCGCTCACGCCGTGGTTCACGCTCGCGGTGCCGCCGCTCTTCGGGGTGATCAGCGCGCTGGTGGCGGCTTTTGTGTTCGGCACGGGCATCAGCGCCCTCCGGGCCGAAACGCTGCGCACGCTCTTCGAGCAGGGCCGCGATGTGATCGAGCGTCTGCTCGGCAAGGTCATCATCCCGCTGCTCCCGCTCTACATCGCCGGCGTCTTCGCCGGCATGGCCGCGGATGGCAGCGTGTTCACCACCCTGAAGGCTTTCGGGGTCGTGCTCGTCATGGTGATCGTGATGCACTGGGCATGGCTCTCCGTCCTTTATGTGGTGACCGGACTGATGACCGGCCGTTCGCCGCTTGGGCTCGTGCGCACGATGCTGCCGGCCTACTTCACCGCCCTCGGCACGATGTCGAGCGCGGCCACCATCCCGGTGACCCTGCGGCAGGTGAAGGCGCTGCCCGTGCGCGAGCCGATCGCCAACTTCACCGTGCCGCTCTGCGCCAACATCCACCTCTCCGGCTCGACCATCACGCTCGTGACCTGCGCCACCGCCGTCATGTTGCTCACGCCGGGCGTGGACATCCCCGGCCTTGGCGCGATGCTGCCCTTCATTCTGATGCTCGGCGTCATCATGGTCGCCGCCCCGGGCGCGCCCGGCGGCGCGGTCATGGCCGCGCTCGGCCTGCTCACGTCCATGCTGGGTTTCAACGAGACCCAGGTCGCGCTGATGATTGCGCTCTACCTTGCCCAGGACAGCTTCGGCACCGCCACCAACGTCACCGGCGACGGCGTCATCGCCGTGTGGATGGACAAGTTCTTCGGCGACCAGGTCGCCGCCGCAAAGCCGGACGGGGCCGCCTGACCGGCTCAGCCGCGCGCGGCGAACTGCACGGGCACCTGCACGCGGACGACCGTGGGTTTGCCGCCGCGCAGCGGTTTTTTGAAGCGCCACGTCGCCACGGCCTGGGCCGCCGCGTAACCAAACTCGGTGGCGGTGGCCGAGACGATGCGCGGCAGTTGCGCGTCGCCGTTCTGGTCCACAAAAAACTCGATCAAGGCTTCGCCGGCCTGCCCCTGCTCGCGCAGGGCACTGGGATAAACCGGCGCCCGCATCACCCGCGGCGTCAGCGGCCCATCAAGCTGCCGGGCCGTGGCTATCCCTTCCCCGCCGCGCTCCAGGTCGCGCAGGATGCGGCGCGCCTCGTCGCTGATCGGCACAAAGCCCCGGCCGCGCGGCACGAACTCCTGCTCCAGGGTCAGCATGGCATAGCACAACCGGCCGTCCTTGCTTTTGGCCGGCTCAAATCTCCAGGCATCGATCATGGCCTGCATGGCCAGCCCGATTTCGGGGTGACTGGCCTCGCGGATGTCGGATTTCTGCACCAGCCCGTCGGGGCCGACAATGTAGGCAATGCTGGCCTTGCCGCGCACGCCCGCCTTCAGCAACTCAAACGGATAGACCGGAAAATTGACATGGACCGCCTTGGGCGGGGTCTCCCACTGGAAGGCAACCGGCAGCTTGTCGTGCTCGCGGCCCTTGCGGAAGGTGACGAGATCGCGGCCATCGCCGAAGTTGCCACGCACGTTGAAGACCATCAGTTGGCGCATAACCGCCGGCACCGGCTCGCCCGCGAGCCTGGCGGGTTTGAACCGCCATTGCTCGACGGCCGTGATAGCGGCCCGTTCGAGCCAAGGATTGGTGGACTCGACGGCCCAGGCGTCCTGGACCTGACCCTGTGCGTCTACCAGGACCTCCAGCAAGACCTCGCCTTTGCCCTCCAGCACAAGCATGTTGGAGGGATAGACCGGCTCGATCCGGCGGACCGGCTCCGGCGGCTGGTCGTATTTCAGTTCACCAGCTGGCTGGGCTGTGGCCAGTTTACCCGAAACTACCAGCCCGGCCAGCAATGCCGTCCGGACCAACCCGCGCATAGACGAAGAAAATGAAGCCATAAGGTGCTGGGATATGAAACCGGAAATCGACCTGACAAGCCCGTTTCTGTCGGTCCATCAACCCAGTCCAAACTCCCGCAGGTGTTCCCGCTCGGTAATCTGCACGATCGTCGGCACCGCGGCCGACCAGTCGAGCACGCCGACCGTGAGCCGGTAGTAGCGCAGGCCGAAATACGCCACGAGCCAGCGGTCGCCCCGCCGGCGGATGACCTCCATGCCGGTGATATCGTCGCGGAGCTTGGTGGGCGCGATGTCGGGCCAGCGGAAAGGGCTGTCGGAGTCCACGTAACTCCACGCATGGTGCCCGCCGAAGAACAGCCGCCAGCGCCCGTCGTCCAGGCGCTGCACGTTGCTGGACTCGCACTGGTTCCAGGCGTTGAAGCCGTAAACGATGCCCTCGTCGCGCCAGTTGAGCAGGTCGGTGGACGAAGCCCGGGCGACGCAGCCGTTGCCGTCTTTTTTCACCGCCGTGTAATACAGCTGAAAACCTCCGCCGTGCCCGATCACATGCGCATCGCGGCAGGCCGCGCCGCCCGTGGTCGGGCAGAAGGCCCAGCCGTATTCCTCCGGCCGGATGACGGGACGGTCGGAGGCGCGTTCCCAGCGAAAAAGATCCGTCGAGGTCGCCACGCCGATGCGCTGCGTGTTGTCGGTCGCCACGCCGGTGTAGAACATCCAGTGTTTGCCCGCGTGACTGATAACATAGGGCGCAAAGACATGCCCGTGGTCCCAGCCGCGGATGTCGATGAAGAAGCACGGCTCGTGCGTCTCCCAAGTCACGAAGTCGCGCGTGGTGGCGTGGCCGAAGAACACCTCGTTGCCCGGCAGGCAACAGCTCACGCCCGGCGTGCCGGCGATATGGTAGAGGTGCCAGGTGCCGTCCACCTCGTGGAGGCAGAAGTCCTTCAGGTAAAACCCGAGCGGCGCATAACCGACCTTGAGCCAGTCCTCCTGGTGCGCCCGCTGCCGCGCCACCGCATCGCGGTAGCACTTGTAGTCCATGTTTTCGAAACGGGTGGCCACGGTGGTCAGCGCTGCCAGCGCTCGTTGAGGGAAGGAAATTTCGGGAAGGGGGCGTGCGGCTCGCGCTGATACCAGAAGGCGGTGGAGGCGACGTCGTCTGTGAGCGGCTGGTAGATGTGTCCCGGCCACCAGCCGAGCGTCTGCACCGTCACGCGGAGGTCGCGCTCGAAGCCGATGCTGTCGAGGATGTGCCAGCGGTAGAGGCCGAAGTAGCGCGGGCCGTCGTTGCCGCCGGTGTGGGCCAGCGGCATGCCGACGAACGGCGTATTGAAGGCCTCCTCCACCGGGTCCTTCTTCGGGTCCTTGAAGAAACCCCACGCGCCGCTGAAGTAGTCCTCGGTGCCGTTGTCGCAGATGGTCGGGAACTCGCCGTCGCCATCGAGGTAGAACTTGACCTCGCCCTCGCCCCACCAGCCGCGTGAGAGCGCGGTCCACGCCAGGTAGGTGCCGACGTAGAGCCCATGCCCCTTCACGCCGTCGAGGATGGTGTGTTCGGGATGCTCGCGGCGCGTGAGGCTGCGCCGCCATTGCGCGTGGAAATACGCCGCCCCGGCCGGCACCTCGTGCAGTTTGTAGAGCACCTTGTAGGCGATGATCTTCACGTCGGTCTTGTGCTCGTTGGTCAGCGTGATGCGCGCATGCCGGCGGAAGGGCATCTGCCAGTAGCAGCTGCATCCGCGGTGCGGCGCCACCACGACGGGCAGCGAGTTGACGCCATGCGGCACGGTGTCGAAACCCATCGCGAAGAAATCGCCGAGCGGCGCCTCGACCGAGGGCGTCTCCTCGCCGTCCCAATACATCCGCAGGACGAGCGTGCGGAATTCATCGGCGCTCGCGGTGATCCAAAACTGGTTGATGCAACCCGGGCCGGCAATGTCGGCAAGCGTCGCGGTTTCGCCGGCCTTGAGGCTGATGAAGGGCCGCACTTTCCAGCCGCGGCCGAGGTGCATGGCCTGCGCGCTGTGCGGCACCATCGGGTCGTCGGGATTCGGCTCCCACCTGGCGCCGCCGCCCTTTTCGCCGGTGGGATTCTCGGCATTGATCATGCGGGTCACCGCACCGGTCTGGAACGGCAGTTGCCCGAGGAGGCTTTGCATGGCGGAGGGGGTCATGGGAAATCAGTCGGCAAACACGATCTGGGTGCGGACAGTCTTTGCGGCCGCTTCATCGAGGTCAACCAGCGCGGGCAGCGGCGCCAGCGTGCGGCCGGTGGCGGCGCACCGGTAGCGGCCCGCCCCGAGCGGTTTCAACACGGTGGCGGCGGGCAACGCCACGGTTTCCGCCCCGGCATGGCCCAGCAGCAAAGGCCCGTGCGCAAACCGGTGGTGACCGGGTTGCCGGCCGGGGTTTTGCAACGGCACCACCCCGGCCCGCAGCGGAAACTCCACGACCCATTCGTCGCCGGGCCGCAGCTCGGCGGTGATCACGGCAAATGCGCCCTCCGCCCGGGCCGGCAGGGCCGCGCCGTTGCGCGTGAACCGAAATTCCGCCGCCGGGCTCCACGCGGGCGCAAACCAGCGCAGCGTCACGGGCCGGACTGTCGTCGAGGCCGTGACGCGCAAACTCACCCGGCCCTCCAGCGGGTAACTGCTTTCCTGCGCGAACTCCACCACTCCGGCCGGCAGTTCCAACCTCACCGTGCCGCCGAAATAGAATGCGAGCGTCACCTCATCGCCCTGCGTGAACCAGCCGTGCTGGGCCGCCCGGGCGAGCCCCTCGGCCCCGCGCATCGAGCAGCACCACGGCGCCTCGAAATACTCGTGCGTCGCCGCAAACAGCAGGTCGCGGGCGCCCGTGCAGAGATCGCAACCATAGCCGCCGTTGGGCCGCTGGGCGTGGGCGAGCGCGTTGAAATAGATCCGGTGTGCCTCTTCCAGCAGTTCCGCCTCGCCGGTGGCAGACCACAACTGCACCGCCACCATGAAGGCGTCCACGATGGCGCAGGGCTCCGTCCAGTCCGGCCGGCCGAACCAGTTGTAATTGCCATGATGCTCCGTCTCGGCCCCAGCGCGATAAAGCCGGAACCGCCCACGCACAAGGTCCAGCAGTTCAGGCCGCGGGTCCACGTCGCGCCACCAGCGCAGGATGCCGCGCAAGGTCGTGAGGGTGGAATGCGTCTGCGCGCTCAGGGCCACCGGATCGAGCTGCGCATAACGGGCGATCATCGTTTCGATCAACCGGCGCAGTTCCGGCGAAGGCGCGACGGCATGGGCCTGGGTCAATCCGTCGAGGGTGAAGAAGCCGGTCGAGATGTCGGTGGAAAGGCCGCGCCAGGCACCTTGCTCGCGGCGCACGGTCAGGCCGACGACCTGGTTGTCGATGAGCTCCTGCAGCAAACGGTCGGGATACTCCGCCCACAGCGACGTGGAGGGCACCATCAGGCCGGCAACGATCGAGCGGATCATGGCCAGCGCCCGCGGGTCGCCGCGCCAGCGGTAATACTCGCAGAGGCCGCGCAACAGGGCGTTGTGCCCGCCGATCTGGTTCTCGTCGGCCGTGCCCGGCGGATAAATATCGCCCAGGTAGCCGCGCGCGTTGAGCGCCCCCGGCAAACGGGTGATGATCTCCTCCACCTGCGCCGCCACATCCGCACCCAGGCGTCCGTGCAGGGTCAGCGCCAGCAGGCAGCGCCCCACCCAGTCACCGGGTGCATCCTTGGCCGTGAAGGCCGTCATCATCGCATCGTAGCCAAATTCCGGATCGCGCAGACGACGGAGATTGAGCGCGAGCCGCCGGCCGAGCTCGCCGGACGGACGGAGGTGATCGAGGGCGACGGGATTAAGCACATCCGGTGCATGAGCAGAAGGGCCGCCGCCGCCAAGCCGAAGGTGCGTGAACATTCGCCACCGCCGCGGTCCAGCCGGGAGATGCGCCGGCAGGGATTGCCGCCAATCTGCCCGCATGCCCGCCACCCTCGCCCATCACGTAGCCCTCGCCGATTGGGGCCGCACGCGCTATGAGGAAGCCCATCGCCGGCAGGAGGAGCAGGTCGCGCGGCGGCTGGCCGGGGAATGCGGCGACACGCTCGTGTTCACGGAACACGAGCCGGTCTTTACCCTGGGCCTGCGTGGCGGGGCGCAAAATCACCTCGTCTGGAACGAGCAACAGCTGGCCGCCGAGGGCGTGGCCGTGGCCAAGACCAACCGCGGCGGCGACATCACCTACCACGGCCCCGGGCAGATCGTCGGTTACCCGATCGTCTCCCTCACTCCGCGCAAGGACCTGCACGCCTACCTGCGTTTTCTGGAGCAAGTGCTCATCAACAGCGTCGGCGCGCTCGGCCTCGCCGCCAGCCGGCGCGACGGGCTCACCGGCATCTGGCTGGGCCGGCGCAAGGTCGCCGCCATCGGCGTCGCGGTGAAGCGGTGGGTCGCCTACCACGGCTTCGCGCTCAACGTGAACGCCAACCTCGCCCACTTCCAAGGCATCGTCCCCTGCGGCATCAGCGCGACTGACGGCACCGTGACCTCGCTCCAGGCCGAACTCGGGCGCGAACTCGACCTCGCCGAGGTCAAGACGGTGCTCGCCCGGGAATTCCAGTCGCTCTGGCCGGAGTTCCTCACCGAGGGTATCGGTGCAACTACGCGGAAAGGCTGATGTTTTTCTTTTTGCGCTTTGTGCGCGATTTTGCGGCCATCTCCCGTTCATGGACACCACGCGCAAACCCACCTGGCTCCGCGCCAAGCTCCCCTCCGGCCCCGGTTACCAGGCCGTGCGGCAGCTCGTGGACACGCACAAGCTCCACACCGTCTGCCAGAGTGCGCAGTGCCCCAACCTCGGCGAATGCTGGGCCCGCGGCACCGCCACGCTGATGATCCTCGGCAACATCTGCACGCGGTCCTGCAACTTCTGCGCCATCCAGACCGGACGCCCCACCGAGCTCGATCTCGGCGAACCCGCCCGCGTGGCCGACGCCGTCGCCAAGATGGGCCTCAAACATTGCGTCATCACCTCCGTCGCCCGCGATGAACTGTCCGACGGTGGCGCAAGCGTCTGGGCCGCCACCATCCGCGCCATCCGCCACCGCATGCCGCAAACCGCCATCGAGGTGCTCACGCCCGACTGGAAAGGCCGCCTGCACGACCTCGACACCGTGCTCGACGCCAAGCCCGACATCTTCAACCACAACCTTGAGACCGTGGAGCGCCTGCAGAAGCCCGTCCGCGTGCAGGCCCGCTACGAACGCAGCCGCTCCGTGCTGCGTCACGCCAAGAGCCGCGGCTTCACCACCAAGACCGGCATCATGCTCGGCCTCGGCGAAACCCGCGAGGAGATCGAGCAGACCCTCCGCGACATTGCGACGGACAAAACCGACATCCTCACCATCGGCCAGTATCTCCAGCCCACCCCGCAGCACCTGAAGGTCGAACGCTGGGTGCATCCCGACGAGTTCGCCCACTGGAAGCAGTTCGGCCTGTCCATCGGCCTCGGGGTGGTCGAGAGCGGCGCGATGGTTCGCTCCAGCTACCACGCCGACGAGCAGTCGCAGAAATACACCGGCGTCGAACACCTCAACACCGCCAACGCCCTCGCGGAAGCGTGAGACCGCAGGCCTGACAGAAGGGCGGTTTGATTCGGCGGTGTCTGGCCGGATTCGCTTCCCATGGCGGCGGGAATGCGATGTGTTTGCCAGGAATTCCCCAGCCATCACCCCATGCGCCTGCCGATCCTCCTGTTCTTTCTGACCGCCGGCCTCGCGACCACCCTGCCCGCCAAGCCGCTGCCGCTGGAAAAGCTATATGGGCCGGCAACCCTTTCCGGACTGAAAATATCGCCGGACGGAAGCCGCTTGGCGATCACTGTTCTCAGAGACGACCAGCAACACATCGGTGTGATGAAGCTGACCGATCTGTCACTTGCTCCCGTAGCTCGACTGGGACCGGCAGTGCTCGTCAATCTCTGGTGGGCCAACGATGACCGAGTCTTGGTGCTGATGGACGATCCCAACGACGGGATCATCTACAAATCGATCGAGATCAGCACCGGCAAGGCCACCACGCATTTTAGCGGACACTACCGGGATCATTGGCTGATTCACGAGTTGCCCGATCAGCCCGACAGGGTGCTGATGGCCTACCTGACGGCAAACTACACCGGATACGAACTCAGGGAATTCGATCTGATTAGAAATCGCACCCGGGTGGTAGAAAAGAATCCGGGACAGGTGCAGCAATGGCTGCTGAACGCGAAAGGCGAGGTTGTTGCGGCCGTCGAACTTACATCCGAACGGCTGTTCCTGCTGCATCGCACCGCTCCAGACGCACGCTGGATCAGAATACCCTACGGCACGCCTGAAGAGCCGGTGTTTGAATTCATGGCCGTTCACCCTGATCAACGCAGATTGCTGGCCCTGGATTACACCACCGATCCCGCCCGCTTGGTTGCCGTCGATCCCGTGACGCTTGCCACCGAATCTCTGTTTGCGCCGGAAAAATTTGACCCCGGTGTGGTCGAATTTTGGGGAAAGTCTGGCGGGATACCACAATCCATCATCCATCCTGCCGAGACCATCGGTCGCCACCATCTCTCCCAGATTTCTGCGGATCTCCAGCGGGAGATTGATCGCGCATTGCCGGAGACCATTAACTCGATCCGAAGCATTTCTCACGACGAGCAGAAATTGGTCATCTTCGCCGTAAATGCGCAGTCACCCGGATTCTACTATTTACTGGACCGGCCGGCCGGCCGGCTAATGCCAATCGGTCCGAGCATAGAAGGAATCGACCCTGTCACCTTGGGCCGCCATCAACCCTTTAGTTTCACCACCTCTGACGGTCTAAACCTGAAGGGTGAGTTCTTGGCACCCCCAAAAGCCGGACAACCTCCTCCGCTGATATTGCTGCTGGAGGAAGATGTTTTCCGCCGGCGGGAGGGTTTGATTTTCAGCTCACTGCGACAGGCATTTGCCAGTCGCGGATACGCGGTGGCTTCGATCGACTATCGAGGCACCAAGGGCTACGGCCACGGTTTCGTCCTGAAGGGCCGACACCAGATAGCCAACCGGATTCCCCTGGACCTGATCGAGGGAGTGCAGTGGTTGGGGCAGCAAGGATGGATCGACCCTAATCGCGTCATTGTAATGGGCACCTACGATGCCGGCTGGGTCGCAATGCAAACGCTCGCCCGGCCTGAGGGAAGTTATGCAGGTTGGATAAACATCAGCACTCCCGTGGCGCACGAGGTCGATATCGACACGGTGAAGCCTTTTTACGTCGTGCCAGACTGGAGCCCATGGAGAGACCTCGTGGAATTGAAACACAGCGGCATTATTCAAGCGCCTTCACCGGTAAGGCTGCTGGCACAAATCAATGTGCCGGCTTTTCATTTCAGCCCCGGCGAACATGTGAGGCGCGACGTTCGGAGAAACAATCGCAATGCCGTGATCGTCGATTTCAATTTCACTAGAAGAATGAAGATATCCGACCCGCGGATGCGATCGGCAGCAGTATACGAAAAACTCTTCGCCTTCCTCGCGGAGCATTTCCCCACGGAGCAGAATCCCCGTCCGCCGCCGGCGGACGGCCGGAATTGAATCGCTTCACGCCTCCAGCACCGGCACGTCGTAGCGCATGATTTCGCGGTCGGACGTCACGAGCATGAGCCCGTCGGCCAGCGCCTGCGCGATCAGCAGCCGGTCGAAGGGGTCGCCGTGCAGGGCCGGCAGTGAGACCGACAGGGTCGTGTGCGCGATCGTAACCGGCAGCTCCTCGCAGCCGTGGGCCAGCAGCCGCGCCGCATAGTCCGGCGGCAGCCGAAGTTTGCCGCGCGTGATTTTCAGGCCCAGCTCCCACACCGTGGCCGCGCTGAGGAAAACCTCGTTATCCGGCGAGCGGATGGCCTCGCGTGCCGCCGCGTTCAACCGCCCGGGGAACACCGACCACCAGACCACCACATGCGAATCCAGCAGCAATCGCATGGGTCAGTCCTTGTCCGGCGCTTCCTCGACCGCACCGTGAAACAACGGCGCCTCGGCGGCCGTCCCCAGCGGATCATCCGCGGCACTCCAGCAATCCGGCGCTTCCCAGCCTTGTCCGGCAAAAATCCCCTCCCTCCGGGCCTGCCGCGGCGCAGCGTAGGGCACCATCCGCACCAGCGGTTTGCCCGCTTTCGCAAGGACAACCTCTCCGTTTCCCGACGCCACTTCCTCGACCAAACGGGACAAGTGGGTCTTGGCTGCCTGGATGTTTACGGTTTTCACGGCAACCAGACCAGACCAAGTCTGGTCTGGTTGCAAGTCCGCCAGCAATCAAATCGCTTTCCCGATGATTCAGCCTGATTTGCGAAAATCAAAGGTCCAGCGTTCGGCATAGACCGCCGGACGGCCGTGCCGGCGCGGGACTTCAAACTGCCATTCGCGCAAGGTCGCCAAGGTGGCCTCGGCAAATTCCTCCGAAGTCGCGCTCTGGATTGCCGGAGCCCGCACGCGGCCGGCCTCATCCACAAAGAAATCAACCGTCACCCGTGCCTCCGTCCAGCGGTCCTGTGCGGTGGCCGGGAATGTCGGCATGGGCTGGCGCAAAGCCTGGGGCGGGGCGTCGAGTTCATCGCGGGTCAACACCCGCGGACGGCGGATGGTTTTTCCTTCCGCCACCATCGCGGCTGCATTCTTGCCGCTGTAGCTGACCACCACCCCGCTCGTGTCGAATGCGAGCTCATAAACCTCCAAGCCCGGCCGGTCGGCGCCGCGGCGCCATTGCCGCGCCGCCTCGACCGCCGCCGGAGCGAAACGGGGTTCCGTCGTTTCGAGCACGACCACGTCGCGCGGGATGCCGGCACGGTCCCACGCGACCGCCACCAGCACGTTGCCCTTGAACACGCCGTCCTCGCGCAACATGACCGGAAACACCGGCGCAATATAGGCCGTGAGATCGGCCGGGATGGATTGAACCGCAGGGGCGGTCGCAACCGCCAAGCCGCCCGGCAACAGACCCAGGCAACCGCCAAGACACAGACGAAGCATCATTTTCATGGGGCCAGATCCGGCGCGCCCACCGATCCGGCCGCGCCACCGGAATTTGAGGGTTGAAGCAACACCCGCCGGCCGGAGCCCAAACCGGCTCCGTTCGGAGAGCGGCGGCCGCGGTGCGGCCGCAAAACGCAGCATGATTTCCGCGTCATGGGCGGAGCCTAGCCACTGCCGCGGCGGTCCGCAAGGCCCTGGGGACAGTTATAAAGAACCGTTATCCTCCACCAGCCGGCCCCGACCACCGCTCACCGGCCCGAGCAACAGGCCCGGCCGGCACGGCACCAGCCGAGCACCGCGGCCAGCGAGAAAACGAGCCCGTTGAGTGTGCCGTGCAGCGCACGCATTCCCGGGATGTCGAGCCAAGGCATCGGCGCCAGCCAGGCGCGGGAGGCATACAGGCCGGCCAGCAGCATGCCGACCGCCAGCGCAAGTCCCGCCACCAGCCAGAGTCCGCGCGCCAGCGGATGCACGCCGCGCTCCTGCACGGCCAGCACGAGGTGTTGCCACGCCACGCCCCACCCGCCCAGCACGAGCACCCACGCCGCCAGCGCCTCGATCTGAAAGGGACCGCCGGCCTGCGTCACGCTGATGCCCGCGGCCACCAGCGGCACCCCGGCCAGCACCAGCCACGTGGAGGCCTGCGCGAGCCGGCTGGCCGGCCGGCGGTTGAGTGCGAGCCCGGCCACGACGGGCAACAGCAGTCCGGCAAAATGAAAATGCACGGCGGTCAGCAGCACGATCTCCGGCGCAAAGCCCAGTGGCGCCCAGCCCGCGCGGTCCGCCAGCAACCAGGCTCCGCCGATCGAGGCATAGACGAGCCCGACATCACGGCACAGCAGTCCCAGCGGCGAGAATCCATGACGCCGGATCCGCAGCACCCCGTCCACCGCCATGATGCCCAGCACCGCCGCCCACGGCAGGGCGCAGAGCAACGCCCCCGGTCCCGGCGGCAGCAAAAAGGCCAGCCCCAGCAGCAGCGCCGCCGGAAAATGCGCCTGCAAATCGAAGCGCCACAACCGCGCAGCCCAGCCGGTGTCCTCAAAATCGCGCACCAGGCTCCACGCCATCGGCATCAGCACCAGTGCCGCCAGCAGCAGCAACGCCGCGGCCCAGCGTCCGTCATGCAAAGTGGGCACCGAAAACCACACGAACGCGCACCAGGCGGCCGCACCGATTCTGACCTTCAACGGGGTAGTCATGCAGGGGTCCCGACAGCGAGAACCATCGCGGCCTTGGAGTCGCGCACAAATTTTCGCTGCAAATTCCTTGCGAGCGGCTTCGCCAGCCGCACCGGCCAGTAGCGCGGATGCGAAAAGGCCAGCACGCGATACCACACGGTGTCGTCCGGCCGCCACTCGATGCTGAACAGCTCCTCCCCCTGCTCCACGTGCGCCGGCAGCGTGCCATAGGCGAAACCGAAGCGCCGCACCGGCGCGGTCTCGTCCACGACATACACAATGCGGCACGAGCTCAACCACCACAGCCCGAAGGCCCGCGCCAGCATGGCCACCACCTGCCCCTCGCGGATCGGGGCATCCACCGGACGGATCTGCGTCCACGGTGCGGGAAACATCCGCCAGGTCCGCAACGCCGCGCAACCCCGGGCAAAGGCCTCCGCCCCGCGGCCGAGCTGCACGGCATTGTCGTCAAAATTGTAGCCGGCCGGCGGCCCGCCCTTCGTCGCACCGACTTCGCCGTAAGAAAACGGCTGGTCCGCCACCCGCGCGAGAAAACCCGCGATCTGCGCAGCCGACGGCTGCGTTCGCGACCATTGCGGCGACGGCGGTTTGGGCATGGCCGCAGCCTGCCAAACCGTCCGCGCCTGTCCACCCCCGCGTTTGGTGCGCAAAATTCACATTGCGGCTTTGCCTTTGCCGCAGCGACCGGCTCAATGCCCGCATGAAACTGCTGCGCCTCGCCCTGTTGCTGCTGCTCCTCCCGGCCGGCCTGTTCGCCCAAGGCCGCCTCGTCTCCGGCCCCATGCTCGGCTACCAGACCCACCGCGAAGCCATGGTCTGGGTCGAGACCGAAAACGCCGGGC
Source organism: Opitutaceae bacterium (assembly GCA_026125215.1). Taxonomy (GTDB): domain Bacteria; phylum Verrucomicrobiota; class Verrucomicrobiia; order Opitutales; family Opitutaceae; genus UBA2377. Next base: position 16,939 of record JAHCLN010000047.1, read on the forward strand.
AGGTGACGGTGGAGTTCTGGCCCGCCGGTGCGCCGGAAAACATCCGCCGCGTGACCCACGCCAACCCGTGGGTGAGCCCCGCCGGCGGCCAGCCGCAGCGCTTCGTGCTCCCGTTGCTCGACATGGGCAAAACCTACGAATACCGGCTGCTGATCGACGGCGAACCGGTGGCCCTGCCGGGACCGCTGACCTTCAAGACCACCGCCCAGTGGGAGTGGCGCCAGCGCCCGAGCACACCGCCCGACTTCAGTTTCCTTTTCGGCTCCTGCGCCTATTTCAACGACACCCCTTACGACCGGCCCGGCACGCCCTACGGGGCGGGCACGGATATTTTCACCCACATGGCCGGGTCCGGCGCCGATTTCATGATCTGGGGCGGCGACAATCTCTACCTCCGCGAGGCCGACTGGTCCTCCGAGAGCGGCATCTGGTATCGTTACCGGCAGGACCGCGCCACGCCCGATCTCCAGCCGCTGCTCGCGGCCATGCCCCACTATGCGACGTGGGACGACCATGACTTCGGCCCCAACAACTCCAACACCGGTTACGAGTTCAAGGACGTGACGCTCGCGGCCTTCAAGGCCTACTTCGGCAACCGCACCTGGGGCGAGCCCGACAACCCCGGCGTCTATGGAAAATTCCAATGGGGCGACGCCGCCTTCTTCGTCATGGACAACCGCTATCACCGCGACGAGTCCGAGACCAATCCCGACACGTTCCCGGAAAAAACCCAATACGGCGCCAAACAAATGGCCTGGTTGCGGCAAAATCTCCTGAGCATGCTCGAAGGCAACAACCGCCGGCACTCGCCCATCCGCTTCATCGTGACCGGCGGCCAGTTCCTGAACGAACGGTTTTATCCCGGCTCCGAGGACCACCACCGCTACCAGCGCGAACGCGAGGAAATCCTCGACCTCATCCGCACCCACCGCATCCCCGGCGTGATCCTCCTCAGCGGCGATGTGCACTACACCGAGCTCGTCCGCCGCGACGATCTTCTGCCCTACCCGCTCTACGAACTCACCAGCTCACCGCTCTCCAGCGGCGCCCACACCCGCACCTTGGAACCCAAGGCCGGCCGCATCGAGGGCACGGTGGTGCAGGACCAGAACTACTGCCAGGTGGCCGTCTCCGGTCCGCCCAACGACCGCCTGATCACCATCACCTGTTTCGGCAAGACCGGCGCACAGCTCTGGCAGCACGAAATCCGCGCCAACGACCTGCGCTGGCCGGCGGCGGAGTGAAGCGCGCTTTCCGCCGTGCACTTCGCGGCAATTCCCCCCAAGGTCCGCCCATGAAATCCCGCAAAGAGATCGTCGAAAACTGGCTGCCCCGCTACACCGGCGTGCCGCTCGACGGGTTCGGCGACTACATCCTGCTCACCAACTTCGACCACTACGTGAAGCTTTTCGCGCAGTGGCACCGCGTGCCCGTCCGCGGCAAGGACAAGCCCATGCCCAGCGCCACCGCGGGCGAGATCAGCATCATCAACTTCGGCATGGGCAGCGCCACCGCCGCCACGGTCATGGACCTGCTCAGCGCCATCAACCCCAAGGCCGTCCTCTTCCTCGGCAAGTGCGGCGGCCTCAAGCACCGCGCGGCGCTGGGCGATCTCATCCTGCCCATCGCCGCCATCCGCGGCGAGGGCACGAGCAACGATTACTTCCCCCCGGAAGTGCCCGCCCTCCCCGCCTTCGCCCTGCAGAAGGCCATCTCCACCACCATCCGCGACCACGCCCGCGACTACTGGACCGGCACCGTTTACACCACCAACCGCCGCGTCTGGGAGCACGACGACAAGTTCAAGAAATACCTGAAAAAGATCCGCGCCCTCGCCATCGACATGGAGACGGCCACCATCTTCATGACCGGATTTTTCAACGAGACTCCCACCGGCGCACTCCTGCTCGTCTCGGACCAGCCCATGACCCCCGACGGCGTGAAGACCAGCGAGAGCGACAAGAAAGTGGACGCCACCTACGTGGGCGACCACCTCCGCATCGGCATTGATTCCCTGAAGCAGCTCATCAACAAGGGCCTCACGGTAAAACACCTGCAGTTCTGATCGCCGCGCCGGATTCCCACCCTGCCGCAAACTGCTTCTGGAGCGGTAAAAAATTGTGGCCATCGCACTGAGGCGCGGCAGCGCCGGCAGGGTCCGCTCTCCGAGCGGACCGCGGCCTGCGGTCATGATATTTTTAACCGCCCTAGTCCGGCGGAAAAGATCTGCGCGGTCGCGCCAGCGGCAAATGCTCCCGCGCTGTTTGTCATATAATAGATGACAAACAGGTTTGGGCTACCCCCTTGCCGTGACCGGCGAAAGGCCTGACACCGTCCCGACCGCGCATGCCAAAGGACGCACGAAAAGACGATCAATCCCAGACTCTGTCCCTTGGTGTTGTGCGCAGGTTGTCGCGATCGTTGTTGTTGAACGACGCGCCCCGCAGCACACGTCCTCCGTGCCAGCCACTTCGCTGCCGGGAGGAGTTCGGACACATTCCCGGAGCAAATTTTCGCGGCGCGCTCCGCGCGCCGAAGAGAGAAAAGGGTAAAAGGGCCAAAGTGAAAAGGGTTAAGGCTGCCTCATCGCGCGGACGACCCGACGGCCACGACGACACGGAAACCGCTGCCGACGTAGCGAAGGCCGGGCGCGCTGCCGTAGCGGCCGGACGACAGCAGGCCGTCGGGATCGTAGGTGCTGAACGACGCGCCCCGCAGCACACGCGAATTACTGCCACTGTTCCAACGATCTTCGACCCACTCCAACACGTTGCCGCCCAAATCGTAGAGCCCATGGGCGTTCGCGGTAAATGATCCCACCGGCGCCGTGCCGGCATGGCCGTCGTCGTAACCCTGGATAATCGTCCAAGCGGGATTGCGCCGTTTCGCCGTTTCGTCCGCATAATTGCCTGCCCCGCGCGGCGGCGGCCACTGCGTCCCCCACGGATAATGGTTCTTCACCTTCATGTCCTTGTCCGCCGGCGTGCTGCCGGGCTCGTTCGGCAGACCGACGGCCACGCTCCACTCTGCGTCCGTCGGCAGGCGGTAACTCTGATCCGGCCCCAGCCGGCCCGCCCGGCGGTCCTCTTGCGTGAGCCACTGACAGAACGCCTGCGCGTCCTCCCACGACACGTTCACCGCCGGGTGCGTGGCCCCTGCATTCGCGTTGCTCCACGCCCGGCCTGTCGCCCGCGCAAACGCCCCGTAATCCTGCACCCGCGTCTCCCAGATCGAAAACAACACGTTCGTCCCCGGCACCGGCACAAACTTCATGCCCAGGCCGTTCTCAAAGGCTTGGCCGGCCACCGGAAACGGCTGGGCCTCCAGCCGCACGCTCTCCCGCGTCGCCTGCCGGGGCTGCACCGTCAGGTTCGGATGGTCATAAACGTAGGATGTGCCGTCGGGTGTCGTCACACTGATCGGCTGACCTTGGCGCAGCACCCCCAGCCGGCTGTAGTCCTCGCCTGCAGCGGATGGCAGTTGCTTGATGTAGTGGTTCCTTCCGGGCCCCACGAGCTTGTCCACCGTCACTTCATACACCCCGTTTTCCAGAAAGAACTGGTCGGCGGCCGCGCTCAGCTGGCGCAGGTTCCTGCCGATCAAGTCGCGGACCGCCGCGAGCCGGGCACGCTCCCAGTCCGTCTGTCGGTCGGTCCAGCGTTTTTCCACCTCGGAATGGTAGCGAGCGGGCGCGCCGGCAAGGTAGGACGCCACCGCGCCCTGGGTGCTGGCGCGGAGCGATGCCGGGGAACCATCCGCAAAGGCATCGATCAGGGCAATGATCGCCGTGTGGTCGCGCTGCTCCCGCTCCAGCAGGGCGCGCTCAGCCGCCAAGCTCTCTGCGCGCCGCCTTAGCTCGGGGGCGTAGGCGCCGAAATACCAGCCCGCGGCGGCCAGGGCGGCGACCACAGCCACCGCCGCCATAGCCGCCATTTTTGGTTTTCGATTTGGGATTTTCGATTGGTCGGACGACTTCGTCGGCAGCTTCGCACCGTCCTCTGTTTTTGCGCTGATTTGCGCCTCTTTGCGGCCACCTCCACGCCGCAATCCGCCATTCCCAATCCGCAATTGCTCCAGCACTTCCCCCGCGCTCTGCGGCCGGTCCTTCGGCTCCTTCGCCAGACACGCCGCAATCGTCGCCTCCCACTCCGGCGGGATCGGTTCACCGGCCACGCCCAGCTCCGCCCGCCGCGCCGCGAGCGATGGCGGCGTCTTGTTGACCACCTGCATCATGATGTTGCCCGAGTGGAACGGCGGCTTGCCCGTCAAAAGATCGTAGAGCGTCGCCCCCAGCGCGTAGAGGTCGTCGGTGATGGCCGGCTTCTCGCCCATCATCTGCTGCGGACTCATGTAAACCGGCGTGCCCGAGGAACCCGCCTGCTGCGATACCCGCGAGACCGAGTCGCTCACGCTCGCCGCGATCCCGAAGTCGGTCACCTTCAGGTCACCCCGCCCGTCGATCATCAGGTTCGCCGGCTTCAGGTCGCGGTGCACGATCTCCGCCTTGTGGTGCGCATAGTCCAGCGCCTCGCACAGCTGCCGCACCCAGTCCTGGATCACCGCGGGCTCGTAGCAGTTTCCGGGCTGGTCGGCCTTGCGGGCCGCCAGCGTCTCCCCGGCCACGTATTCCATCGAGATCGCCGCCGCGCGCGCGTCCTGGATAAAATCGTAGATCCGCACGATGTGGCTGTGCGTCAGCTCCAGCGAGCGCCGCGTCTCCCGCTTCAGCTCCTGCACCGCCTGCTTGTCCAACGCCACCACCTCGGGCAGGAACTTGAGGGCTACGTCGCGCTCCAGCTCCTCGTCCCGCGCCAGCCAAACAACCCCCATCCCGCCCCGGCCCAGAATGCGCGTCAGCGTGTAGCGGTTGAATACCTTCTGGCCGGGGATAAAGCCTTTGATTGTCGCGCCGAGGTCGAGGTCGTCCATGAGGAGGGTCGGGTTAATTCGTTCTCGTTCTCGTGATCTTACCCGTTCTCCGGTTCGGAATGCTCGGGTCAGGGGAGAACGATTAGGATTAAGAGAACGAGAACGATGAGGAGGGGTGCCCTTCGTTGTGGCAAAATCCGTGCCAGCGGGAAGGCAATTTTCCCGCGGATTATGCGAATGAGCACGGATTGACACTCCCATCCGTGGTATCCGCGAAATCCGCGGGAAGGTTTGAGGTCTTCCGAACTTTGCTGAGCTTGCCCGCCTGTGGCGGGTTCCACATTCCCCACCCGATCCTTTCCGCAGATTTCGCGGATCAATGCGGATATAATTCCCATCCATGATATCCGTGCCATCCGTGGCAAGGCTCGGGGTATTTTCCTGCTTTCCTGAGTTCCAGATAATCAAAATCCGAATTCATGATATCGGCAGCAGGGTTCGTGGCCAATTCCCGCCTTCCTGATTTCCACATTCCTTGCCGGATCCGGGAGCCAAACCGCCCCTCAACCCCGCACCGTGGAGTGCGCGCGCAGCCGGTAGCGGCGCGGGCTGACACCGAAGCGCTGCCGGAAGAGCGCGTAGAAGTGCGAGAGGTTGTTCAGCCCGCAATCGAGCGCGATGTCCAGAATCGGGCGGTTCGTCTCCATCAGCTGCCGCGCGCTGTAATCCATCCGGGCCGCGTTCACGAGGTCCGTCGGCGTGCGGCCCAGCCACCGCACCGCCGCCCGGGCCAGAT